>WJIV01000290.1 GCA_014730055.1 Candidatus Bathyarchaeota archaeon
GGTAGGCGATCTCGCAGGTTCGGACTTGGTATGGAAATCGCTGAGGGGCCGCTTGCATATAGATCCACTTCTGATCCCCTCCCCTTGTCAAAACAAGAGCAGTCTTTACTGATTGCAGCGGGCACAGGTGTAACTGGATGGAGCTTTGGGATCCCATATGATCCAGCAAATCCAGATACGCATGCGGATATATCAGTTAGATATACGGGTAGAACAGGGCCCACAGCTGCTGGGATCGGTGCCCCTATCCTCTTTTACACAGATGACAGCGGAACCTACCTAACAAACACAAGAGATGTAAATCCCGCACAGCTAAGTGACTTAAACGATATGGAGGAACTTACTGACCAGATAATCTCATTATGCAAGGAGAACACCACGAAGCTCAGTGATTCACGACTTGACATACCATCCAAACCTGGACACGTTCTTGACCCTAATCTCTGGTGGGCAAACAAATCAGGTTCAACTCTCTTTATGCCTGTAAATGACACGAGTGAGGAGATGCTTGGACTGGTGTGTATATTTGTCAAGAATGGATACTTGATAGTGGATACAGAGACAGGCAGCCCGGCGGGTGATCTGTCACCTTTCATCAAGTCAGGTCTTCTAGATAAGGAAAAGGTCTTCCCACTTTCGTTCTTAGAAAATGCGACATATGCTTCTAGCTGTGCTGAACTATCTTTTATGGCACATAATATTGTGCTGATGATGCAAGCCATGGGTTTAGGTGGATTGTACTTTGGTGGAATTAATGCATCAAGTGTTATGGGATCACCTGCAATGAAAGATGTAAAGGGACTGGGGTTCACGTTCGTTGAAAATGAGAAGTGGATAGTTCCCAATCCTGTTGGTCTAGACGGATTATATGAGGGGCATTGCCCACCTTATTACAAAGACATGAGAAATGCAGTCGAGGCATTCTTGGAAAGAAAGTTTGGTCCAGAAGGTGCATATCACCCCGATGATAGTGGTCCATGGAGTAAAGCATCAGGGATTAAGAGCAATATTGAACCTTACAGGGATGAGACGGTAGACTGTATCTGCGAGATAGCTGAATATGTTTTAAGGAAATATGGAAAATTCCCGGGAACTATACCTACAATGGTTCTGCCAGGCTGTGTGCAGGCTCATCATATAGATATACGCTACTATGACAAGAACTACAAACCGGGTTCTTACATGTTATCACATAAAGAGCATATGAAAAAGTGGCATCAAGAATAATTTTTTTGAATTAATTAATAAAAATTGGCTTACCCTTGAAAAAGATTTTCGCACTATTCTTGGGTTAGATTGTGGTTAAGCTACCAGCCTACACCTTTACTATCAATGAATCTTCCATATAGCGCTCTCCAGAATTGTTCTTCCAAGGGCATTATTATCTTTAGATTATTTTCCTTAACTCTCTGCCAGACTTTCTCTATCTCATCCTTCGATTCAAAATCCAGGACTATTTCTACTGGACCATGGCTAGGCCATGGATAGGTTTGGATGGCGTGTCAGCAATCAATACAACCTTGGAGTTGTTTGTGAGGTACTTTTAAATAAGATTAAAGGTGATCCAGTTGCTCTAGCCGGTGTTTCTACAATGAGAGGTGGATTCCTTAGTGGAATATACAGCCTTTTAAGCTTAGGAAGTAGCTTCAATTCCTTTTCCCAATTACCAGATATTACCTTCTCAGTCAATGAACAAGAGATCAGTGACTTGTTAAAAAAATTAGAGAAAAGAGTTTGGGCTCTAAAAATAGAGCTCGGTTACGTGAGATTTGGTGAGAGACGGACAATTGATGTAGAAGTAGAGGAAATATAAATATTAAGATCTTATTGATCGTAGTAAATAAAATCAGAAATCAGCTTGTTATTACAGTGTAAGTTTTAGATCCTGTTTGGTCACCCATGAGCTATAATTTTTATACCCAAGCTTTAGATTAAGTAATCGTCTCTCTCTTCTGAGGTTGTTTTCATGTATCTCCAAGAGATCTAGAGAGTCAAAAACCTCAATATAGTTTTCCTTGGTGATTTCAGTCTTTTTAAGTTCTTCAATTATGTCCTCTGCCACGCTTTTGGTCTGTAATAGCTCTCGGTTAAGCGCTCGGAGTATAGACATTTGTATGCTTAGTGTTATGAATCATATAATATAAAGTGAAGCATAAATGTTAGGAGTTTATAGTAAAATGATAAATTCTTGTCACCGGGGAATAATCTACTCAGGTTTTTAACTGACCGAAAATATCGAGAATTGATTAACATGTCTAGTAATGAGGAGATTAAGTCTATAATTGAGGATTGTCTGCACCTAGCGAATGAGGTCCTTGAGGAGCATTTTGGTTCGATAGAGGATATTAGGGAAGTGCATGAGGACCGTGAAGAAGTAAATTATAGGATAGATCTGAAGACAAAGAGTCATGAGATTATTCTGAAAAAGTTGCTTGAACTGAAAATGGAAGAGATAAAAGCTTAAGATTCCTTTCTTAATTTTTCTTTTATCTTGTCCACTTTTGGTTTTATGACCCTCTGAGAGTATAAGCTATAATCCTTTTTCTCATAATAGTTTTTGTGGTATTCTTCTGCTTCATAAAAAGCCTCGAAGGGCTTGACCTCAGTTACAATGGGATCATTATATTTTCCACTCTTCTCAAGTTTTTCTATGAATTCTTCTGACTTTTTTCTCTGCTCCTCTGAGTGATAGAGGATAATTGAACGATACTGAGGACCTACATCTGGCCCCTGCCGGTTCAGTGTAGTTGGATCATGTGACTCAAAGTATACTTCAAGTATCTTATCCAAAGAAACCTCATTCCGATCGAAAGTGACTTGTACTACCTCTGCATGGCCTGTCTGTCCCGTTGAGATCTGCTCATATGTAGGGTTTTCTACATCGCCCCCTGAGTAGCCGGGAACAATCTCTTCTACGCCATCAACTAAGCTAAAAACCGCCTCGGTGCACCAAAAGCATCCTCCACCGAGAGTGATAATTTCTAGTTCTTTCTTATTTTTACTCATTTTTATTTCCTCATACAGTTCTCTCTAAATTGAATCCCGCTCTCCTCCACCCTAACTTTCCGGCTTTAAAGTCTACTGTGTTCTCGTATCCCATTTCCAGTAGTTTTTCTGTTGCTTTCGTACTAGATTCACATATATAACTGGCACAGTATACCACGATTTTGTCATTCTTATTGAGGGATTGCTCTGCCTCCAGTTCAATCCTACTAGGTGGAATGTTTATCGCACCAGGTATGTGACCCTGATTATATGCCCCTTCGGATAGGGCTTCGATTAGCTTGAATTCATCTTTGTTTTCCATCATCTCTAGAAGGGTCTCGATGGTGATGAATTTGATACGTGGCATGTTTAGGGGATTTGGATTAGATGTTAAAAACCTTCACAGGTAAAATTTGTTAAGATCAAAAGGTTATTGCAGAAATAGCCTGCATATGAGATTCTATCTTATACAGGCCATTTTTCCATGTTGTAGGACATTTCCCAGAACATGTACTCGTATCTAAGGCTGAGAGCGAAATGTTTTTTCATCAGATCTTTCTGGGAGTCTCCCGCTCTGGAAGCGTAGCTGTTTAGGGAATCGATATAGGTCTTCACGAGGTTTACGTATTCGGGAGCGCTATATGCTTGGCACCACTCCTCGTATAGAGGATGTATGTGTACCTGTGTTA
>WJIV01000291.1 GCA_014730055.1 Candidatus Bathyarchaeota archaeon
CGTGGAGTTCTCAGGAATAAAGATAGGAGATGTTGTTCGATGGGTGTTCACTGGACCCCAAGGGCTCGAGGTAGATGAGTCAGTAGTAATGGAGTATGAGGGAGATGCATACGCTTATGCCCCTATCGATCTTCGAAATTATCCTAGCGAAGAGGTAGTGGGTACATGGAAAGTGGACGTATTTGTAAACAACTCACAGGTCACATCCGCAACCTTTGAAGTAAATCCACTGGGAGGACTGATACCAGGATACACAATCACTTCAATAATCCTTGGAATAGCCTGTGGGTTGTACCTGATTAAAAGAGGGTTCTCATAGGCTAACGATTATTTTTTCCTGATAAGAGATCGAAGATAATTCAAGTCGAGGCCGAGTAGAATATATAAAAATGAGACAAGCACGAGAGCCGATAATATCCCGGTGAAAACCCCGCCCTGGGGCTCAAGGTACCTGGTAATAAAATCTACACTGTACTTACCAGCGATGGAAACTATCGTGCACTGCAGAGTCTTACCGCAAAATACTGCTAATATAACCCTTCTCAGGTCGTACTTCAGCATTCCTAGAGGAACAAGAACAGGCCCCGTGGGTAGAGGAAAAAGAGAATATAGAAAAACCATAGAAACCCCGTGCCTGTGTACTCTTTCCCTGGTTTTCTCAAGACGATCTTCATATCTCTTATTGATTATTCTTCTCCCACTGTATCCGAGAAAGTAAGCAATTAATTCACCAGTTGTTGCACCTAAACCAGTAACTAGACCGAGTAGTATAGGGTTAAGGGAAGGATGGAGAACAGTCATCAATAAAATGTAAGGCACAGGGAAAAAGATCGATGTAATAAATGCACCTAGATACAGGTGCGTGGAAATGAGCCTTGATAACCACTCCTTAAGAACCATCTACCAAATAATCACCGAAACCCAATAAAAAGAATAGTTCCCTGTAAAAATACCTAATCTAAACTTATCTAGAGAATTAATGGTAAATAATCCTAAGCATAACAAAAAAATAGTTTTATCCATGGATTTTTTCTAATTGATGCCACCTTACACGCCTGAACCCATACCCTGAAATCAGCCGATACCAAGAAAAATTATAAAAACAATACATTTAGATAAAAGAGCAGGTTAAAAAATTCTTAAGTATACAGTAGACCGATTAATAACCTAATGGATGTATGGTTAAGCCGTTTCTTGATCTCTGCAACTGATGGCTTTCTTATGCTTGATGAAAACCTTAGGGTGCTTAATGCCAATGAAAGCTGGTTGCAGCAAGCCGGTTTAAAATATGGGGAGATTATTGGCAGACATATCGAAGATATCTTTCCCGATATGGGAAAGGAGAAACTGGAGTTATACAGGAAAGTAATGGTGACATGTGATCCTGTCGAATTCAGGCACGAAGATAGTACGAGGCTTAATGGCAGAGTTTTTGATGTAAAGGTCTTCAAGATTGAAGAGGGAATCGGGGTAATAACACGGGAGATAACAGAGCAAGCAAAATATGAACGAGGTCTAGAAGCCCTCCATATTCATACTTCGAAGATTGCGGAGGCTAAAACACTTGAAGAGGTATGTAGACTAACATATACTCTTTTACAGGATGCCTTAGGATTTCCTGTAATTGATCTAATAAAAATCGAGGACGGGTACCTAATTGATGTATTCTCATATGGTTCAGAGATATTACAAATCCCCATTAATGGACCAGGGATCACAGCTAGAGCAGCGAGAACCGGTAAAACCCAGTTTATTAACGATACAAGGGAAGACAGCGATTATATTAAGGGTCCGAGGGAATGGATTGCATTGTCAGAGCTAACTGTACCTGTGAAAATCGATGGCGAACCCCGTCTTCTAATAAATGTAGAAAGCCCTGAAGTAAACGCTTTCACGGAGAATGATAGAAAACTAATTGAGATACTGACCAGGCACCTCAGTTCTGATATAAAAAGGATCAATTACGAGAATACGCTGGAGGCCCTAGAAAAATATAGTAAATTGCTTCATAAAGCATCAACTCTCGATGAGGTTGTTCGCACAACATTAGGATTCATAACCGATGCCATGGGTTATTCTAGGCAGGTATCGGAATTGTTGAAGGAGAAAAGATAAAACCAATACAGTACGCAGAGCCGGTACAAGTAGGTACCTTATCAAAAGACCAATCAAGTGTCATTGCAAGAGCGGTACGGACAGGTAGATCTCAATTAGTTCCAGATACCAGGGAGGATGAAGATTATATTCCTTATAGTAACGGAAATAGCTCGGTTTCTCTATCAGAGCTCGTAATACCCATCATAGATGGGAAAAAAGTAATTGGAGTCATTAATATCGAGAGCGAGAAGCTTAATGACTATGACGAAAAAGATCAAAAGTTAATGGAAATATTCTCAGATAATATAGCATTAGCGATTAGACGTCTAAGAAAAATGAATGATCTTGAGAATAGAGTTGAGGAACGCACGGAGGAGCTTCAAGGAGCTTATGAAGAACTAAAGAAAGCAAATAAATTAAAGGACCAGGTAATGGGAATGGCCACCCATGAACTTCGGACTCCTCTGACCTCAATAAAAGGATATGTTGATTATATCAGGAGTGGAGGAGCCGGGAAAGTGCCTGAAGAAATTGATGAGCTCTTAAAGATAGTTGAAAGGAACTCAAAGAGACTGCAAAAACTCACAGATGATATGCTTGATCAGCAAAGACTTGAGACGGGGACACTAGAGATGGAGATGGAATACACGGATGTCGTGGAACTTATCGAGGAAGCAAAAGAAGAGATCAAACCAGTCTTAAGAGAAAAAGGGCAGAAACTATCTCTAGATATAGAGAATACTCCAAAATGTAAGCTAGAACCCACCAGAATAAGCCAGGTACTGATAAACCTACTAACTAATGCATCCAAGTATAGCCCAAGGGAGACCGAGATCAAATTGAAAGTGAAAGAGAACTCGGACAAAGTAATTATTAAGGTAATTGATGAGGGTATAGGTCTCTGTGATGAGGACCTTGATAAGCTTTTCAAGCCATTCCCTCACATAGAAAAACCAGCAGAATATACTAATGGAATAGGTTTAGGACTCACTATCTCAAGGGATTTCGTAGAACTTCATGGTGGAGAGATGTGGGCCGAATCGCAGGGGGTAGGCAGAGGATCAACATTCATTTTCACGTTACCTGTGCCATATCATACTGAGAATGATGCTTAATCGATATTCTTCTTGTCTAAAATCAAGAGTATGATAGCATTTATCCTTCGATAGTAAGTATTGAAACGGATAGATTATTATTCAATAGAAGCTTTTCATAATCGTGTCTGAGAAAGTTTTCATTGTTGATGATGAACCTGATCTTCTAAGGCTGTACCAGAAATTACTCGAAGATCATGGGTATAAAGTGAAAACAGCCACCAGTGGTGAGGAAGCTCTAGAAAAGATCGGAGATGAACAACCAGACCTAGTGATAAGCGATGTAGTTATGCAGAAAATGACAGGCTTTGAGCTAAGTCGGGGTATAAAGGATGCCCCAGAAACAACACATATTCCAGTTATTCTATTTAGCGTATTATCCAGAAACGTCGATAAGGAAATGAGTCTGAGGTCTGGTGCTGAAAAGTTACTTAGCAAATCGATAAATAGGGAAACATTTCTAGAGGAAATATCTCATGCAATAGAAGAATCTAAGGTCAACAATTTTTCGGTAAGATTCAATATGAGTCATGATGATATCAAGAATAAATTATTCATACTTGAGTACGATCGTTTGTCACATTACGAGAAACTTGTGAGATCCTTCATCATAGAATGTAAAACAAACGATAAAGAGATTTTATTATTATCCACCAAAGATAGTCCTCTTTATGCCAGGTTATACGAGCAAGAAGAGGTTGAGGTGCATGTTATTGAGGAACATACAATGCTGACGCCCATACTGGATGAAAAAAATGAAGGATTTTCCCTCATATTCGATAGCATCACGTTAATTTCACTAGCATTAGGGTTCACATTCAGTTATGAGTTAACTAGACAACTCAGGAAAAGACTGCTAGATAAGAAGGCCACAGCAATGTTCCTGTTAAACTCGGATGCCCAAGCAAAGGAGGAAATCGCTAAATTCAACTCATTATTTGCGAACCACCTTGCATTTAAGGAAAATAAGCCAGAAATATTGAAATGGATATAAACTGAGTTTTTAAAAAAAAGAAACGTTGTTTGTTTAGCTTGTACGTACAAATTTAAATTAGATAAGATTCTAATTACTTTTCAAAGCCAGCTGAGTATCCATGAGCGATGAATCTATTGTTGAACAATTATCAGAGTTCGGTTTGAACACTGAGGAGGCTTCCATTTACATTCTTCTGGTGAAAGGGGGGCCAGCAACAGCTTCACAGGTAGCTAGTCAGCTAGACTATAATAGAGTAAAAACATACAGAATTTTAGATTCATTAGTGGAGAAAGGATTCGTATCCGAGACACCGGAAAGGCCGAAAAAATTCATACCAACTGATACCAGGGAAGCCCTTTCAGGATATCTAGCGAAATTCAGGAGAAGAATAGATAGCCTTCAAGAGCACAAAGACACAATAATAGAGGAATTTGACAAAATAAGTGATAAAACAGTCTCCTATGAGGAGACCACCTTCAGGATACTGCAGGGGAGGCCACAGGTATTTAATCTCATAGACTCGATGTTAAAACGCGCTGAAGACGAAGTAAAAATATACATACCGGGCGATGACCTCTACAGGTTCGAGTTTGTAAACCTAGATAAATTGATAAAATCTCTGAATTCCGAAGGCGTGGAGGTTTATTTACTTACGCAGATAACATTAGATCTGGTTGAACGAATAAAGGAATACCTGAAATATGTTAGGGTAAATCATCTTGAGAAACTGGATCGCTTCCGATTCATAATAAAAGATGGAAAAGAGGTATTTTTCACGTTCACTATGGAAGACTCAATGAGTCTATCAACAGAAGAGGATACTGGGCTATGGACAAATACTGAGAGCTTTGTTTTAGCCATGGATAGTTTCTTCGATGAAAACTGGAGAATATCAAAGAATGGGGAAGAGGTTGTTACAGCGTTAAATAAAGGTGAGGAGCCACAGAGAATCCAGGTTATATCAGAAGAAGATCGGTATCAGAAAATCTACGAGAACATGCTCTCAGAGTGCAGCATCTCAGCAAAAATTATGATAGATAATCTCGGTCATCTAAAGAGTTTAGAGTCGATATGGGGGGATCTTATCAACAGAAATGTAGACCTAAAGATTCTCTCAGAGCTAGATTACACCTCTTTAGCAAGCCTCTTAGAACTAATTCCTCAGGAAACAATTAGAGACATAGAAACTGGGTTTGAATTATTACTCGTCGATGGCAAAAGAGCGTTAATGTTTATGCCAACAATCGCCGGATACGGGGATAAAATATACTCTAATAACGATTTTTACTGTCAATCAATGGCCCAAGTCTTCGATGATTACTGGATAAAAGGAAGGACAATTGAATCAATAGCAAAGAAGCTAGCAGAAGAAGTAACACTGAAGGAATCACTAAAAATTTTAAAAGAAAATATACCAGAAAAATGGAAAGTTACCACGGACAAACAGTTAACAATAAAAAAACTTGGGAATATCAAGATAGATTGCCTGCTGGAGTATGATGAGGGTACAAGAATCATAATTGAATACTCAACTGGTGGAGAAGCGTCAAGCACGATAGCTGAGACATACTCTAAGATCTCAAATATTGATGCAGAGAAAGCAATTATTATATCTACAAGACCTTACTCAGAATCGGACACTAACCTCGCGAAAATGTTCAAAATAGATCTCATCTATGAGAATGACCCTCATAAATTGGCTCATAAGATATTACAAAAAATTCAAACTTGATAATGTAGACTGTGAAAGCTTTTCCTTAGGATATACCTCTATTCCATTTTTCCCGATTATATATGGCCTAGGTAAGAGATCGTGATCTATTCCCCTCATTTTCTCTATTCTAAGGATCCTAATACCATCTGGCGTCGAGAATAAGTTTATCACCCCATGGGATAGAAACTCCTCGGTCTGGAAAACTCTATTGGGCCCCCTGGATCTTACCTCACTGGTAGCTATACAGCTCGCACCAGTCTCTGATAATGCCTTAAATAAATTGAGAATTGCTTTCCTCCTTTCCAAAGAAGCCTCAAACTGAAACATCAGAGTAGTTAAGGAGTCCACCACGATC
>WJIV01000292.1 GCA_014730055.1 Candidatus Bathyarchaeota archaeon
CCCCCCCATGCATCTCAACTATTCCCCTAGAGATACTCAACCCAAGACCAGTACCACTTGAATAGTCTTCAGGCTTATCGATATTAACGAACGGCTCAAACAGCTTTTCTTTATCTTCTTCATTAAAACCAATTCCTTCATCAGAAATTTTAATTTTAACTCTATTTTCGTTGTCTTCTATCTTCACAGAGATAATACTGTTTTCGGGGCTATAATTGGATGCATTACTGAGTAGGTTTAGCAAAACCTGTCCAATCTTTTCTCTATCTGCCTTTAGCTTGTTTAAATCATCAGGAATAAATAATTCAAATTCTTGATTTTTCTCTTCAAGCATTGGCCTTATTTCCTCTACAATTTCATTGATAAGGGGGTTAATTTTGACCGTAGATTTTTCCAATACTATATCACCAGAAGATATCCGTTGATGATCAAGTAGGTCATCTGTAAGATTTTGAAGTCTTCTAGTATTTCTTTCCACCACCTCAAGTAAGTCCTTTACATCTTCAGAGACTTTTCCCACTGATCCACTTTGAATGTAGTCGATGTAACCCTTAATCGAAGTTAATGGGGTTCTCAATTCATGAGTAGCTTTAGCTATAAACTCATCCTTCATCTGGTTCAGCCTTTTAAGCTGCTCATTCTGCTGTTCCAGCAGTTCTCTCGATTTTATGCGCTCAGTTATATCTCTTACAATGGCCTCAGCTTCAACAACTTTTCCATCCTCCATCACGGGTGTAGCGTTGATCTCCACTGTGACAGGAGAACGTTTTTTGTGTATTACTTTTAACTGGAACCCCGAAACAGGTTCTCCTCTATTAATTGAGCTTAAAGCAGATTCTAACCTATCTTTCTCTTTATTACTTAATGAATAAATAGGAAGTATATTCTGGTAATTTCTGCCAACAACTTCACTGGGGTCATATCCTAGTATATCCTTTATGGATGGAGAAACATACTTGATAATACCTTGAGAATCTATAGTTGCTATTATATCAAAGCTATGTTCTGCGATATTCCTAAACCTCTGTTCAGACTCCCGTAGATCTCTAGTTCTTTTCTCAACTAGCTTCTCAAGTTTATCAGTTCTCTCTATACGACTGAAGGCCGAGGAGACGTGATCGGAGAAAAGCTCTAACAATCTTCTATCTTTCTCATCATAAGCATCAATCTTTCTGCTCTCTACATTGATGACTCCAATCACATTGTCTTCATCTTTTATGGGTACTGTAAGCTCTGATAGAGATTGAACTATCTCCCCACCATGTTTATAGTATGGTAGATAATCCCTATCATTTCTAGTATCTGATAAAAGCTGAGATTGCCCAGTTCTTACAGCCCTAGCTATTATACTGGATTCATCTATTCTGATATCTTTGGCATCTATTGGTTCAGCAGTATGAATGGGCCTTATAACGTCGTCTTCAACTATTCCGATACCCGCTCTCTCAAAGCCTAGAACGTTTTTTATAAAGTTAATAGTTATATCTGCTATATCATCATAGTCTTTTGCTTTACTAAGTTTCTTTGCATGTTCATCTAGGACTTGAAGTCGCTTCTCGTATCTTTTACTCTCAGCTATATTTCTTGCCACCGTGAGAATGAGTTTCTCACCTTTCCTATCTATTATGCGAGAGTGAATCTCGAGAGGTATGATGGAGCCATCCTTACGCTGATGTTCTGTCTCGAAAATAGCTCTTCCCTTCTCCATTATCTCTTCTACCCTAGGTTTTATAAGAGGAGAAAACTCGGGAGAGTCCATTTCCCGAATATTCATACCAATCATTTCTTCCTTCTTGTATCCCCTCTCAGAGTAAGCAGTCTCATTTACATATAGGATATTGCCCTCTAGATCATGTACAATTATTGAATCTGTTGCCGAGTTAAGGAGCTTTGCTCTGAATTCTAGCTCTTCTCGCATTTCTGTACGTTCTGTGATATCTCTTATGGTTCCTTGATATCTTACCTGCCCAGATTGCTCCTTAACTGCTATGGATGTAATTAGAGTGTGAATAGTTTCCCCATTCTTTTTAACCAAGTCTACTGGGAAATCCTTGACGAATCCCTTCTCTTCAATTACCTTTAGGTGTTCTTTACGGTCTTCGGGGTATTTATACAGCTCCGGTATCTTCACTTTCCTTAACTCTTCTTTGTTCTCATATCCAAAGAACTCGGGAGCGCTATCACTCATGTCTATCCACTTTCCTTCTTTACTCGTTATGAAAGCACAATCTTTGATAGTCTTGAAGAAGTTACGATACCTTTTCAGGTTCTTTCTTAACTTTTTACCCTGTTTTTTCCTCTCAGTAATATCACTAACAGTAGCGATGACCCCTTTAACGTAACCCGTCTCGTCGATTAAGGGTGATCCAGTGACGAAAGCATAAACGATGGAACCATTTTTATGTCTGAAACGGAATTCATGACGTTCCGTCTTTCCATTCATCCTCCTTGAAAAGTGTTCCCTGGCTTTCTTAACCTGCTTATCCTCCATGAACTCGTATCCACTCTTGCCTATCATCTCCTCAACCTTATATCCTAACATATCTGCGAGGGGTTCAGAGACATAAATAGTAATTCCTTCCCTATCAAGAATCCATATCCCTTCTTGTAGATTTTGAATTATATCCTCAGCCGATACTCCCGACTCATCGAGATGATTGGACATGATTAAAAGATTTCTTAATTTCTTTTAAATGTTGTACCGACAATATAAAGATAACATATTATCTTTACATTTTTATCTTAGATTTTATATATAATAGGTTTAGATGAATTGAAGTTTGTTTTTATAATAAAAATGTTTATGCAAAAATCTTGAAGAGCGCTATCCCAACTAGAACAAATATTACAATAATAGCCGCTAGCAGGAACATATAGTCCTTGGTGTATTCTGCAGTTATCTCCATATCTCTCGTAACAGTTATCGTGAGTGGATTGCTTGTAGATGATATCCCGCCTGACCACTCCTTGAAGACTGTTCTGACTAGTAGGCCCTTTGATGGTTGTGCTCTCAGGGTCGCTGTCTCACCATCTAGATAATTGCCCTCCCCTTCTACCGGTAATTCAGACTCCACAGTCACCGTGTACACCCTTTTCCAGTTCGCTTCCTGAATGATTGGAGATGTTACCTCTATTGTGTGGACATCGTCCATTCCTGAATAGTGTGCCTCTCCCTGGCCACTCCAGCCTACAAACCTGTAGTCCTGCTCACCTGTAGTATTGAGAGTTATCTCTGTGTTCTCATCCATCCAGCCTGAGGGGGTCGATACGTTTCCACCCTCAGTTGAGGTCACGTTTACGTAGTATTGCTTCACCCATGATGCTTCCTGCATCGTATCCTCAGCGATGTAGATATGGCACTCTGTTTTATTTCCCTCGTAGCCGTAACTAGAGTCCGTGTCCCAGCCAGTGAAGTGCATCCTCTCATCCTCATTAATATAGACATCTTCGCTATCAACTCCAAAACTGATATTTTCCCATGCAGGATACGTACCACTACCATGGGTATTTCCGTAATCGCTATTAATAGTTAAAGTAAATTCTTCTCTGTTAAACACAGCTCTCTGTCTAATTGGTCCGTTTATCCGGATTGACTGTGTCATCGCTGTGCCCGAATATGATTTATTCCCTGAACCTTCCCAATATAGGAACTCGGTTCCTGGTAGAGGATCGACATATATCCCCACTATGTCATTTTCGTAAAACCATCCCGATTCCGGGCTCACTGCTGGAGGGACCTCACAGCTCATGTTCAAAAAGTACTGGGTCCTCCAGATTGCGTACTCGCTTATGTCATCTGTCATATTCACGGATGCCTCGACTGATGGACCTGTGTACGCCTGCTTGTGGACACCGTCCCATCCATCGAAGATAACTCGCTTTCCCTCTTCAAGATATATTACTGTTGGCTCAATCCCGAAGGTAGCTGTCTCGTTATAATCATAATCTCCTCCACCATAAGTCTCCCCGTAATTACTGTGCAGAGTCAATACGGGCCTAGGTTGATAATTAAAGCTCCACTCGGATGAATATATTCGCTCGTACCCCGTTTTCTCCACTCTCACCTTCCATTTATAGCTACCAAATTCATCCAGTCCACTGATCCCTGTACCTGCGAAACCATTCTTATCAGTAAGATCATGGTCCACGGGTTCTCCATCTATATAGAACCATACGTAGGCATTCCTAACCGGTTCCTCGCCACTATAGATCGTAACCGTAAGGGGAACAACCATGCTCTCGACTCTTTTGCCAGAACCAGGGTTTCTCTCCTTAATGGTGAATGACTTGCCGTATGCGGCCCCGGTCTCTGATAGTAGCCAAACAAGAGCTATTACTGAGATGAGTAGCATGATCTTCTTGTATTTCATTATCCCTACTTTCCTTCTTTCATTATTTAAGAATACTTCGATAGTAAATAATCAATCATTATCTCTACCAAAGAATATCTTGGATACCTGATTTAATAATTATGAAATAAGCATCCCCAAATATTATTGTCTAATAAAATGAATATGATGAAAGCAATCGGATTAATTAAAAATTAATTAGATATCAACCTAGCTACCCTTTCATATCCTTCATCCATCTTTGATTAGACTTCTTCAACCCATGTTTCATGGATTCATTGAAGAATCTTATAGACTGCTCGAGGTCTAAAGAATCGAGAATCATCCTGGTATCCTGAAAATCCACCTCAAGGATACTAGTATCTATTTCAAGCTCTTGTGTTTCAACTTTATTATCTCCTAAGAACCGCTGAAAGACTCCTATCGCAGTCGAGATGGGATCCCTTAGCGCTCTTATCCTCCTTTGCTGAGCAATATACTGATCAGTGGATCTTTCTTTCATTACTTTGAATAACAGGTCTTTTTGATATTGCTCGACCCTCGGGCTTGTCTCCACCAAGTTCTCCTCAAGACTGAGAAGAGTGGATTCCACATCATTTTTGATAGACTTCACCGAGATCCCTCGTCAGTCTCTCTATAACGATGTCACATGACTCAGACAGCTCATTGGGGTAGTTCTTACCCAGCCATATCTTGATATAGGCCAGCATTGTCAGTACACCGATCAGTGCCTCGGTCTTCTGTACTGGCTCTTCCCTGAGAAGCTTGAATATCGGCTCCAGTGAATGGAATCTTCCAACTAACCTTCCCCCCGAGTAGGCGTTGGCCAGAATTCTATCCGTCTCCTGGAGTACCTTCTCGACGGTGTTGTCAAGGGCTTCTAGGTCCTCGTCCCACTCATTTCTAGTTTCCTGCAGGATTATTGTGAGATTTGCCACGATGTCGTCTACAATCCTGCGACTCCGAGACTTAAACCCTGTCTCTGGTGAGGTGAAGTAACTTTCAAAATCATCCACTGCAGCCCTGATTTTCTCTGTCTCAGACTCGATTGATTCCCTTAAGATATCTAACGTTGCTTGGAGGGCGGAGATTCTATTTTTTAACTCCTTTATACTCGACTCTAACTCCTTTTCTCGGGCTTCCAGCTCAGAAATATGGGATGTTTTCTCCTCAACGAGTTCATGCATGCTACCGAGTTTTATTACCTCCGTCCTGAAGCTGGTGATATCGTATTCTTGCTCTTCTAGGAGTTCTTTCCACTCTATCAGTTCGCTGTCCTGTACCCCTAAGGTCTCTAGTCGTCTTAGGGAGTCAACCGCTCTGCTCCTGTCCTGCATGACTTCCTCAAGAACTTCAAGTCTCTCCTTGATTAGGGAATTTTTTTCCTCTAGTACTGTTTGTATCTCTTTGAGTTCACTGATCCGGAATGTGAAGCCGCTTCTCTCATTGTATTCTGTTTTTAAGTCTGTTATGAAGCGATTTATTGCGGCTCTCTCATCAAGATCTAATACTTGACCCATGTTTTTTACTGTCTTAACTATGTCGAGGATCTCTCCGGCCTCTATCCCCGCTTCTAGGTGTCTGTTTACCGCTGTTCTCAGTTCAAGATTTTGCTCGAGTTTTTCCTCTAGTTCATTATTTTCTTTTACTAAGGCTTCATTTCTCTCTTTTAGGCGTTCATTCTTCTTGGTGTTGCTCTCGAGGCTCTCATGGAGTGCCTTGGATTGACCGTAGAAGTCTATGATCTCAACTGTGTCATGGCCAATATCGTTGACGTTGCTTAAGAC
>WJIV01000042.1 GCA_014730055.1 Candidatus Bathyarchaeota archaeon
CAACAGAAATACTAGAAATCCTCGGGTAATGAATTATTATGTTTGCATCTAATATGAGATCTTGAGAGCTTTACTGCTCTTGAAGGGATCTGAAGTTATGCTGCATTAATTTTCTAGTTGTTTCCTTAGTGATTATTTGCATGGGTTCAAAGATGTAGAATATCTGGCTGAAGGAATTAAGAGTTAGTAAGTGAAGGAGTTTTGTTTCTTGAATTCCTCAGGGAAATTATAGGCGTTGAAGAAGAGTGGTGTCCCTGAGAGAGATAGAGGAGAGATGGGTCATACCTCAATTTGCTTTGAAGCTGTAGTTCTTTTGGCATAAAAAGTTAGTAGAAGAAGGGTGAAAAGGGCTCCGACAATGATCGATAAGGGTGAGAACCCGGGTATTAGCCCTGGCTCTTCTACTAGTATAGTCCGGGTTGTACTTGGTAATATCTCTTTGCCACCCTCATCAAGAAGGCTGGTTACGAACTCGTAGGTTCCTGTACTTGAGGGGGTCCAAGTGTATGAATAATAACCATCCTCGTCGAGCTCTACATCATCCAGGGCGACCCAGTCCCCACCGGTATACCTAACATAGACCCTTACGATACCGTTCTCTTGTGCGGGTGAGACATAACCGCTTATGGTCACGGGTTCTCCTTTCTTAGATGTATAGGAAGGAATGTAAATTGATATATCTGCGTCTACCTCGTCCAGTATCTCAAATGTCATGGTCTTTTCCCCTAGAGTCACCTCATATGAGCCTGGTCCCCACTGCTCGGTAGTGTGCCACTTAACAGTCTCTGTGCCCCCAGCCTCGATCTCCACCGGCAGGGTTGAGACCACATCCCCGTTTACTACCAGTGAGGCATCATAAACACCGTCCTCAGAACCCTCGTTCGTGATCTCACCTGTAATGTACACAGTCTCGCCTGGAGAGGCTATTTTGGGCTGGATGTCAAGCTCCAAGACATAGAAACCACCAGTATCGTCGAGGTCGAGATCAAGGGTTACAGGGAGTGTCTCGGAGGCAACGTTATTCTGGTGATCGTATACCTGTATCTCAAGGGTGTAATCCCCGTTGATCAGTTCACCTGATACTGGGATCCTCCCCGTGAAGGTCCCGCTCCCGTCCTCTACAAGCGTTACGTAGGCCACTGGGAACGTGTTCTTCAGTAGAGCTGCGAGTACATAATACACATCGTTGTTATCTGTGGCAGTTACGTAGATAGTGGGTAAATTTTCGAGTTCAGTAACACGGTTTCCACTTAAGCTTACATCGCTTATCTCAGGAGGCTCCAGATCCAAGTTCTCCCAAAGTCCTTTTGTGTCAACTTTCTCTACTATAGTCTGCCCCACATGCATTTCAGCGTTCTCTATGTCTATCAATGTAGTTACATTGTCCTTGCTAGCTGCTGTTAATAGAAGGTCATAGTGCCCGGGGTTAGTGCACTCTACATCGATAACGTATTCGTCAAGGGGAGTGCTCTGCATCCCGATACAGAAGACTGCTGTCTTTTCTTCAGGTAGATATATGTATACGGATCCTGGGATCTCAGCCTCAACTTCCCCTGAAGCTGTGGGCCCCATGTGCCTTCCAGTTGAATCATAAACGTGTAGAAGCCCATTACTCTTATACTGGCCTATACCCCATAGTTTGGCGTCATCCTCATCGTAGAAGGGCCTTCCTTTTTTATTCCACTGGAGTATATTTTGTCTTGTTTCGAATCCTCCTAATTTCTGGATGTAGTACTCCTTGTTTTTATTCCACCAGTTCTCAATAAACGCTGCCCCTATCTCACAGACGCCCTCAATCGCCTCTGTACCCTTCGAACCAATATAATATCCAAGAACTCCACCGACCACCCCACCAATAGGACCACCAACAGAAAAGCCTACTCCAGCTCCAGTAGCTGGGGCTACTGTTATAGCAACAGTTTTTCCTATCATTCCTATTGCATCGCAGAAGAAATCAGGTCCTAGCTTAAATACCAAGTCTGTTAGACTCTCAGTAGGGTATCCATTATACATTAACCATATACATTTTCCCAAGTCCACTACGTCCTCAAATTTGTCGATAAATTGTCCTGGATTATATTGTGCTACGTCCGCTGGATGGTGTAGGGTTAGTGCAAGTTCTAGTGTTGCAGCGTAGAGGTTGATATACTCTTCGTTAGAGTCTATAATGTCATACATTTCTTCAATAGAACTTACAGTTGTATTCCCCGTTCTTGCATCTAGCTCCTTAAATCGCCGATACCACCTATCAGCAAGGTAAAGCCTGACATCGTCCCTGATCTTAGGATCTATCTGAACAATTACTTCATGGTCTATGGGATATAAAAGGTAATCATTAGGGGTGATATTCACAGATTTACCACCTATTAAATACTCTGCCAATACTGCTAGTTCGCTAACCCGCTTGAACTCTAAACCAATTTCAAAGAAATACAAGGAAGGCCAATACTTGAACTTGGAGTTATCTACTTCAAGCTTGAAGTCTATTGAATAAGTATCGGCGAAGTTATCATGCTTGAATATTATAGAATTTTTCTCTGCATACTCCTCAGAGCTAATTGTTGTTACAGGATAGGAAGCTGTATCACCAAGAATCCTGAACTTTAAAGGAATAAGCTGAGTCTCCACAGGGGAACTTGGGTCACTACCTTTTACCTGTTTTTTATAGTTTAATGTTATATCTGTTTGGTAGCTGAGCTGTGTCTCTTCTTGGGTGTACCCTAGTGAACCTAAGTCAATACTAGGAAGCTCGTAGTTTAAGGAAAAATTAAGGTAAATTGGTTCAAGAAGATTCACATAGTTGCTATTTATTGGCGGAACCTGAACATTGAATTTCAGAGGATTTGGAGGTTGAACCTCTACCTCTAGCGTTTTTACAGGAGAGGTATACTTGGTGTCTCCTTCTCCGATATTTACGTAAGCTTCAAGCTTAACGGATATGACAAAGTTTTCAGGGTATCTGTATGATGGATCAACTAGCACGTCATAAATATAATAATATAACCTGTTCTGAGACCCATCCTCTTCATATTCTTTAATTAGAGTATTCTCAATATACATCGTTTTAATTATGAACGGATAGGTTTCTGAGGATACTTTTACTGTAAAATTTACGGTGTTCTGCAGGTCCTCCAACCATATGCCAAGATCTAATTGAAATCCTCCCCGACATTCAGGTGTTACTGAGGGCTCGATTATTAAAATTTCATCATATATTAGTTTTTTCCGATCTAACATCCTCACCATTTTCACAGAGGGGAAAGTGCTATCGGATTTTTGATTATCAAGTATGTATATATATGTACGAGTAAACCAGAAACCTGGCTGATGGCAGGTAAACTGTATATATATCTCATCATCTTCACCAAATAAATTAGATGAACCATCAGTAACAGTCCAAGAATATTTTTTTGTGACTGTCTCTCCCTTATACTCATGAATAGTTGAATCCTGATCCTCCCCAGGAACTTCACGAATATACCACCATGCCTCCAGAGTCTCAACCCATGAAGGAGTAGAAACAGAAGTATACACCAAGTCATGCTTACGCCAATCTGTATCTCCTGAAGGACAAATAGAAGTTGAATCAGACCTTTCTCCAGATTCAACAGTCAAATCAAACTTTAGAACATCTCCTGGAACTAGAGTTTCAGGTAATTCAGGTATACTATGTCTTGACGTCCAATGAACGGTGTCATAACTATGGTCTATCTTGAGGGCATCAGATATTATTTCATAACTATAGCTCGGGTCATTAACTTTATCCTCTTCTAAATGGGATAACCTCCATACATTTTTAGATGTATCAATTGCATTTATATCCTTTATATTCATATATTCATGAATAATTGAAACAGGAGCAACCTGTCCCAAGATCAAAAAGATAAAGAAAGCGGAATAAGTTTTTTTAGTGAACAAGAAGCCCCCCCCAATTTCCGTTGTCTTAAAACTGTTTAACTTATATATAAAATATCCATCTTAAATAGACTAATCCTTCACGATTAGGGAAGTATTTTTCCCTTCACTTTAAGAGAAGTTGCGTAGACATAACCTTCCTCCCCCCTTCGCATATGGGAATAACAAGTAAAAATAAATACAGCTACAGTAGCTGCATCAACTACAGCAAGTGATTAAGTAAGAATATCTAGATTCTTAAAATACGTTATGCACTCGCATTAAAAATAATACTGTGACGATAAAGCATTGTTTCTATTTAATATGAGGTTATCCTATTATTGATTGTACCCGGCCTACTCTACCATCTGTGAGGCGTACTTTTATTC
>WJIV01000293.1 GCA_014730055.1 Candidatus Bathyarchaeota archaeon
GCGCTTTATGATGGATGAAAACCCTTCGGAGACATGGGATGATGGGTATCTCGTCGTTCAGTTGATGATGACTGCATATAAATCGGCTGAACAGGCGAGGACATTGGAATTCAATGAAAAATCTGTAAAGAACTTCATACCGGCAGTTCAGAAGGGCACCTGGAAACCTTAGTATGCTTCAGTAACAAATTTACTCAGAACCTCGTTATATATGCCATAATCGTAGTCATTGAACAAGACGAATCTTACCTCGCTGAAAACCCAATTTTCCCTCAGGTACTCTATCACTGTTTTAACCGCTACCTCTGAAGCTTTCTCAATGGGATAACCGTAAGCTCCTGTACTAATTGAAGGGAAAGATATGGACTTTATACCATTCCTCTCTGCGAGTTTTAGGCAGTTTACATAAGCTTCTGATAGTTTATCATCCTCCCCTTTACTCCCTTCCTCCCAGATTGGTCCAACAGTATGAATAACATAACCTGCTTCTAGTTTACCCCCTGTTGTCAAAACTGCTTCTCCAGTGGGTAGTCCCTTCGTGTACTGATTCTCCCTAATCTCTAAGCATTCCTCCAGTATCTGCGGACCGCCAGCCCTATGAATTGCTCCATCCACGCCCCCACCACCCATTAAACTACTATTAGCGGCGTTTACGATGGCATCGGTTTTCTGGTTTACAATGTCTCCTAATATTATCTTAATCTCAGTACCTTCTACCTTCATCCAGAAACCTCTTTACTGGCTGAGGTTTTTAAACATTCGATTAAATTTTAGTCTGATTGTAAAATGGAACCAATTGGCCCTCTTACACGTGAACATAGAAGGATCGAGAAGATACTGCCCATCTTAAAGTCGGAGATAGACAAAATTGACGAACTACAGACTGTTGATCCAGATACCATATTCCATATTGGGGATTTCTTTAGAACATACGCTGATAGAACCCATCATGGAAAGGAGGAGGATATTCTATTCAAAAAGTTGGAAGATAAGTCTCTAAACGATGAGGACACGGAGATGATTGATCAGCTCAAGGAGGAGCATAATCTCTCTAGAAAACTCGTTGATAAGCTCCTTGATGCTAACATCGCTTATGAGAATGGTGACGACAGTGCTTTGTTAGATATTAAGGAGGCTCTGAGGGAACTCGGAGAGCTTTACCCCAAACATATATCTAAGGAAGACAGGGAATTTTTCCATCCCTCAATGAATTATTTTTCAGATCCTGAGAAAGAGAAAATGCTCGAGGAATTCTACGAGTTTGACAGGCAGATGATCCATGAAAAATATAGAACTGTCTTGGAAAACCTGAGCCCTAAACCCCTTGATATAGTACAAGAGACAGAGGAACATATTCTAAAAACCACTTATAGGTGCACAGTCTGTGGGTATATCTACAATCCTGATCTAGGTGACCCAGAAAATGGCATAGATAAGGGTACATCTTGGGAAGATCTTCCCGATGAATGGGTATGCCCAATTTGTTTTGCCCCCAAGGATCGATTTGAGAAGGTCTAACCTTTTTAACTTCCTCATCATTTTCAGGGAGTTATGATAGGCCTTCACTTGTTGATAGATGGAGTTACTTCCACTAAGATCTCTGAAGAATTGATAATGAATACTTTACTTACATTACCCCAGCTAATTGACATGAAAATACTAGATGGACCAAATATCGTAAAAGGCGCAGAGGAAAACCCTGGCTGGACAGGATTCGAGATAATTGATAAAAGTCATATAGCCATACACACTTTCAGCAAAAACAATACTATCAGTGTTGACGTTTATAGTTGCAAAACATTCAACGCTAAGAAAATTGTAAATTACCTGAAGAATAGTTTATCTCTAGATTCTGTCTCTGCACGAACGATACCTAGAGAAATAAGATCTCATAAGGTTATGGAAGACACATATTAATCCGATAATTTTCCAAACTAGGCTATTTTCTCTTTCCTTGAATTATTCCTGTAAATAATATGGAATAAAATGGGGTATTGCTTTTATTTACCATTTCTCTAAGAAGTAAGAGGATTTATGGAGGGGGGGTTCGGCCAGTTTGATGCTGTTTACAACATCATCATATTGGTTGTAATCATAACTCTCATTGCTAGAAGGACCAACTTCCCCTCTACTATTGCATTAATTTTCGCTGGTTTAATAGCAGCATCGGTTCCAACGTTACCTCTGCCTGAATTAAGCCCGGAGATCTTTCTAGCTGTTCTTCTTCCTCCAATATTATTTAACGAGACCCTTACGACTGATATTGAAGGTCTGATTGATGACAGTGATACGATTATGGGCTATGCTGTCCTCGGTACTGCTTTAATGGTCCTTGCTGTTGGTATCTATTCTTACCTGATTTTGAGGTTAACTTTAATGGAGTCATTATTGCTTGGGATTATTATTGCTCCAACAGATCCTGTTGCGGTAATAGCTACATTCAACAGGCTGGGGGTTGTAAGAAGATTTCAGTTAATAATCGCTGGAGAATCACTGTTTAACGACGGTTTAGCCATAGTCGTGTACAGTATCTTAATTATGGTGATTGAAGCCGGAAGGATCACCCTTGGCGAGGTAGCTCAAGTCACGCTGATTAAGGTAGTAGGTGGACTATTACTTGGCTACGTAGCGGGATATATTATCCATCTAATCTTCTGCTGGACTTATGATCTTTACGCA
>WJIV01000294.1 GCA_014730055.1 Candidatus Bathyarchaeota archaeon
CTCAAAGGCATTCTCAACTGCCTCCAGGGTTGAACTCATATCTAGGACCTTTTCGACCTCATCTTGAGTCAGATAAAGTGTTTTTTCCATAATGATCAAATTGAATAATATCCTATGCTGTTTTAATCATTTCGAGAAAATTTTGAATAATCTCTAAATTAAGCGTTTGTTAATATTATCCAATGACTCTCTTTTGTTTAATTAGTTAAGTTATATCTCATAACTTTGATACATTATTACCATATGGCTAAGAATTCATTAAGACTATTTATTCTATATTGACAAATATTAAAACAAACTAACCCTTATTATATGCACAGGAAGATAATTAGATGATCAAGAAAGTTAACTTCCTTATCATAATCTCATCGATCCTTCCTGCGTCTTCTAGTTTACAAACAAATGGAAGTATAATAATTTGAACATATCCCAACAAAATAACGGATATATCTTTGATGGAGAATTCTTTGTTTCTTTTCAGGAAGTTCAATGTTATAGATACTTGAAGTTTCTAGGCATACCCAACAACAAGATGCATCATGAATATCGTGTAAGTAAAAACTGCTTTGATTTTTTCCCACTTAAGAGAATATTCTGGGAACATCACCCCATTAACAAAAAACTAGGAAAAGACATTTTTAAATATGGTAAAAAACGGCGTGCAATTCTAGATGAAAACGGTTACAGAAATATTCCACTAGTCGTTTCTGACGTGATGTTCGAGGATATAACTGATATATGTATAAAGATGAGGGAAAATAATGTTGACTTTAGAAAGGGTAGGGTCCCCCGTAATGTCGGTATTTACTATATTAGGGATTATGAAAAAGAGTACGAGAGATATTGTTTCAACGTGTTATGTGAAACACTTGTAGCAGACTAAGGAGTGAACCTCCCACCATCTGTAAAGACCCTCATTAATTCTGCATAAAGATAATCAAAACCCTCAGTTGTTGAGCTACTAACAGGTATAGGTGCAAAGTCAATACCCAGCCTGTTAATTACTTCCATCATATCTTGGCTTATTACTCTATTCATACCTGTTAGTTTAGCGTCCACAGATTCTTCTAACATAAAAGGGTCCTCACTCCATCCTACAATCTCTTCTACCTGGTCTTCTGATAAGAGATCTATTTTCGATATCACTTGAAATTGAGGTAGCAGAAACTTTGTGTTTATTGCAGACGCCAAAAACATGTTCATAACATAATTCAAGGGATCCCTACAAAATATCCCATCGAACAAGTAAATTATTCCCTTCTCAGCATTTGTCAGATCATGTGCAATCTGGGCTCCGATGTTACGAAAGGCGAACAACTCCATTTGCCCCGGCGTATCGACTATACAAATGTCCGGTGTAAAAGCCTCAATTTCCCTGCTCAACTCCTCCACTAACCCGGCCATCATATCATGAGCTAACATTAGTCCTCCATTTGGCCCAAGCCCATATTCCTCCATTAAATCTTCAACCTTGATATACTCTCTGACATCAACATTTGCCGCATATGGTAATATTATTGAACCAGGGTCAAGGTTTACTGCCATCACGTCCTCCCTGTGAAACTCAAGAAATCTCGTGAATGCAGATGTAAAGGTGCTCTTACCAGAACCAGCTGTCCCGATTACGAAGATTAAATTCATATTCCTTCACTTGTAAACTTCTTAAACTGTCTGTATGATTCTTCTAAACTCTGGCGTTTAGGTGGACGTTTGAATCCATATGTACATAATGGATCAACAGGGCCTGCTACACCTCTATTAAGAGCTATCTTCATCCCTCTTATGATGTCCAATAAGATTGAACCCGCGTTTGGTGCATCCTGGGTACTAAGCTTAACATCGATTATGAACTCTGCTCCAGTAAAGTATTTTCCCTTAAAATACAAGAAGCTATCCCGCCCATTTACTAGAAAGTCTACGAAATCGGCGGATCCTGATACCAGGTCAAATCTGTATGGTAAGACGCTCTTGACTGCCTCAGTTTTAATATGTCTCTTAATCTCTCTCGTTTTTTCAAGAGTATTGATGGATTCTGAGCCACCACCAACATCCAATTGATAACTTTCATCGATACGTACGCCCCTCTCATCCATGAATTCAAGCAAACCCATATGTAATGCCGTAGCTCCCATTTGACTCATCAAGTCGTCTCCAGCTAAAGGTAATCCTTTCTTTTTGAAATCTGAAGATAGGGCTAGATTATTAACGATCCCAGAGGGGGTGGCATTAATAAACCCACAACCTGCCTTTATACAAGCCTCCGCATACATATGACTAGCCTTATCAGATCCACCAGATATTAAATTAACAAGAAGGTCTGCTTTCTTATCCTCAAGAACCTGAGCTACGTCAACAGGCTCTTTGTCAGCCTTCACTAGTTTTGTCATACTCTCCTCTTGAACTTTATCTGGGCTGGGACCCATCATAACGTCTACACTGAGATGATCGACCTCAATACGCTTTTGTACCTTGTTCGGCTCTGAGAATATTGCAGTAGCTAGATCTTTACCAATTTTATTTTTATCTATATCGAAAGCAGCTACGACACTTACATCCTTAACAGAGTATGGGCCTATTTTATCATGTAATAGCCCAACTTGCTTATCCGACCTGGAGTAATATTCAATACCCTGTACAAGTGCAGAGCAACAGTTACCGACACCGGCAATCGCAATTTTAATATCATTCAACTTTATTCACCTGGAACTCTAGATTATTATAGAGTTGTTATAGGATTATAGCTATTTTCTCATTTTTCAGCAAGTTTCTTCTCCATAATGAAAGCATCCTCATTACCGTAGTAGTTTTTTACTCTTCTTACATAATTGTATCCTCGATTTCTATACAGTTTTTGGGCTTTCAAATTCGAATCACGCACTTCCAGGTATGAGAGAGTACAACCCTTCTCTAGGAAACGATTCTCCATCTCATCCATCAACATCGTACCAATACCTTGATTCCTGTATTGTTTTTTCACGGCTACATTCAGTAAATGCCCCTTTTTTTCCCCTTTTTTTCGGATTTCAACTTCACCTACTGAATAACCAACGATCTCCTCAGCTTCTATAGCAACTATGAATAGGTCCTCAGACACTTTTGACATTAATTTGAAAAAGCTCCGGCTCCATGGCTTTTCGTACGTTTTTTCCTCTATATTATGTACGAGGTCAAGCTCTTCCTCTCTAACCTCTCTTATATTTACATTCACTTCATGATCACTTTTCTGCTTAGTGATTTGAATAGCTGATATACCCCTCCAAATGTGAAGGCAAGGCCTCTTAAAATGTCCAATGGTGGATATAGGATTATTTTCCAAAATTTTCTCGATTTAATGCTGACAGGTATGTAATAGATTGAAAATACAGCGTAGAATAACCCGAAGGAACCCGATGCTAAATTTATCGGCAAAGGATGATCGATTTTTAACCCCAAATAAACAAGAAAAAGAAACACGGATAGAAATGCCACAGAAAAAATCAGGAAAGTAGAGAACCAGTGAGCGAGAATACTTGCCCTTTTATTAACAAATAATAAAGTTCCACCCCTACCATAGTTAAAATGCTGTTTAAGCAAACCCGCTAACGTTGTCCTATGTTGATGACGCACACGAACTCTAGGATCAAGAACAATTCTAAAACCCTTGAAACCCATCTCCTCAACAGGCTGAAGGTCATCAAAACCATAATTAATATTCTCATCAAAAAATTGAATCCGAGCTAGAGCCGATCGTCTAAACGCCATATTTGCCCCAGCTGGAAACTGCATAAGCTCTAATTCAGTAGTCTCAATTCTAACCCTGAAACCCGGAGTAACCTGGAAGAAGGTCTCATCCATATAATTACTAAGTGGATTTCTCTTATCATAGCCCTCCATCGTACCTCCTACGAAGCCAACGTTCTGGTCAGTAAAGTTTAATGCTATTCTTTTCGCCCAGTTTTGCGGAACGACGCAGTCACCATCTGTATATGCAATAATATCCCCATTACTATACTTGATACCTGTATTTCTTGCACCGTTGAGACCTTTACCTTCCTGCTCAATCAGTTTTACAGGATACTGTGAAATTATCTCTAGAGTTTCATCTGTGCTTCTCCCATCGACGAAAATTATCTCTAGTTTGTCCTCAGGATAATCTAGTTCTAATAATGATTCTACAGTATCCCGAACGGTCCTGGCCATATTCTTAACTGGAACTATTATGCTCAGTTTTGGAGTTTCTGTGGCCTGAACCATGTTTATTTTCATGTTATTCAGAATTTAAAATTCACGAATGCTCAAATTTTCATATCTTACATGAGGCTTAAGACTGTACTCCCATACTCCAAAGTTTTTATGGTATCTATTAGGATATAGCCTACATTTTTTACTGAAAATTTTTGACAGAATTGCGACATGAAGTCTGTCAGTATAAACCTCCCTTGCGTTTTCAACTAGTGAAATAAAATCCTCAAACTTTTTCAAGGTTGATACATCTTTCACCAAAGGATTCTCACACCTATTGATTACCTTTTTTTTAATTTCTTTTGAGACCACGGATTCTCTATCCTTTCTGAAAGAAATTAATTCATAGTCTTCTTCTATAGGCTCAAAGTATTCTTCTAGGTCTTTCTTTTTCAGATATAAAGCAGTGTCGTGACTCAACTTGATATCAACATTTTTTGATATAGATAAATCCTTTAGGTGTTTCTGGCTATAACTCTCCCTACAAAAAAGAGTTATATTATCATTTACTCCAAAAATTTTCTCCAAGTTTGCTTTTTTAAAAAGGTAACTCTGGGGAGCAACAACGACAGGTAGATCAGTTCTACTTGCTATTTGGTGGAATAAAACGGGTCCATACCATATGTGATTCATATATCCACCTCCCTCAAACATTATCATATCTGTATCTTTAGGGATATTCAAAAGTCCAAAACCTCTTGAACTGCCGATTTTCCATAATCCTATGTTTATGAGATACTTTATTCCTAAACCTATGTTTTTTTTGTATTCTTTCTCAAGATTCAAAGAAGAATAGCTTATGTTTTTCTCTCTTAACTTTTTGATCATTCCCATATGGATCAGTGTATCTCCATGGTTTCCTCCTGGTGTAACTGTCATGAATTTTTTTGACCTATTACTATCAAGGAATTCAACGAAAGGATCCATGAACAAATGTTATACAGTTAACTTATTTATTGATGTTTAAATCTCATTCTGAGTGGGATCAAACTTGGGTAATAAAAGAATCAGAATTTTTTTCTTTTTTGTTGGGATCCTGATATTCCTAATTTATCTAATATATACAAATCCCTTTAAGATCCTATTTGAAGTTGGAAGATTTAATGCTAAAATCTTTGCTTTTGCTGTTATTCTTAATTATTTAGGACTATTATCTCTTGCTTTATCCTGGTTTATCTTACTTCGAGTATTAGACGTTGAAATCGGTTTCTGGAAAACTGTTCAGATTACCTTTGCGAGTATGTTTGTCGTCTGGATCTTCCCGATACCTTCTGGCGTGGAAGTGATAAGAGCCTACCTCGTCAGAAATAAGTCAAGGTCAAATATTGGGAAAGCAGTCTCCAGCGTTATATTGAACAAAGTCTACTACTTCATTGCATTTGGTGTTTTAATAACA
>WJIV01000295.1 GCA_014730055.1 Candidatus Bathyarchaeota archaeon
AACTAGGAATCTACCTTGCTGAGAAGATGAGGGAATTCGGTTATGATACGTCTAAAGTTGATAATCTTTTTGACGCAATGGGAACTATAAAGGGAAAAGGTAAAGGTAGAAGTTTTCTCCTGAACGGCCACATAGACCATGTCCCTATTGGAGACATAATAGATCCCTACTCCGGGAAGCTCATCGACGGAAAGAAATTCGGTGTTGAGGGTAAAGTTGTCTATGGCCGTGCAGCATGCGATATGAAAGGAGCAGTAGCGGCAATGATAATGGCAGGGAAGATGATTAAGGATCTCGGAATTGAGTTAGAAGGGGACTTCAAGGTAGCAGCTGTTGCACAGGAAGAAGTGGGAGGTGCTGGAACAATGTCCACAATTGTTGATAGCCAGTTTCTCGGTGATGTTGTTCTGATTGGAGAGGCGACAAACATGGACCTAGCTCTTGGACATAGAGGGAGTATGAAGATGAGCGTGGTTGTAAAAGGAAGGGCATGCCATGCTAGCGCTCCAGAGCGAGGAATAAATGCTCTCTATAAGGCAATTACTTTGATACAAAAGATCAGGAAAGAATTGGTGCCAAGATTACCAGATCATCCAATATATGGAAAAGTTAGTCTCGTAATAACTCAGATCGAAGTAAGTCCAAAAGCATTGAATGTTGTACCTGAGGAATGTATATTCCATATTGACTGTAGAAATCACCCAAAGTTTACTGCTGAGAACCTATATGAGGAATTAAAAGATATAATTAGAAAGATAAAAACGGAAGACCCGGATTTCGATGCCATAGTCCTGCCATCTACCTTAATAAATGAGAAAAGATTCTCAGGATTCTACACTGACCCGGAGGAATTTACGGTGGTTAATGAGGCACTTGCTGCGATAACAGCGGTATACAGGAAACCGGATAAGAAGGTCTGGACCTTTGCTACAGATGGTAGAATATATTCCCATCTGGGAGTACCAGTTATTGGGTTTGGGCCAGGTGAGGAAAAATTCGCACACACCAAGCAAGATCATGTAAAGATCGAAGACTACCTTGATACAATAAAAGTATACACTTGGCTTGCCTGCAAGATATGTGGTATTAGAGAAAGCTCATAAAGTAAGAATCAATCATTGAATATGAGAGTATATGTCAGAGTACATGATGAAGATCGGGGAGCTACGAACTTACAGTCGTCGAATAAACCTAGTTGCGAAGGTTCTAGAAGTCGGAGAGCCCCGAGAAGTATCCAGCAGCAGCGATAATAAGATACATCAGGTAGCAGAGGTACTAATCGGTGACTCGACAGGTACTGTACTCCTAACTCTCTGGGATGAGAACGTAGGAAAATTCAATGAAGGAGAGATAGTAGAGATAGAAAACGGGTATTCAGGCACTTTTAGAGGTAGACTTAGACTGAATATCGGAAAATACGGGAATATAAGGAAAGTTGATAAGGAAATTGAAGAAATCGATGAAGAGAATAACATGTCTGAGAGGGATTTTGGTACAAATTTCCGTAGAAGGCGTAGATAAAAAGATCAAACATTAATGAAATTTAATCTAAACTTGAAATCTTTTAACCATTAACATGTAGAAATATACATGGAATCTCTTCTTGATGATCTTGACTATATCGCAAAAGTTGATAAAGAAAACATGTTAGGAGCTATTAGCAGGTTCCCCTCAGATGCCAGAATGACTATTAACCAAATTAGAAATCTGAATGTTCCAGACTACTTCGAAAGGGGTTTCAATTCGTTACTTGTTATCGGAATGGGCGGATCTGCTATTGGGGGTCTTCTCTTAAAAGACTGGCTCAGAGGAGACTGTAATATTCCAATAGATGTTTCTAGAAGTTATCACATTCCTAAATGGGTAAATCAAAAATCTCTTGTATTCGCAGTAAGTTATTCAGGAAATACAGAAGAAACCTTAAGCCAACTAGAAGAAGCCATTGAGCTAGGATGTGAGATAGTTGCGTTTTGCTCTGGTGGAGAAATAAGAGAGATAGCAGAAAAAAACGGGATCCCGATTGTGCTTTTCCCGGAAGGCTATAAGCCTAGAGCTGCAATAGCTTCACAGTTCTACAGTCTAGCGGGTATAACTCATAAGATTGGGTTAATATCTGATGTCAAGTGGATAGATGTTCAGGAATCAATCAAGGTTGTGGAAAAACATTTAGTTACATATGATAAGGAGACACCTATAAAAGATAATCAAGCTAAAAAACTAGCTGAGGAGATTAAGGGTTATACACCATTCATATATGGAAATAAGTTATTCAAAACAGTGGCTTACCGATTCTGTACACAGTTCAACGAGAACAGCAAGAGCCCAGCTGCGACAAATTTTTTCCCTGAAGCTTTTCATAACAGTGTACTAGCAAGTGAGGGTATTGATGAGATATTGAACACTATTTGCTGTATATTCTTAACGGACCCCATGGAAGTGAATCCCATTAAAAACAAAGTTAAAAATTTCAGAAAGATCCTGAATGGTAGATTTGGTAAAATTATTGATGTAAGGGCGAGGGGAAGAGGGGAACTTGCGAGGATCATGTCTACCATCAATTTAGGAGATTTCGTTAGTGCTTATCTAGGTATTTTATACGGGAAAGATCCTAGCGAAATGGAATCAATAGTAAGACTAAAAAGAGAGTCAAAAATTTAGGCCCAGAATTTCCTCTGGGTATAAATAATATGAGATAATCTAAAGCAAACGATATTCAAATGGTAGTAGAGGTGGATGACTCTGGATGGGGGGACCTTATCGGGGGAGTGGTTATCGTTATGCGTCGAGTTGAGACCGGAGAAAAATACGTCGACGAAATCCCACTTGAGCTTTTCCAGGGTGAGGAGTTCAAATACCAAACTTACCTTAGATACACAACCCAGATAATTCTAGATGGCTTGGATGAGCTAGAGGTACCCATAACTGAACCAATTCACATATGTACCGGATATATTTTCAAAAAAGCAAAAGAAACTTTGAATGAACTAGGGTACTTCGTAAAAGAAGTTAAGATAATGGGTAGAACTCAGGAACTGGCGGAAGAGGAATTCCTAAAAAGTCTTGAAAAAATTGGTGTCGGTATGGTTGAAAATCTTCGAGACATAAGAAGTTTCAATGGTTTCTTAAACTGGGTACGTGAAGACATCGAGAAGAGGGAGAATTATGTAAAAACCGGGTGGAAGAGATGGAAAGAGCACCGGGAGAGTCCAAAGTGAAGTCGAAAAAAAGAAAAAATAGTCTATTTATGGCCATTCCAGCATCTATTGTATCTGAACTTAGTCACTTGAGAGAGAAGACAGAGGCTCTAGGATGGATAGGTCGAGCTGCAGCCATTTACAGGGTAGATGAAATAGTAATTTACCCAGATACTCCCGATGAATCTCTAATGATAAAATATATTTTAGGATATATGGAAACTCCTCAGTACTTGAGAAAGCATTTGTTCAAGCACCGGGATGAGTTAAGGTATGTAGGGATTCTACCTCCCTTAAGAACACAACATCATCCAACGAGAGACAAGGTTTCTCAACTCGAAGAAGGGGAATACAGAGAAGGCGTCGTGTTGAAGCATCTCGACGACACCTATCTTGTTGATATAGGGGTAGAGAGACCTGCTGAAATTCATGGTAAGGGTCCCTCAAAAGGAAGCAGGGTTACGGTGATGATTACAAACAAATCCCCCTTACAAGGAATTCATACCAAAAAAAGTAACTTACCTTATTACTGGGGATACAACTTGAGAGGATCAAACTACAGATTAAGTGAATTGGCCCTAAGTCCAGAGTTTGATCTAACAATAGCGACATCTAGGAATAGTGATAGCTTAACTAAATACGAAGAAGACATCCAGGGAAAATGGTCAAACTCTGAAAGAACCCTAATAGCTTTTGGATCATATAAAGATGGAGTCCATGAGATCATAAAAAAAGAGGGAAGGAGAGCTAAGGAATGCTTTCACTACATTGTAAATACTATACCAAATCAGGGGACAGAGACTGTAAGAACCGAGGAAGCGATACATGCCAGTCTCGCTTTACTCAACATGTTTAAAGAATAGCTATGCAATATACCTTCAACAATAGTGAAACCAATGGACACGGACGAAGCTTATATAGAATCCGAACTCAAAGGCAAGACCCTTCTTGTATACATGTACATGCTGAAGGAACCTAATGAGCCAGTAGGAGTGAGAGAAGTACAACGTGAGCTTGGATTCAGTAGCCCCAGCGTGTCAAGTTACCACCTTAATAAACTACAAGATCTCGGGCTAGTTGAAAATGAAAGAGGAGACTATATTCTAGTAAAAGAAGTTAAGGTTGGTGTTCTCAAACAGTTTGTTACACTAGGAGGGGTTATGCTTCCTAGATACCTCTTTTATGCAGTGCTAATGACTACCATGCTGATAACTTTTCTAATTCAAAGCCCTTTATTACCTACAATAGAGACCATAACAACAATAGTAATGGGAATTGTTCCTTCGATTATTCTTTGGTATGAAACAATTAGACTCTGGAGGGAAAGGCCACAATGAGTGTTCTATTTTTCGAACACCCCCCGAAAAGAATAGTATTGACTGTTCTAAACTCTAGCATTATAAATAATGTGAGGTGTTAACTATTTAATGACTCATAAATCAACGATATATGTGGTATTCGCTATAGCTATTGGATACTTACTGATATCAGCTGTACCAGGAAAAATATCGATGTTAGCAGAGCCTGAATATCTGTCTACAGATGGTCCTGAGGACGGCAATATTCTGGGTATACCCGAGAATGAGACAGATAGTAATATTACTATTTTTGAAGATTCTAACTTTACGGATAGAGGGTCATCTGAGGGCTTGTCCAGTACGGAATCATTGGAGAGAGCTCAGGAAGCCGGGGATTATTCTGAGAGTCTGAATGGTTCAAATTTAATGAACCTGGCAAAGTGGTGGACACTCGACATTCTCATTGCGTTTGGTATATATATAATAGCTAAAAACAGATTCTTTTGAAAAATCTAAACGATATTTATCTTTTTTTAGTGAAGCAACAACTCTAATAATAAAGGCTAACTGAAAATAATTGTGACAGATTAAACTAATCTGCATATTTTGGTGAATCAAGCTAGTATTAGATACATTCTCTATCATTTACATAAACTGAAATAATCCGTGCTTGAAGCAAAATCCCTGAAACTATCTGAAAAGGAAAAAAGAAAACTTCCAAATATCTGCCAACTAACCTAAAAATATTTAGAATATCGTTAATAAGCAGAATTATACTATTTTTTAAGAAAATCTTATTAAATCATTTACTTGTAACCGAATAAACATAATTCGGAGAAAGGATAATTTACGTAGGACTAACAGGAAAAGTCTTTTTTCACGGACCTTATTAGAAGTATTAACCTTGGTCGACTGTTGGCTACCATATGGAGATACTGAAATATACGTATCCGTTAGGCTGGAAGATTATATTGGTACACTACGTAGTGAGAAAAAACCTACAGCTGAATCGATTATTTTAGAAAATGATATGCAGACAGCTTTAGACGATCCAGTTGGCAACATTTCTATAAATGAACTCGTCACTCCCGATTGCAAAGTAACTATTGCTGTAGATGGAACTATGAATCCAGCTCTAGCAGTTGAAGGATTAAAAATTATCACCTCCCGTTTAGTAGATCTTATAGTTCCAAGAGATCGAATAACAATTATTCTGGGAAATGGGGAAAGAGAAGACAGTGGCGGAAAAATCCTACCAACAATTAGAGAAGAACCGGGTCTAAAACAGATCAGGATTTTGAATAACAATAAAACAAGTAGCAATTATTCTGAGCTAGGAGAGACGCTGAGGGGTACACCAATTAGGGTAAGAAATGAATATCTTGAAGCCTCTATAAAAATTGCTATCGGACAAACACATATTGATCCTCATACAGGATTCAAAGGGGCTTTCTCAGCAATAATTCCCGGGATATCAGCGCATAAAACTGTTGAGAGTAATAGAAAAAATTATTTCAAGGAAGAAATCCAGTTCGGGAAGATAGAAAACAACCCAATTAAGGAAGACGCATTAGAAATTGTAGAAAAAGTGGGTATTGACTTTGCATTAAACTTTGCTGTAGATTACGATGGAACACCTATAAGTGTACGAGCTGGTTCTCATGAAGAAACTTGGGGTAAATCCATCAATGACTTGGGTGCTACCTATGAGATAAAAACATCCGAATCTGCGGATATTACGATCATAAGCGCAGGGGGAATATCTCATGATTTTAACCTATACAGAGCTCTATGTTCCCTTGAAAACGCATCGAAGGTAACAAAAAGAAATGGCACCATAATATTAGCTGCCGAATGCAGCGAAGGACTAGGTGCAGAAGCATTTACAACTTTATCAAGAGTAAGAGAACTTTCAGAGTTCGAAAGAAGGTTTACTTAT
>WJIV01000296.1 GCA_014730055.1 Candidatus Bathyarchaeota archaeon
CACCAGCCTCCTGGGAACCGCGTCTCAGCCCAAGATGATGCAGACCCGGTCTGGGGAGAGGGCTGACAGGTTCGCCTACACCAAGGCAGTCTCAAAGGCCCAGAGGAACGCCATCAGGGCCATCATTCCGGAGCGTTTCCTTATAGAGATGTACGAGCTCTTCAAGAAGGAGAAGCCTGAACAGAGGAGGAAAACACCCAGTGGCAATGTTATGAAGGAACCCAAGGATGAGGCTGATCTGTGCCTCTTGGTTAAGAAGGGCCTGGAGGATGAGCTCCCGTTGAGGTTTCAGGATGTCCTGCATGTGAGTGACTTTAACCAGGTCATATACGTGCAGCACTCCGTCGGGTTGAGTAAGAAGGACTTCGACCAGGTTGACCACGTGCTCCAGGAGTACGGGGCCATCTATAACCTTGAGACCAATACCTGGGAGATCAGCGTAAAGTGACCCTGGGTGTTGCCCATGCAGAAGAGTAACGGGCGCAGGGTAATCAGGGTCCCCTACCCAGGTGAACGGTACTGGGAGCAGATAGAGACAGCTGAGGGAAGCTGCTACGTCTTCTTCTACCCCGTGGACGGGCTTAGGAAGACCGAGTCCATAGCCTATGATCACTTCCACCCCGGGGAGTCCACAGATGACTATGTCCTCAACTACGTCCCCATGGACCCTGCTCCATGGCCCCTGGCAGGTGAGGTGAAGCAGCCAGGAATGAACCTCTGGGAGGACGTCTACAGCTTCGTCTACGATCAAGTGGACTTCCCTGATGAGAGGTTGTACGATGTGGTGACGGCATGGATCTTTATGACTTGGATACCCGAGGCCTTCAGCACGGCTCCTTACCTCCGGTTCTACGGGACGAAGAACGTGGGTAAGACCCGGGCCTTGGAGGTTCTGCAGAATCTATGCTACCGGGGCACCTTGAGCCCCTCGGTCACTGAGGCCGCCCTCTTCAGGCTTATCCAGAAGTACCATATAACGTACCTGCTGGACGAGACCGAGATCTACAGGAACGAGCAGAAGCAGGCCATCCAGCATGTGCTCAACGCAGGGTACCGGAGGGGGCAGCACGTCTTCAGGTGTGAGACCGCTGATAACGGCGAGATAATTATCCGGGGATTCGAGGTCTTCGGCCCCAAGGCCATAGCCGGGACGAGGATGCTCAAGGACACCCTGGAGTCCCGGTGCATCCAGATAGTCATGCAGAGGAACAGCAGGAAGGTCAACTTCTATCTTGATATCCACGCTGCCAGGAGGCTGCGGAGCAGGCTGCTCATGTGGAGGTTCTACAGGTTACACGACCTGGACAGTCTATCTAGTGAAGGGAGTGAAGGCAGTGAAGGCAATATTGGGCCCCCCTCCGGGCTTCAACGGGTGGAGAACAGCAGGATAGTGGAGCTCTATGCGCCTCTAATTAAGCTGGCGGAGACCATGGAGGCCAGGCAGAACATAATAGACCACGCCCTGGAGAGCCACGTGCAGAATATTGAGGAAGAGGCCTCAGGCACCGAGGCCCAGGTCCTGTACTCCGTGCTGGCTTGCCGTGACCGCTTGCAGTCCGGTAAGTTCGGGACGTCCTGGGTGGCTGATTACTTCAACAGTGAATTCGGGAACGACTGGGCCACCAGCTCCGTGGGGAAGGTGATAAAGTCCCTGGGCTTCCAGAGCAGGAGAATAAGTGGAGGTAAGGCGGGATACATATACGACAGTGACCTGGTGGATAAGCTTTGCAGACAGTACAAAGTGGAATTGAATCCCCCTGAAGAGGCGCCAGATGTACCACTTTCCTCACTTGAGGAACGCCTGGACTGGATAGTCTCCGAGCTTGGGAGAATGGGTAAGGCATCATCCAGCGACCTGAGGAGACGGTTCCCTGAACTCATCGAAGCGGAAGACATGGAGAGAATGCTCACCATCCTCGAGCAAGATGGCATCGTCTACCGCCTGGGAGGAATTTGGAGGCTGACCTCATGAAGAAGCCCAGGCGGCTGGTTCAGTTAACTTGCAGAGAATGTGGCTCTCTCACCGAGGTGAACCCAGGGTCAGACAGACACAGGCCCAAGTACTGCAGCAGATGTGGGGCCGTGATACTCGCTGCACGTGTATCGAGAAAGACAACTGAGAGCAATGAATCGCAAAAAACTCAGGGAGGTGCCCTTGACAGGTCTCTGATGGTGCTTCAAAGGGTTCTCGGGGATTCAAATGAGGAGAGGATTAAGACTCTTAGCTCCATGAAGGGCCTTGAACCCCGGGAGATCAGGCAAGCCCTCGAGGAGTACAGGAGAAGGAAGCGTTAAACAAGACAAACAAGAAAACTCTCATAAGGTATATCACTAAAAAAACTATTTTGGGTTTTACATAAAAATAGAGGTATATAGAGTAAATTTGCACTCAGGATTTCTAATAGCTATGATCACTTTCTTCTCGGAATATCAGGCTGGGGATCCGTTGAATATCTATCGATCTTGCTTATGGCAGTTAATGGGTCCTCAAAGTAATCTCTCCTGAATACGGGGAGCTGGAATTTCTCCATAATCTTCCTGGCTGTGAGGGGGTCCTCAAACTTCTCCCTCACCCCCCTGATCTTTAATGAATCCTGAAGTTTCTGTGCCTCTGTCCTTGATAGCCCTGTAGAGAGCGTTTTGATCATCCTATCAACTTTGCTTGTTGACATACAACCAGAAGTAAAATAAATCTTTCAAATATTTAACCTTTCAAATGAGGCGTTCCTTTATACTTTTGATACACTTATTGAAGCCTCTAATCTATTAGTAACTGGGAACTGCTGCTAATCCAACTTTTTTAGATTTCTGGTTAAGGCTAGATAATATATGTTGCTTTTTTATCCTTTAATGGAAAGGAGCTTATAACTGTGTCGCATATGGTCCGAGAAGAACTAGCAGAGGCTGCAGACCCCGAGCACGCAGAGAGACTTTAGAAATTCTTCAAGACGGAATAGAAGAGTACGGAGAGGGAACGAGCACCATGCTAGCTAACTTAATAGAATAATGTCGGGAAAAGTTGCCATGGAGATCGATGAAATATAGAACATCAATAGAAAAAAAAAGAAACGGGGATGTGGAGAACATCTTCCAGTAGATGCTGGTGTACTCTCCAGCCAGAAATATTTAGCTAGCTATTATTATTTGACCATGGACCAAAGACACTCTAAAAGAGAATAGAATACATGGATAAAATATGAAGCATAAATTATTTTATTATGTGTTTTAATAAGTTTAGAACCCATTTAGTAACCGTTTCTGGACTAATATTCCTATATTGAAAACAAGCCAATATCATATTTGGAAGTTTTTCAATGCTTTTAATACAAAAGTGTAGTCCAAATTCGTCGATTAGTTCCTTAATAATAATAGGGTCTAAATTTTGTTCAATTATCGAAGTTTCAGGATTTGGATCGAGGAGACTTATTAAATCGGATGCATCCTTTACTATTTTTGCTCGGAGCCAGGCTATTCTCTCTGCCCCCAATATTCCTAAGCCTTCTTCTAGATCGTATTGTCTATCTCTAAGGGCTTTCAATTTGTAGAGAAAAAGTAAAGATTTAATTGGGATTTTTGCTTCACGGTTCTCCCCAAGAGATAAGTGGGTTAAGAACCCTCGCCGCTCACATAACGAATATGGAAGAAATTTGCTCCTGTCTTCGTGAAAAGACTTAGGGTCATTCTCATATGTACAGGCATCGATCTCGATATATCCTACGATATTGTTCTCTTCATAAACTGGCTTACGAAAAGAGGTGCCTAGATACATGGGTCCTGATGTTACTGCCTGATATCCTCTCTCCCTCTCGAATCCTTCCAGAGTTGCGTCAAATAATCCTCCCATACTTGGACCTATAAGGTCTATATCAACTGACCCTAGGTAGGAGTTGTAGGAATATACTGCCCACCCTCCAATGATTATTGGGAATGGGCCTTGGTGATGAAACCATAATAATAGATCTTTCAATTCCCTGAATGAATGCTCAGCTAATATGTTCCTGTTTTCCATATGAGATCCCTGTAAGATTTTATTGCAGCATCTCTTCCAATTCCACTTGAATATAAATCTATTATTACCTGTATTTTACCGCAGACAGTTAAATTGTTAACTGTTACAGACTCCGACATTATGTCAGGACGATCTGTTTTCAGTATAATCACCGGGGTAATACCCTCCCCCTTTTCCAAGTTATTAAGACCTTTATGATTCTGAACATAAACGTGAACCATTGGGTAGTTTATATGGTATTCATAGTATCTTCTTAAACCACTGAAGCCAGTAAAAGCATGCCTGATATTATTTTCTTTACAATATGAACTCACCATGTCCTCCGTCTTGGCGATATTTGAGGCTGGCAGGCGAATAGTTTCCTTAATTAGTCTCTTAAATGACCGGTCCAAGCTGATTTTATCCAGTAATCTCGCATAATCTACCAGCCTGGTTTCACCATAATCGATTCTAACTATATCAAGATCTGAGAGATAGTGTACTACCTCATTTACATAACCTACCGCAACCTGGGTATTCTGGGAGATCTCAGTCTGACTGGTAGCCCTATTTAATAGCAAGTATTTTGCTACAAGGTAAGATTTCTCTGATTTCAGATTCACTTTGATTGTTAGTAAACAATCTATACTATAACATTTTCGCTATTTACCGAAAATTTCGGTTTTCACCGAAAATCTTGTTGATTAAGAAAATTCGTAGATTCCTAGGGGGGGTATTTTCTCTAATTAAAAGGGGATGAAGTTTGCTGCTCTAATTTTTTGATATAGTGTTCTTGTTATTTCAACATCGGTTATATTGTGCTCTATTATCTGGTTGTAGTTTCCTTGGGTGTATTCTTCGCATATTGAGTCACCTGGGCATGTATTATTTATTATACCTAATCTGTCTGCGCATCGTGATAAGTTCAATCCTCGGAAATACAGGTTGTTGGAGGGTAGTAGGCATTGTATCGTATCTATGCAGTAGTTTCTGACAAATAGTGTGTAGAGTTCCCATACGGAGCCCATGCCGTGATGATGAGCCCTTGAGACCAGGACAGGTATATCAAATCTAAATATATTGTGTCCCACAAGTATCGGCCGGTCCATGGATTTTATCAGGTTGAAAAAGTTTTCAATTACACCCTTCTCTGATATTTCCCATTCCTTCAATATTTTGGGTTTTTCGTTGTTCACTGCGTAAGAGATCGTTATTATTTTATCATTTAGCGTAGGCCCACTTTTTAGGGGGCTGTATGTTTCAATATCAAAATACATTAAATCATACATTCAAGGATCAAAGAAGTTGCGAGTATATAATACTCGCTGTATGTTTCCTGCTTAGATAGATGTTAATTATACAATCAAGGTTAAATCATGCTTTGTACATATCAAATTCAGGGGAAGTGGGATGCAGAAGGTAAATGGAGTGAAAATCTATACTTATACTCTCGAAGAGCTCATTGGCCCCCTTAATGATATTGAAGAGAGATATGCCCCGGAGGAGCTGTATTTAGCTGGAGATTTACCAGTTCCATTGCCGAAACCCAGAGCTTCTATTATTGGTTCAAGAAAGGCCTCCATTAAGGGTATTAAAGCTGCAAGCTACATCGCGAGTGAATTGGTCAAGGATGAGGTTATAATAGTTAGTGGGCTTGCCAAGGGGATAGACACTGCTGCACACGAAACTACAATAGAAAATGGAGGAGATACTATCGCGGTTCTTGGAACACCATTAGACAGATTTTATCCAAGAGAAAACCGTAGGCTTCAAGAATTAATAATGAAAAAACATTTAGCCATATCACAGTTTCCCTTAAATTATCCAATTCAACCAAAAAACTTTGTCATTCGAAATAGAACCATGGCGCTAATCTCAGATGCCAGCATTATTGTTGAAGCGAGCGACTCGAGCGGTTCTTTACATCAAGGATGGGAGGCCCTTAGACTCGGACGCCCGCTGTTCGTATGGAAGTCGCTCATGGAGGACAATTCCCTCAGCTGGCCAGAAAAAATGATGGAATATGGGGCAATGGTACTTACACACCCGAAAGAAGTGCTTGATTTCCTGCCCACAAATGAGCACGTTCTGCCAATAATTCCCTAAATGATAATTATGAGGTTATCCCAACTTCGATTTGGTTCCCTACTATCTTACTGTCCCAGAGGAGACTCAGATGAAGTTAGACGCTCAAAAAACGTAATGCTGGCAGTTAAATCTGATTCCTTTGTTGGAGACCCACCGATTCTCATGTCAAATTGGATTGCTAGGACATTATCGCAAAATATTTCTGAACTCCCATTTGGGTCGTTTTTCCAGCAGGGTACAGTGCTGGTTCCTGTACCGAAAAGCTCGCTCATGAGACCCAATACTTTATGGGTTCCAAGTAGAATTGCTTCTGCCATATTTGGCGTTGGTCTAGCCGAACAGGTTTCTACCTGTCTTTCTCGGATCAAAGCTGTACCTAAGGCTGCAACGAGTCATCCAAAAGAAAGGCCGAAACCTGCTGATCATTATAAATCAATTAGCGTCCAAAAATCTATGGTTTCACCTGAAAAGATTCTTTTGATTGATGATGTTATTACAAGGGGCTCAACTCTGCTTGGTGCAGCAAATAAGATTTCAGATGTTTTCCCAAATACTCCCATTGATGCTTTCGCAGTAGTCAGAACAATAAGTAATCCTCAAGAATTTAGTCAAATTTTTGATCCATGCGTAGGATTGGTTACTCTTAAGTCCTCAGGAGACACTGTCAGAAGGCCTTGAATGTTTATAATAATACGTACTAGGATCCATGTAGTATTTTCTATATAATATAATAATTATAGTTTTTCTTGCTTTTTGTGTAAGTTATACTTTGACTCATCTCACCGGTCTAATTTTTTCGGAAAGTGATTAATAGAAGATTTTAAGGTGACAGTATTGATTGGGCAGGTTGAAAGACTAGGGATTTGTTATGGTAATATTTAGGAAGGAAAAAGCTGAGGCTGGGTTTTCTGGTACGGTGATTGACCTAGAGTCGGTGGGGGACTTTGATGATTCCTATTTTTCAAGTGATCCTCGGCGTTATGCTTTTCACAGGGCTACTATTCTTGGTTATTTGGCAGATGGCGTCTTAGTTCAGTATTGTGCTGAGGGAATGGACGAGATCCCGTTACTGGTTGATATTATTAATGATGTAACGCCTTCTCTTGATCCTCCCTTCTATGCTTTGAACTGCCATTTTGAGAGAGGGGTATACCTTAATACCTGTTCACTTGTTCCCAGGCCCTTATTCGATGTTAGAGGTATGAACCTCTTGGGGAGCAAGTGGGTCATAAGGGGACGGCTTGGGATTCCAAAGTATGATGACCCCTTCGATGGAGATGGCTATAGGTGCAAGGAGGAGTGGAAAAAGGGGAACTACCCTGACTGTCTGAAACACAACCGAGCCTGTCTACTCATAGAAAGAGACATACTGCTCCACAACAGAACAAAGTTATAGAATGCAATAATAGATGAAGTTAGTCGTCATATTAGTTGCTGGTAATATATATCGCAACCTAACTGGAGCAAACAGAGATCCATGAGTTCTATTCCATTTGAACCTTGAGTTATAAGTTTACTAGATAACTGCCGGGAAAAGGCGATACTTATTATAAAAAATCTATACTTATGATTCTCGTTTAAAAAGTATGTAACTTTATTCAAAGGACTGCATCTAGTAGCAAAAAAGTGATTGGTGTTCTTCTCTGGGATGTAGTTTATATCTCTCTTTTATACTTATTTTTATGGTAGTTTAAATGAAAAAGGATTGGAGAGAAAGGATAGTTATCGATGAGGAGATCCTTTCTGGTAAGCCCGTTATTAAAAATACGAGGATATCAGTTGAGTTTATTCTGGAACTTTTAGGCAATGGCTGGACTTATGAACAGGTACTTGATAACTACCCACAGCTCAGGAGAGGGGATATTGAAGCAGCCCTTAGGTATGCAGCAGAGGTTCTGCAGGATGAGCTGGTGTACCCTTATCCTTGACATCTTTTTTGGCTGACGAGAATATCCCCAAGAAGGCAATAGAGTGCCTGGTACGGATGAGGATAGACGTTAAATCAGTTAGGGAGACGACTCCAGGTCTTAGCGATAGAGAAGTAATTAAGCTAGCAAACCGGGAAGATAGAGTCATTATAACATTTGATAAAGACTTTGGGAAACTAATTTTTAAGGAAAAAAAGAGTATCAGAGGGCTGATTTTATTGAGATTCAATGCTATCTCTCCTATACAAATATCGGACAGGATAGTACATATAATCAAATCAGAAATTCCTGTCAATGGCAATATCGTTGTGGTCGGAGAGGAGAGAATAAGAGTCACACCTATTTTATAACAATATAAAACTGATAGCCGATTAAAAAGTCGTAGTTGAAGGAAGATTATTTTTGTTCCAATTTCAGAAGAGGCAAATCTCAATAATCCATGTAGTGCCCGATTCAGAGTTTTCTGACTACAAGGATCTGAGTTGGTAGGTTTGAGCCAGTTTTTTCTTGGATAAAATCGTCCATTATGTGTGCATGTTTTCGTCGTATTTTCTTTACTCGTTTTTCATGTCGAGTTTGTGTCCGAAGCGGTCTTTTTTGGTTTGCATGTAGTCCAGGTTGTCGAGGTGGACGGGTAGCTCTATGGGGATTCGTTCTTTGATCTTGATTCCGTATGCTGCTAGCTGGGCTATTTTGTCCGGGTTGTTGGTCAGGAGTCGGACGCTCTTTACTCCCAGTTTCCTGATCATGGCGGCGGATACCTCGTAGTCTCGTGCGTCGGGCTCGAACCCCAGGTGTAGGTTAGCGTCATAGGTGTCTATTCCCTCGTCCTGGAGCTGGTATGCCTTGATCTTGTTTACAAGGCCGATGCCCCTGCCTTCCTGCTGCATGTATAGTAGGAGGGCGAGGCCCTCTGCTTCCATTAGGCGCAGGGCTGTGTGGAGCTGGGGGCCGCAGTCGCATCTTCGGGAGCCGAGGGCGTCCCCTGTGAGGCATGCGCTGTGGAGGCGGGTTAGAACATTTTCTTTTCCGTATATATCTCCCTTGACGACTGCGATGTGGTCCTTCTGGTCCTTGTTATTGGCGAAGCCCAGTATCTTGAAGGACCCGTAGTCGCTGGGTAGCTCAGCTACTGCCACCAGGTGTATGCACAGGTTCTTCGTGCACGTCTCGCACTGCCAGTTTTGCTGGCATCCCTTGTAGTCCTGGATGTCCTGGTCCCTGATGTCGTTGTAGGATAACATGATTACTCTAGATGGTTCATCGGGTATGATAATATTTTCGTGAAACGCGGTAGCTGGGACTTGGGGTGTTTCTATGTTCCTTGATATTTGTTCTGGTAGGCCCACTCTTTGAGGGGCTTCCTCTCAGGGCGTATAGCCTCTTTTTTAATCTGGTCCTCGCTCAAGCTTAGGTGAATCTCCTCCATCTTTTTGCCCACAATTATCAGGGTTAACACCGTGTACTCCTCGGGTATACCCAGAATATCCCGTGCCTTATCGGGGCTGAACCCGGATATGGGGTGGGCCACCAGTCCGAGCTCCGTGGCCCTGAGGATCATGGTCGCTGTCGCCATCCCGAGGTCAAACTGGTGGTAATCTCTACCCCGTACTTGGCAGTCATCCTCTGGTCGTGAGAAGGCGGCAATGATCATGGAGGACTGCCTGGCCCAGGCGTTACCATGGCTGAGGGCCTCATACATCTCCTCCAGCTTCTCCCGTTCGTAGACGAAGACGTACCTCCATGGCTGGTTGTTGAAGCATGAGGCGCTGAGCTGCGCATGCGTGGCAAGGTCCTCTACGGTCTCTCTCGTTATCTCGACCTTTTCCAGAGATCTGTACGCTCTTCTCGCATGTATTGCATCAGTGACATTCATATTCCTAACCTTGGAGTTCTGGGTATTTCTTCGTTATGCCAAGAACAGCAAAAATGCGATGGAAGATGCATTGAGGAAAGCATACAGCAAGCGCTCGTATCAGTTCCATTATAGTCTCCTTGGGAAGTCTCACTGTAGTAACTTTGTAAGCAATCTAATGCATTATTTTAACAAGATAGGGGTGTTGATCAATGTGCTCGATAATACTGATACTCGTATAC
>WJIV01000297.1 GCA_014730055.1 Candidatus Bathyarchaeota archaeon
AATGCCGCGGGTGGTTTTAAGGCAACAAGAAAAGAAACAAGAGGTGGACCCAACATTGAACAGCTTAATGAAATTCTGGAACGATGGAAACAAATCTAATCTTTAAAAAATTCGTTGGACAAGAAATTTCTATAAATAATAGCCCAAATTGGTTAATATTATTAGACTCGTTGCTAGTTTATTCGTGAAATGAAGCACTTTCATTACACAGAGATTAAAAACGAGGATGTACCATCACCAGCTAATAAAGTTAAGATTCGTTGGCTGATAAAGGAGACGACCGGCGCCCCAAACTTCGCCATGAGGCGGTTTGAAGTAGCACCTGGTGGAAACACCCCGTATCACACCCATGAATGGGAGCATGAAGTTTACGTTCTTGAGGGGGAGGCAGTTGCGACGAAAGAGGATGGTTCCGAGGTTCCACTTAAGGAAGGTGACGTGGTTCTGGTAGAGCCAAACGAGAAGCATAACTTCAAGAATACTGGAGGCGAGGACTTCGTTTTTCTGTGTCTTATACCTCTCCAGAAATAGATTCCTAATCCATATTCCTTTTAAATAAATTCTAATGAGTCACAGCTGAATAAGATGGTTACAGGATATTCATCTGGAACAGTAACACATGTTTGTAGTGGATTTACACACACTCGTTGTTATAGGTGGTATCCGATAACCATTAGATAGCTAGGGGTTCAAAATTTGAAAAGCAGGCGATCAAAACTCGAAATCTACCTCGATGTATTAAGTGTAATAAAGGAAGGCACAAAGAAACCTACCAGGATAATGTACGGGGCAAACCTATCATGGAAGCTCCTTCAGGATATACTCTCCTCCCTAGTCGATCAGAACCTGATTGTCGAGATCGACACCTCTGATTCTAGAGATAAGCGCACTAACACAGTCTACGACATTACAAACAAGGGTGAGAGTGTAATAAGGTACTTTGAGCATGCCAAGGGTCTCATTGAAGTCGATGAACCAGGCTTCAACCCCCTTCAGATTGCTCGAGGATAGAAAAACATTTTAAAAAATTTTTTTACTACAGCTTTAAGGGTTTACCGTATTCTTCACTATGGAAGATCTCACTGAAATCCTTTCTACCACGATCCTTAGGCTCCACGTCTGGCACTCCTATTGGCAGAAGACATATTACGGTCATCTCATCAGGAACGCCCAACAACTCCTTCACTGGTTCCTCTGTGAAAGCACCTATCCAACAGGTTCCGTACCCTAAATCCCATGATGCAAGAACCATGTGCTCTACAGCAGTCATAACGTCACGCTCCGCCCACCTCTCATAGACCTCAGGATCCTTAGGATCCATGGCAAGAGCAGCCACTATAATCCCAGCGTTGCTTATCCAAGTTTGATTTCGAGCTATTTCCCCAAGCTTTTTCCGCTTTTCATCATTCCTGACGACGACAAACCTCCAAGGCTGCTTGTTCCCTGCGCTTGGCGCTATTCTAGCGGCCTCTAGGATCTTCATAAGATCTTCATCTGGGATAGGTTCATCCTTGTACTTGCGGATACTTCTCCTTGTCTGAATCGCCTCTATAACATTCATTTTGATCTATTGAGAAATAATAGGATATAAATATGGTATTGGATTGACTTTTATCTTCAGATGTTATTCCTCTAAACGATCAGGATGAGAATAGCAGTAGCGAGTTTCAGCCACGAGACATTAACATTCTGCCCGGAACTAAGCACTCTAAAGGCCTGGGAAGAGGGCGGAATAAAGTATGGAGTTAAGACCCTTGATACGGAGGGAGAGGGAAAGGGGTACATCACGGGTTATAAGGAGGCAGCTAAGGACTACGATGATGTAGAACTTGTTGGCATACTACGAACTGGATGGCCTAAGCTAACTGGATACGGGAGCTGGATAACCAAAGAGGCTTTCGACGTTATTACATCCAGGATAATTAGCAGGTTAGAGGAACAGGTAAGCAAACCTGAGGGCTTGGACGGCGTATTACTGGCCCTCCACGGAGCTATGGCGGTTATAAACGTCCCGAGGCCAGAGGCTGAGATCGTAAGAAGGGTAAGAGGCATCGTTGGCGATCTACCCATAATGGTCACTTTCGATCTTCATGCCAACGAGGACATTGAGATGGCTCATGCAGCAGACGGCGTCTTTATACTGAAAACCTACCCACATCTTGACAGCCATGAGATCGGTGAGAAGGCCGCGAGATGCCTGATTGAGACAATTAAGGGTGAATTTGTCCCCACCATGGCGTTTAGAAAACCCAAGATCGTATCTGCTAGCGTATTCCAGGCATCGGAGTATCATCCAATGAAGAAGGTATACGATAGGTGCAGGGAATGGGAGAATAGGGGTGTTTACTGTGCGAGTGTGGCACCAGGATTCGCTTACGCAGATGTACCGGACGTTGGGGCGTCTATCTTTGTAGTCACAGACGATGATATGAAGCTGGCTGAGGAAGCTGCTCAGGACCTTCATGATCTTATGTGGAGTCTGAGAGAGGATCTGACTCGAGAACTGCCCGGTGCTAAAGAAGGTGTCGAGGAGGTTATTCGTTTAGTTAAGGAGGGTACAAAGCACATTGTAGTAAGCTACCATGATGACCGCCTTGGCGATGGGACACATGTATTGAAAGAGCTTCTGGATCAGGGTGCTGAGAACTGGATTAGCACCTGTGTTGCTGACCCTACTGTTCTGCATAAGCTAGAAAATGAGAACAAAGTAGGGGACGAGGTAAATGTTTCAATAGGGGGATGGCTTGACCCAATAAGCGGTAAGCCAGTCGAGGTAACTGGGAAGATAGTGTATCTTGGAAGCCTCATGTGGACAGAGACCGGACCAATGGGTAAAGGAGCCGAGAACCGAATAGACCTCTTATCACTATTGGACCTGGGAAGAAACAGATACGTAACTATAACAGAGAGACTGATGGCTCCCATGAGTGCGGACCCATTGAAAGCCATGGGATTGGATCTTGACGGCTTTAACATTGTTGTTCTGAAAGACAGGGTTCATCATCGTGCGTGGTGGGATAAATGGAGCGACGTAGACTATCCAGTAGATCCACCGGGACTGGGGCCAGCAAACCTAGACATCCTCGACTACAAGTTCATTCCATGGGACCTATACCCCATCGGTGGAAAGTACAAGCACTAGCTACTCCACCTTAACCCCGAATCTCAGCAGCAAGAGGGCTCCGAAATTTATTACGATGGCAATATTGAAAATGTTGCCCAGACCGATAACCCCGCCGAGGTAACCAGCGACAACAGGGGCTATTGCCCCAACGATGCTCCCTGGAAGAAACATAAGAGCATAGCCTAGTCCACGCTGTCTTCTCGGTGTAAGCTTGGCCATTAGAGCGTTTCGGGGAGCCATACCGAGGGTATTCGTAAACCCGTATAGAACGTAAAACAGAATGAAGAGCTTGTTACCCGGCAGGTTAAAGCTTAACGCCAGAAAGATGTATGCAATAAAGAGGCTGATCTGAAGCCAGCGTTTATCACCAAACTTGGACCCCATGTAACCTCCTGTAGGAGCGGCTATCATACCAGTCAGGGTCGTAGCGCTCGACATGAAGCTAGCTAAAGCGATATCCATTCCACGGATATCCTGTAGGTAGAGAACAAGGAAACTACTGATCATGCTGACCCCCATACTCCGTAGGGCAGTGTATACTAGAAACATAACTAGACTAGTCGAGAACAATTTAGTAGCTCCTCCCTCCTCTACACTCTGACTTCCCTCACTCTCATCATCCTCACTTTCCAAGAAGAGAACCATGACTACACCAATAATCATGGGAACTGCGAGTGCAAGGTAAACCATTCTCCACTGCCAAGCCAGGATACCAACTAGGAGACTTACCGCAAGTGGCCCAATAGCGTGCCCCAGGTTCCCACCTGCTCCGTGGAGCCCAAGAGCCTTACTCCGGTTGCTTGTCGTGAACATCTTAGTCGTATAGCTATAGCTAGCTGGATGATAGATAGTGGTATTAATGTAAACCATGCTGACAGCTATCACCAGCATAACCGGGTTACGTGCAAGGCCAGCTAATACCGCACCTGCCGCCGCGAAGATGAAACTTAGAATCAGCATCTTCTTACTTCCTATCCTATCACTTAGAAGCCCTGTAGGTATCGCGAGAATTGCCTGGCAGAGTGGAGGAATAGCGGCTATCAGTCCCAGTTGCTGCAAGGTAAGACTGAACTCGTCCCGAAGAATACTGAAGATCGCAGTATGTATTCCTCCGAAGACATGGGTTAGAGTGTGGGAGACGACCATTACAATAAGACCGTATGTGAGTAATTTCGACCCTCTCTCCGCACTCTCACTCAATATATTCACCTATAGAGACAATATAGAGGAAACGCATTTTATTTAAAACTAGTTAAAGTGCCTCACCTTATGACCTGGATTTCTGTAAGATCACGGTACTCTGAAACATTGACCCCGCCATCACCCGTAACCAGATAACTATCCTCTGTATGAACCCGAGTACCCCCCAAAACGATGCTCGGTTCGACCTGGAAAAACATGCCAGGCTCTATTACCCATTCACCATGGCTTGGCCCTAAGAAAGGGTACTCATGGCATCCGATCCCGAGGCCATGACCTATGAAGGCCCGATTGTATCTTTGCCCTCTCCCTTCGTAGAACTTCCTAGTGGTCTCATGAACTCCCATTACGGTACAACCCGGAGTTAGAGCCTCTCCTACAGCCCTCTCAGCGGATACAGCAAAATCGTATGCTTCGAGCTGTCTCTCATCAGGTCTCTTAACCACAGCTGTCCTGCTTATATCACTCATATAGCCGTCGAAGTAGCAGCCAAAATCCACGTGTATAAAGTCCCCTTCCTTTATCCGGTACTCCCCTGGAATGTGATGGGTCTCAAAGATGTTGGGGCCTGCTCCCATTGTCATAAAGGCCACTCTGTCAGCCCCGTATTCAAGTGTGAGGTTTATCATATTTTGAGCAATAGCTTTCTCGGTATCCCCTGGCTTGGCCATCTCAAAGGCAACGGTAATAGCTTTAGCTGTAGCCATGTTTATCTCACTCATGTGATGCGCTTCCTCGGGGGATTTTATAGCTCGCATCTCATCGAAAATAACCTGGCAATCAGCGAACCTAGCATCTGGCAGGTTCTTCCTAAGATGATCATAGCAGATACCCGGTATATCAAGTGTCTCTAGACCGATTACTTTATCACTATATCCTAGTTCATGAACTGTCTCGGCTACAAAATCGATGGGCTTGAGAGGCTCCCACTCCCCTCCCTCATATACCCTTAGGTCATCAATCCAAGTTGTCTCCTTAGCAGTCACCTCCTCATTTGCATGAACCCCGAACACAGGCCTGCCCTCAGAGGGAATGAAAACAGCTGCCAGTCGCTTCAATAGACTAATTGTCATGATCTCACTATGGCTGGCATAGTATACGTTATCGTGACTTGTGGCTATAATTAGGTCTAATCCATGCTCCTTCATCTTAAGCAAAGTATTCTCAAGTAGGAATCCAGTCTTCATAGAGTACCCTTATCACTTAGCCGTATTAGTTTTGTTTATATCATATCCTTGATAGGATTCATTTATGTACACCTTCGTGGAAGCCTTCAGGGACAACGAGACAGCGAGAAAAGTAGTAGAGTACATAAAAGAACTCGCGGAGGAGGAAAGGACCTATAGGATCGTCCACGTCTGCGGCACCCACGAGGACGCTATAATGAAAAGCGGACTCAGGAGCGTCCTCCCCAAGAACGTGGAAGTCCTCATGGGTCCCGGATGCCCGGTTTGCACAGTCCCTCCAAACAAGATAGACTTCGCCATTAAGCTAGCACAGGAAGGGGCTATAGTAACAAGCTATGGCGATATGATGCGAGTGCCAGCAGGTCTGGGCAGTCTAGCTGACGCCAAATCCGAGGGATACGACGTCAGGATAATTTACAGCATACACGATGCAGTCAAGATAGCCGAAAAATCTGATAAACCAGTGATTCACTTTGCTGTGGGATTTGAGACTACGGCCCCCACTACGGCTAGTGAGCTTATAGCAGGTCCTCCCGAGAACTTTAGCGTTTATAGTGCCCACCTCCTTATCCCACCGGCAATGAAAGCATTGATGGAAATGGGGGTGACGAAAGTAGATGGCTTCATCAACCCCGGTCATGTATCCACTATCATCGGTGAAAAAGGTTACAAGGTTATCTCTGATAACTATAAGGTTCCCCAGATAATTGCTGGATTCGAGCCACTGGACGTTCTATTTAGTGTAGCAATGATACTCAAACAGATAAAAGAAGACAGGGGAGAATTAGAAAACAGCTACAACAGGGCCGTCAAAGCGGAGGGTACTCCCAAAGCATTGGAGATGCTAGAAAAAGCCTTCCATGTGGAGGATGCTCCCTGGAGGGGAATCGGGGATATACCCAAATCTGGCCTAAAAGTAAGGCCTCAGTATGAGGACCACGATGCCTCCAAGATCTTCGACATCGAGACAGAGACGGTCTACGAG
>WJIV01000298.1 GCA_014730055.1 Candidatus Bathyarchaeota archaeon
GGTGTGGCCCCTGAGAGCTGACTCTTGAGCAAGTCTGCTGTCTATTCGCTCAGGATTTGAGAGAATATAATCCTGAATAAGATAATCTAGCTCATCCTCGGATGAAGCTATTAGTAAAGCCTCTCCATAATCATCATACTGGGGCCTCCCTGCCCTACCACTCATCTGTTTATATTCCAAGACCTTTATTGGGTGCATGCCATAACCGGGCATAAATCTCCTGTAATTACCTATGACAACTGTTCTTGCCGGCAGGTTAACTCCAGCTGCTAGAGTTGGAGTCGCTGCAATGACTTTTATTGCTCTTTTCTTAAATCCTTCCTCAATTATCTGCCTATGCGCCCGGTTTAATCCAGCATGGTGAAAAGCAGCTCCCTTGCTTATTGCATCAGCTAGTTCATCAGTCAGTCGAGTCTTCTCGCCTTGAACTGTAATATCGGCTGCAATTTTTTGCAATTCAGTAGCCTCCTTCCTGTTAAGCCTAGTCTTAAGGGCGTTTGAGGCAGTTCTTGCTGTGCTCTGAGCTCTTCTTCTACTCTCAACGAATATTAGTGCTTGACCCCCGTCCTCAAGAGCGTTTAGTGTAAGGTTTACAGCGTCGTTCCTATGGTAGGGTTCTAAGCTTCTAATCGAGCCATCCTTGAAGGTAATGTAATTTCCTAATGCAACCCCTTCTTTAAGTTCAACCGGCCTCCACTCAGTAGTAACGCTCTCGGCGCTCAGCCATTCAGCGATCTCGCGTGTATTACTGATAGTAGCACTTAGTGCCAATATCTGGATCCTGGGGCTCATCTGCCTGAGTCTTGTTAGGCTAACCTCTAATGTTGGGCCCCTATCCGTTCCAATTAGGTGAATCTCATCAGCAACTACCAGACTAATTCCTTCCATCCATGGTGAGTTATGTCGTAGTAGACTGTCACACTTCTCGTTAGTTGCGATAACGATATCGTAAGCTTGAAGCCATGGACTCGCATTATCCATATCACCAGTACTTACTCCTACTCTGATCTTCTTACCATCAGGTTTTACTAGGTCTGAGTATGCCTGAAAGTCCTCAAACTTTTCCCAAGTTAGGGCACGCAATGGTGTGAGATAAAGAACCTTACCACCTCTCTCAATAATATGTTTGAGGGCACAGACTTCAGCTATCAGTGTCTTCCCACTTGCAGTCGGACTGGCTAGGACCAAATTTTTACCTTCTAGTACCCCGGTTTTTATAGCGTCTACCTGAGGGGGATAAAGCTCGTTTATCCCTTTTTTAAGGATAGTATGTTTGACTTGACTGGGAATATCTAATTCCGATATTTTCATGCTGATAGCTCTACTCCTCATTGATTAAGTGGGTGCTTATATTGAATTGGGTCAGTCAGAAAGCCTTTCTTTGGTAATTTCCTTGATGAGTTCCGCTACATCATCAAGCTCTCTATTTAGTTTCTCTTTGTCTTCCCCTCTCCCACTTATCCAGAGTCTTATACCCTCCTCACCATATGGCTTTACGAGCGATTTGATGTATATCCCTTGGTATTTTTCCATAACTTCATCGATAATTGGTGCTAATGTTGTCTCATCCCTAAGTGGGAGGACAATGATTTTTTCAGCAAAGTAGTCACCGTCATCAGGGCCGAGAAGGGGTATAATCTCGTTTTCAAATATCCATTTCAGTTCCTTGGGAACACCAGGAAGGCAGAAAATTCTCAAATTTTCCCGAACAATTAGTACACCTGGTGCACCTCCTACCTGGTTATCTAGTGGCTCGGAGCCGTTTGGTAAAACCGCCATTTTCCTCCTACTTTCAGTGATTTCACCTGACTCGACAATATCCTTCTCATGAAGCATTTTGTATTGCCGCTTCACTATATCTAATGCCTCTTTATTCACATCCAAGGGGAGATCAAACGCTTGAGCTAGGCCTTTAAGTGTCATATCATCGTGTGTTGGGCCTAGACCACCGGTAGTGAATATGATGTTACAATTATCTTTTCTCATCCTCTCTATCGCTTGACTTATTTCATCAGTGCTATCTCTGACGGTCATTGTTTCTTTAACATCAAAATTCAATTGTTTCAACTGTTTTATGATCCATTGACTATTAGTATCCAGTACAATGCCGTCCAGGATTTCGTTTCCTATAACAAGTATTCCTACATGGCTCAAGGTGTTTCAAATAGTATTTGAGAATAAAAGGGTTAAATCTTTATGAGTTCTATATCGAGGTTTATTGGAATTGAGTCTATGGATCGGGTTATGTGGCAGAATTTGTGTGCAAGCTCCGCGCATTTACGGTTCATGGGTAGATGAACCTCTGATGACTCTATCTTGAATTTTACATAAATATCATCGATTCTATATCCTGTTTTATCGTCATAGCTGAGACTCATTTCAGCTTTAACACTCATGTCTTCAGTTTCGGCATTAAATCGCCTTTTAAAACTAAGAAATGTGTTAATTAGACATCCACAGATAGACGAGAGGAAAAGATGATCAGGGCAAGGGGACTTTTCTAATCCCCCGAATTCTTCGGGAGTATCAAATCTAATGTTGAATTTTCCGGTACTTGCCACTCCTCCCGTACCTTGATCCCATTTCGATGTGATAGAATAGTGTAATTTTTCTGGGAATTTCATAAGACTCAAGTGGTTTGTAATTTTTTAAAAATTAGGTTCTAAAAGCCTATCATGTCCATGATTGTTCTAGAGATTGCTCTTGTTATTGATACTAATGAGTCCTTGTCTACCCATTCATTTGCTTCACAGGTGTTTCCACCTGAAGGGCCCATGATTATTGTGGGAACTCCTCCATGTACTGCAATGTGGTTTGTATCTGCTACACTACGTGCTAAAGTAAGTTCAATTTTTTCTCCTATTTCTGTCTCTAAATTTTTCTTGGATGTATTCACGAATTTTGATTCTGGGTCGGTTATGAAGCTTGTCGGAGCAGGTGTCGGTCTTTTATCCCATGATATCTCGTAGTTACTCTTGATTTCTTCATCCTCTATTAGATTACGAATTTGCTCTACAGCGGATTCCACGTCTTGCCCTGGTAGGATATGGCGATCAATGATTACCTCAGCCAATTCAGGGACGTATATTTTCTCACCGCCGCTATGGAAACCAATTACGCATAGGTTTCCTCTCATGTTGTATTGAGGGAGATAACCCAGCTTGTCTGGTTTTAATTTCTCAAGACCTACTACGATCTTGGATGCATCTACGAGTGCGTTTATTCCCTCATCGTAGGCTGCGCTGACTGAACTTCCCTTAAATCTTATCTTGATTACATGACGCCCTCTTTGCCCGATTATGAGAGTCCCGTGGTCAGCTGGTTCAGGTACCAGGCAGTAATCACAGCTCTCTAGTAGGCCTGCTTTGATCAACTCGTGGACACCTCGGCTCCAGTATTCTTCATCGCTAGTTCCGGTTACGATTAATTTACCTTTCAACTCGTAACTGCTTTTTACCAAAGCTTCTAGTGCTGCAAGAGCGCAGGCCATTCCCCCTTTCATATCATGAGCACCTAACCCGTATATCCTGTTTCCTTTCTCCAAAGGTTCAAATGGGGGTGTGCTCCAGCCTTCGAAAGCATCAAAGGTATCGATATGAAAATTTAGCATCATACAAGGGTTTTCTTCCTTGCCAGTTAGCTCTGCATATATGGTATCACCCGCTTCTTTTAATGGTAGTCTCTTAATGTTCTCAAGGTGAAGCGATCTAAAGAAATCCTCCAGCCATTCAACTATTTCATCCTCGTTTCCCGTCGTAGAGGGTATCGAAACCAGTTCCTTCGTTAATTCGACAACTCTTTTTTCAGTAATAAGATCTAATGGGTTCAAGGTTGGTACCAGTTAGATTCAAGCAATTTAATAAATGAAAGGCTTTTGATCTCCTTCACAGGTCCTACAGTTAAGCTTATATCGCTAGAAATGTGTGGAATTGTGTCTTTTGGTGATAAAGTGAGCTGTACTGTAATTGTCGACGGGTTCTATGGAGATGGCGGAAAAGGAAAGATCGTATCCTATCTCGCAGTTGCTGATGATATAGCGATCTGCGCAAGAGGAGGAGTTGGACCAAATGCTGGGCATACAGTTGTAAAAGATGGCGTAACATACAAGTTAAGGATGGTCCCATGCGGATTTGTCAATGACAAGACACTCCAGCTAATAGGTTCTGGTGTAGTCGTAAACCCTGATGTATTCTTAAAGGAAATTAAGGAAACAGGTATCGAAGGCAGGATAGGTATTGACCCCCAGTGTGCGATTATAGAGCCTAAGCACATTGAACTGGATAATGAAGGATATCTAAAGGAGAAAATCGGCACAACCGGAACAGGTACCGGTCCTTGTAACTCTGATAGGGCACTAAGAGTCGCAAAGTTGGCGAGAGATATACCAGACTTGGAGCCATATCTAATGGATGTCCCAATACTAGTAAACGAAGCACTTGAAAATGGTGAAAACGTTGTTCTTGAAGGTACACAGGGAACATACCTCAGTTTATACCATGGGGGATACCCTTTTGTCACGAGCAATGATGTCTGTGCATCTGCAATCTGTAGTGATGTAGGTGTCGGCCCAACGCTTGTTGATGAGGTTGTTATGGTCTGTAAATCTTATGTGACGAGGGTTGGTGAAGGGCCACTTGATGGAGAGATCAGCTTCGAGGAGGCTAAGAAAAGGGGATGGGATGAGTATGGTACTGTAACGGGTAGGCAGAGGAGAGCGGCTCCATTTAGCTACACTCTCGCAAAAAGAGCAGCTATATTGAATGGTGCTACTCAGATAGCGATCACAAAAATGGACATACTCTACCCATCTACTAAAGGACTGCAGAATTACAAGGAGCTCCCTGAAGAAGCAAAGTCCTTTGTTGGAGAGGTCGAGGAAAAAGTTGGTCTACCAGTTACGTTAATCGGTACAGGCCCCGCGGTAGAAGAGGTCATTGATCGTCGTTAGAAATTTAAGAACCCTCTTTTCTTTCTAAACTCTTCATCAAGTTTTTCAATTAGTTCTCTTTGTCGCCTGCTTAACC
>WJIV01000299.1 GCA_014730055.1 Candidatus Bathyarchaeota archaeon
ACGGAGTACCTCGCAGAATTCGCGGAAGAATCCAACATATGGCTATCAACCCAGCTCCTCACTAACGCCATCAACCCCGCACTCGAGCTTAAACCATACAACAAGCCCCAGAGCGGCAACTACTATATGGGAGTTGACCTTGCCGAACGAGTCGATCACAGCGCCATTGCAGTTATTGATAGAGCAAAAGGACTTAATCTCCTTCACCTACAAAAATTCCCCCTAGGAGAACCACTTACATCTGTCATCGGATATGCCAAGGTCCTGGCTTCCAACTGGGAAATCGTACACGCTTGCTATATCGATAGCACAAAACACGGAGATCACATTACCAAAGACTTCAAGGCATCAGGCCTCCCTGCCTACGGAGTAACCTTCACCCACAAGAATAAGATGCACATGGCTGAGCTACTAAAGTCGCGTATCTCAGATAGTACACTCAGTATACCATATAATCGAGAAATCCTGTCGGAACTCAACACGCCCACATTTCACCTAACAAAACAAGGAACCATACAGTATGATCACCCCCTTGGGACTCACGATGATATTTTTTGGGCTATAGCTCTTGCAGTCCTCGCAGCGGAGGAAAATAGACCAAAAAGCATACCCATGGCGAGGATCATAAGATAATCCTAAAACTGATCGATTAAATACTAGACTTCAAAGACTCTGCTTTATTCAACATGTACTTGGTTTTAGTAAACTATTTTTAATTTTAGATTTATATATGCATAATTTTTTGATTTTTTATTATTCCGTATTATGAAGTATTTAGTCTTGATTACTTTTAGCTCTCTTTCTTCGTGTTAGTTCTACCAGCCTCGAGTTGATGTCTCTTCTCATATCTACTATATATGACTCGTGTAGTTCTAATATGTTACTTATTTCTCTAAGTTTATCTATATCTTCTTCCTGATTATACCTCTTACTTTCTTGATAGATTTTCCGAATGTGACAATCATTACGAAATTCACATGTATTACAATTCAAATTACTCAATTAACGTTATTAAAAATCATATTTATACATTTGTCATTTTCAACCTCAGAAAATGAGATAATATTATTGGTAGTTTTAACTTTTTATATCCGTTTTCCTTCGCAAAAGTTAATGGATAGTTACTTGAAAAGATCCAGGTACTCCCCGTATCCTTCTTCTTCCATCTTTTCGACGGGTATGAACCTGAGAGCAGCCGAGTTGATACAGTATCTAAGCCCTGTTGGTTGTGGTCCATCATTGAATACGTGTCCTAGGTGAGAGTCGCCTTCTTTACTTCGTACCTCCGTCCTAGTCATCCAGAGGCTTCGATCCTCCACTGTAACTATATTCTCGGAGTCTATTGGCTTGTAGAAGCTTGGCCACCCTGTACCTGACTTGTACTTATGCTTAGAGCTGAACAATGGCTCCCCTGATACCACATCGACGTAAATACCCTCTTTATTGTTGTCCCAGTACTCGTTCTTGAAAGGGGGTTCAGTCCCGTTTTCCTGGGTCACATGATACTGGAGATCCGTAAGCCTTTCCTTCAAGTCCTCCTTGGAGCTTTTAGCTTCCTCGTTTTCTTCTCCCTTATCCTTCCAGGTCCTATCTATGAAGCCCTGCCTACCCGAGAGCCTCTTATACGAATTATACCTGAGAACGTTCTTCTCATAATAATCCTGGTGATAATCCTCAGCCTCGTAGAATACATCGAGAGGCAGGATCTTAGTTACAACTGGCTTATCGAAGATACCGGAAGCCTGGAGATCCTGTTTCGACTTCTCAGCCGCAAGCCTCTGGGCTTCATCATGGTAAAAAACCGCTGTAGTATACTGTGAACCCTTGTCAGCAAACTGCCCACCAGCATCAGTGGGGTCAATATTCCTCCAGAAGACCTCCAGCAAAGAATCATAGTCTACAATATCTGGATCATAGTATACCTGAACAGCCTCTAAGTGACCAGTTCCGCCTGAACAGACCTGCTGATATGTGGGATTGGGCACCTCTCCTCCAGTATAACCGCTAATGGCCTCCTCAACACCTTCTTGGGCCTCAAAGGCGGCTTCAATACACCAGAAGCATCCGCCCGCAAAGGTTGCCACCTTTAGCCCTTCTGGGTCAAACTCGGTGTTTACAATTTCATCTGTTTTATTACTCTTACTCATAATCAATCCTCCGACAAGAATAACGGCGATAATTGGTAAGATTACCACTCCTTTCATCCTTGAATCAACAATCCAAGGAACCGCGACTAATATACCCAGACTTTCTAAAAAATCCACTTTAATTACGAAAGGAGAGGAGAATCCTGAGATCATTCAATATTTAATAAAGAGTGTAGATATTCAAATAAAGACATCGTCAAATATGGATTACGAATCAATAGTGAACCTCTAAGGAAAGATGAAAAGATATTGACATTAGATACCTATATCCTCGGTAAGAATATCACGGAAGAATACTATAGAAGGAACCCTAAAGCCCTGGAGTTCCACGGGGATAAAGGTACGGAGGCGTGTCAATACGATATTATGAATTATTTAAAATACCTCCAGCAGGTGGCCATGATGAATGTTCCAGAATCATACCAACAGTACATCTCCTGGAACAAGACCCTATTCAAGAACCTAAACATTCCCCAGCGAGAGCTGCTGGAAACCCCCATGCTAATGCATGAATATCTACAGGAAGGGCTCGGTATGAGAGAGATCCTTCAACTGATAATCGAGGAATACGACTCTATCAAAGTCGAGAGCCCCCCAGATGAGAGCGAGGATGAAAACTCGAAAATAGCCAGAGAATACCTTGATCTCCTATTAGATGGGGAACGTGAGAAAGCCTACAACCTGATAATGGACCAGTATAACAGCAAGAGGAAAATCAGTGAGATATACGTGGACATCATCCAGCAGGTACAGTACAGGGTCGGCTACATCCGGCAGACAAACGAGATCACCGTCGCACAGGAGCAATACATAACCCAGGCCACCAGATATCTCATAAACAGGCTATACGAAAATGTACAACCATCCAGAAAAGGCAGAGGAAAAATAGTTGCCACCTGCGTACCAGGAGAACAGCACGACATGGGCATCCAGTTGTTATCAGACCTCCTTGAGCTCGATGGATGGGACGTAATCTACCCGGACCCCAGCACACCTGCGGACAGTGTAGACGACACAGTGAGGCGGGAGGAACCGGACTTATTATCCCTATCCGTCACAGTGCTCACGAACATCTATAACGCCCGGCTTCTAATAGAGCAGGTTAGAGAAAACTTCCCGGACGTGAAAATAATAACAGGTGGATACTCCTTCCTCAAAAACCGGGGCCTATGTAAAAAGATCAAATCTTATGGATACGCCGAGAAAGCCCTCAATTCCGTCAGACTGGTAGAATCCCTGGTGAGATAATGAAGACTTTCGCACTGATCTGCAGTGAAGACGGCGTCATCAAGGAACTAATCAACGAAGACCAGAACCCCTTCAAAGGCAGCGTAAACCAATTATTCTCGACAAACAACCACATCGCGGACATACAGAAAGCACTCAACTTCCTACTCGAGATAAAAAACAAAAAAGTCACTGAGAGCTGGGAGATAACCTTGGAAGAGGAGGGCACTCCCATAGAGTACAACTTCAGGGGCCTTCTCCACGACAGCGAGATAATCATAATAGGAGAAGAAAAGTCAATAGACAGGCTCAACCAGATTAACGTCATAAATGCAGACTTTTCAAGCCTTATAAGGGAGATAACTAACGAGAACATCGACTCTAGGAGACAGTTCATGCAGGTCGTAAGCCACGAGCTGAGAACGCCCAACACCGCCATCAGTGGATACGTGGAGATGATACTGGAAAATTACGAGGAATCCATCCCAGAGGAAGCCTACAGATGGCTCGAAATAGTCATGAATAACGCCAATAGACTCGGCAAGATCACTGACGGCCTGCTGATACTGGAGGAAGCAGAAGATGGAGCAATCAAGCCTGAACGGACATCCCTTCGACCAGATGTCGTGGTCAGTGAGATTCTATCAGAAAAACAGGACAGGATATCAACAAAGAACCTGGAAATAGAGACAAGCATCAAGGTAGAGGAAATATACACAGACAGCAGAATGATCCGAAGTATACTCGACAGCCTAATAGACAACGCCATCAAGTTCAGCCCAGAAAAATCAAAGATCATAGTGACCATCTCAGAAAAAGGCGAAATAATAACAATAAAGGTCAAAGACCAAGGAATAGGAATAAAAGAAGAGGACCTATCTAGGGTATTCAAGCCCTTCAGCAACATACAGAAACCGGACTACTACCCGGGAATAGGAATATCCTTAGCGATCAGCAAGGCTTACACCGAAGCCTTAAAAGGGAAAATATACGCGAAATCAGAAGGAATTGGGGAAGGATCAACCTTCACCGTAGAGATACCTAAAACTCAGACAAAATAGCCAGCCCGTCGTTTACTCTTTCCAGCAATCCTCTATATCATCAAGACCCTCCAGGAGATCACTCCTGAAAACTAGGTCCTCAGAGTAACGCCGATGAAGTTTCCCTATGAGCTCGGAGTAGTTAGACTTCATGTCAAGCCTGCCCTTCCTGTACACCAGAACCAAGCCCAAAATATACAGAAGCATCATCGCAACATAAGAAACCGGGTCAAGGTACATATTATTCCCACAAAAAGAGTATTCATATAAATATAAAATCAG
>WJIV01000300.1 GCA_014730055.1 Candidatus Bathyarchaeota archaeon
CTTTTCAGAAAAATAGTGTTAGGGTGGGGTTTAAACCCAGTGCTAGGCAGTGTGAGTCTGAATGGCGTTTTTCAGGTTATCAGAGGCTATCTCTAATTTAACCTTCAGGAAGTCTAGTTCCTTCCAGTATCTTTCTCTGAGTTCTCTTCCCTTCTCGACTGCGGCGCCAGCCTCCACGGGGTGGGGGCTTCCAGGGCTTCTAAGATCCTCGAGAGCCTCCTTGGGGTTACTGATCTTCTCGCCTATGTTGTCTCGTACCTTGATCTTCTTTTCGAATAGCTCTTTTGCCGCCTCTTCGACCTCACTTCCGAGAAGGGTGTCAAGGGTTCGCCCTTGCTCTACGAGCTTTGATACTGCCTGAGCCGTTACCTTATAAGCCTCCCTAAAGGTCAATTGTTCTAGCAGCCTTTCTGCCAGCTGAACAGCGTATATGTAGCTTCCCTTGGTCTGTTCAAGCATTGCCTCTGTGTTCACTTGGAGTGTACTTACAGCTCCAGTGAATACATCTAGGCTGCCTTTTGTGGTATCGAATGCCCTCCAGAGAGGGATCTTTGTCTGTTGAAGGTCCTGATAGTATCCGGTAGGTACCCCTTTCTCCATAGTGAAGAGCTCGGCAAGAGCTCCGAAGACCTCTGCTGATTTTCCCCTTATCAGTTCCATGGTGCTCGGGTTCTTTTTCTGGGGCATTATACTGCTGCTACTGCTGTATTCATCTGCTAGTGTCAGGTATCCATATTCTTTTCCGCTCCACATAACAAAGTCCGCCATAGCGCGGCTGATATTTCCCATCAATATGCTTAGAACCGAGGCACATTCTACGGCCCAGTCCCTGCTACTTGTGGCGTCTATGCTATTATTCTGAATGTCATCAAATCCAAGGAGTTCACTTACTCTCATCTTACTTAGCCTGAGAGTGGTCCCGCCGATTGCAGCATTACCTAGAGGATTAGTGTTTACCCTCTCGTAGCACTGCTTTATTCTGATGTAGTCTCTGAAGAACTGATCCACATATGCGAGTAGATAATGAGCAAACGTCCCTATCTGAGCTGGCTGGCCATGAGTGTAAAGAACCATGGGGGTTTCTATATGCTTATCAGCCAACTCTAGAATTTCCTCAATCAAGTTAAGGGTTTTCTCAGCTATCTCCAGCATCTCTTTCCTAGTGTACATCTTCATATCTAGGACTACCTGATCGTTCCTGCTTCTGCCAGCGTGGAGATTACCCGCTGCCTCTATACCTATCTTGTCTATTACGCGGTCCTCTATATACTCGTGGATGTCCTCGTATTCTGCGCTTATCTCAACGGTTCCTTCCTTCCACTCATCAAGTATCTCTTGTAGTGCGCCGAGTATCTTGACAAGGTCTTTTTTATCCATTATACCCTGCTCATGTAACATAATATCATGGGCCATCGTGCCTTTGATATCATGCTCGAACATTCTCAGGTCCTCAACGATGCTTGTATGGAACCATGCGGTCTGTTGATCAAACTCCTTTTCTAGTCTTGTCCTGAATAAGCTTGACATTATTACACCTTTGCCTACTGAAAAACATTGAATTGTTTAAATAGGTTTTGAAATACTAGGGCATCCTCTCTCTCTGATAAACCCCATTGTAACCCCGGTCAACCTGACCCGTGTGGTAGAATACTAGTTGAGCTATTCTGGCGTTTTTCTTAATCTTTATCCCACTAGGGTTGTGAACGGTGAGTAAGCTGCTGCTCCTGCCCTCATATCCGGGGTCCCAGACTGCTGTCCCAACCGTTGCCCCGTTTCTCAGCAGGGTTGATCTTGTACGTGCTATCGCTGCGATGTCAAGGGGCATCTTTACGACCTCATTGTAGACTACTTTATAGCAGCCTTGTTTAAGCTCGTACCAGTCATCTTTGATTTGCTCGACGGGTTTAGTATCAGCGATTATTCTTTCAGCGTTACTGAAGTCCACCGCTCCTCCACCTAGGAATTCCTCTATAGACTCGAGGCTTAGGTCGAAGCCACTGGGTTGTAGCTGTTTTTCCAGATCGATATAATTTTTTATTAGGTCTTTGTCTTCAACTAATTTTCTTATAGCTTGATCATTTAACATTTTGATTTCATAGTGTGTAGGATGTAAAAAACTGTTATGAAGAGGCTTTTTTCTCTCTGTTCATTGGGACATATTCGATACCGGGGCGCTGCTGCCTACCCATCTTGTAGTAGCTCATTAGATTGTAAACCTCAGCAGGGAGTTCCGGTACTGTGCACTGCCCTAGTAGGTCACAAACCTTGTCTGCTGTTAGTGGGTAGTCGTGAGTGAACTTTCCCATGACTAGGGTATTTAGGATGTTCTCAACCTGTTCTTCACTGTACTTGTCTGAGATAAGCTCCCCCACTGTCTCCCTCATCTGCTCGATTGCCTTTTTCGCCTCTTCTGCTAGGTAGAGGGTATCGTCGTCTATTTCATCTGTCTTCTTTTTATCAAGTACTTTAAGTAGGCTAGGCGCGGCGTAGCTTCCTCTCTGAGTGCCAATCTGTGGGTCAACGGGCCCCAGAACAGCGTGCTTATCCATAAGTATCTCATCTGCAGCGAGTGCGATTAGTGTTCCACCGCTCATGGCGTAATGTGGGACCATCACAGTTGTCTTTCCCTTGTGCTCTTTCAACGCGTAGGCAATCTGAGTAGCAGCTAATGCTATTCCACCGGGGGTATGTATGATTAGATCAATAGCTTCTTCGTCAGGTGCAAGCCTAATAGCTCTGAGAAGTTCCTCACTATCCTCTATATCTATGTACCTCTGGAGGGGTAAGCCAAAGAGGCTCAATGTCTCCTGCCTGTGGATTAACGTGATGACGTTGCTCTCTCTCTTTCTGCCAAGGGTCTTTAGGGCGTTCTCCCGTGCTGATTGAAGCATGGATTGCTGTATTCTTGGATAAATTAATGTGAAGAATAGAAAGATGATCCAGATGTTATTTGATAATGACTCAAGTGCATTCATGTATTTTCATTGTATCCAGCTAGGTAAAAATTATGCTGTTTTTGAGCAGACTCATAAATATTATTTTCCAATATTTCTAAGTAGATATATTATGAAGATTGTAGGAACTGTAAGAATTATGCTTATAGGGAATATCACTCCTGTTCCGATTCTCTCTATGAGTATGCTTGTACCTGTAATACTTATGCTTCCGAAGAGGCTAACCATAACAAAGTTGAAACTGAATCCTAGGCTCCTATTTTCTGCTGGGCAGTTCGCTGCCAGCATTCCGTTCATGAGCGGCATAAAGCTTGCCTGAAACATTCTGCTGAGACCGTAGACTATGA
>WJIV01000301.1 GCA_014730055.1 Candidatus Bathyarchaeota archaeon
AAAAAAAACAAACGTAAAATCACTACGACAGATGCCGGAATACCGGTAGCCAGCGAGGAATATTCTCTAACCGTAGGACCTAATGGTCCAATTCTGCTACAAGACCACTACCTAATGGAACAGATGGCCAACTTTAACCGGGAAATGATCCCGGACAGACAACCCCATGCAAAGGGCTCCGGAGCCTTCGGGTATTTTGAGGTGACACATGATGTCAGCGCCTATACAAAGGCAGCTGTCTTCCAACCAAGCACACAGACCGAGGTACTTGCTCGATTTTCCACTGTCGCTGGAGAGAGTGGAAGCCCCGATACTTGGCGTGACGTACGTGGCTTTGCCCTGAAGTTCTATACCACAGAGGGCAATTACGATATGGTTGGAAATAACACTCCTGTGTTTTTCGTACGTGATCCAATGAAGTTCCAGCACTTTATCCACTCTCAGAAACGCAGGGCAGACAGCGGACTGCGTGATAATGACATGCAGTGGGACTTTTGGACGCTATCGCCCGAGTCTGCTCACCAAGTTACAATATTATTTAGCGATCGTGGAATCCCCAAGAGCTATCGACACATGAACGGCTACTCAAGTCATACGTATATGTGGGTTAACGCAGAAGGTGAGCGTTACTGGGTAAAGTACCACTTCAAGACAAACCAGGGTATTGATATTCTTACCCAGGAAGAAGCTGACCGGATTGCAGGTGTTGACGCAGACTATCATCGCCGTGACTTGTTCGAAGCCATCGAGCGCGGGGATCACCCCAGTTGGACCTTGAAAGTCCAGATTATGCCCTTCAAAGAGGCCGAGAGTTACAGATTTAACCCCTTTGACCTGACCAAGGTGTGGCCTCATGGAGACTATCCTTTGCATGAGGTAGGGCAACTGACACTGAATCGGAATCCTAGTGATTTTCACGCTGAGATTGAGCAGGCTGCTTTCGGTCCGAATAACCTCGTCCCAGGGATCGGTCCTAGCCCGGATAAGATGTTATTAGCTCGACTGGTTTCTTATGCTGACGCTCACCGTGCTCGCTTAGGGGTCAACTACAAGCAGATCCCGGTCAATCGACCCAAGGTTCCAGTTCATAGCTATAGTAAGGGTGGTGTGATGCGGATTAACAATGTCTCTGATCCTGTTTATGCGCCTAACTCAAAGGGAGGGCCTAAGGCTGACCCTGAGCGATACCCCGAGGAGACCATCTGGAGTGCTAGTGGGGAGTTCATTAGAGCGGCTTATACCAAGCGTAAGGACGATGATGATTTTGGCCAGCCTGGTGCTCTGGTGCGGAAAGTTATGAATGATGTGCAACGTGATCGACTGGTGTCTAATGTGGTTGGACACTTGAAGAACGGTGTTACGGAACCTGTGTTGGAGAGGGCTTTAGAATATTGGCGTAATATCGATAGGGAAGTAGGCGACCGGATAGCCAGTGGTGTGAAGGGAGAAGGATAGACTAACGGGTCTAATATCCAGGCGTGTGTGAAGCTGACGCACCGTGATCCCCTTGCATAAACCTACCGTTAGCTATTCCTTTTTATAATAAAATGGTGTGCGTTGCTCTTCAATTTACTCTACTAGGCCTATATTGGCAGAGAGGGCGTAGGAGCTTCCTCCGCTGAGATTTATGGCGTCCAACTTCTGCATTAGATTCGCAGGATCTAGTAGAACTATCTCCGTTATTCTAAAAATAAAAAAGATATAAATAATTTTCATAATCTTCTGAGTCAAGAGTAGTTAATATTAGACTAATATTTCGTCCAGATGATTCTGATTTAATTTAATACGAGATAAAACTGCAATAATTAATGTTAAAAGAGTGACACATCTAAAGCAAAGCTATGAAATGTGATATCCTCGTCATAGGGGCAGGGGTCCTAGGGCTGAGCAGTGCCTATTACATCAAGAAGAGGGACCCCTCAAAGGAGATTATTGTAATCGACAAGTACAGCGGACCGGGGCAAGGTAACAGCGCCAAGAGTGAAGGAGGGTTCAGAAATATCTTCACCAGCGAGACAAATTATCTTCTCTCTGATACTAGCATTGAGGCATTTAAGGATCTAGAAGAGAAGGGGCACGACATAAAGCTAGAGTTCATTGGATACCTCTGGCTTTTCAGCCAGGGGCAGTACGAATCAATCAGATCTGCCATAGAGTCAATAACGGATAGAGGGGACACTGTTAAAGTCTACAGCAAGGAGGAGCTTAAGCAAAAGATACCATGCCTTGTTACTGACTTTGAGGAAGACGATGAAGCAGAACTCCTAGGTGTAGAAAGTGTAGCAATGGGGGTTTACGGAGAGAAGTGTGGAGGACTTGATGCGGATGCACTTGTTAGGGCCTATGAGAGGATGTTTCTCGACCTCGGGGGAAAGATTATGTATAATACAAAGGCAAATGAACTCCTTATCAAGCCTGAAGAGGAGTTGGGCCTACCTGGAGAGCCTTTTGTCTGGCAGGAAAAAAAGATCACAGGTGCAATAACCGATAAAGGAGAGATAAAGGCAGACAAGACCGTTATCGCTACAGGTGCATGGGCTAATGAGCTCCTTGACCCTGCCGGGATCGATAGTTTCCAGAGGCCGAAAAAGCGACAGATATTCGCGTTCAAGGATCCTAAGCTCGACCAATTATTAGAGGTAAAGGGATTCAACAAGCACGATGTAATTCCCTTAACCATCCTCCCCAAGGCTAACATCCTATTCAGGCCTGAGCTGAGTGAGGGAAGCATCTGGCTCGCCTGCGCTGATGAGATTGGGAGAAAATTTGAACTGGAAGAGGACCCCCAACCAGAGGAGGATTACTACACCAATGATATCTATTATGTCCTCGTAAAGTACTTCCCCTGCTTCGAGGATGTGAGACCTATGAATATGTGGGCAGGTCAGTACGCCATCAACAGCCTCGACGAGACTCCGGTTATCTACGAGTCCTCCGGCCTCTACTATATAGGAGCTGCGAGTGGTAGCGGTATCATGAAGGCAGATAGCCTAGGGAGGATCCTTGATGCACTTGTAGCAGATGAAGAGGAAGCGGAGCTATACGGGGGTAGAAAGTTTAAGGTATCTGATCTCGGAATAAAACACAGACGAGTAGAACACGAAGAGTTTGT
>WJIV01000043.1 GCA_014730055.1 Candidatus Bathyarchaeota archaeon
ACTGAAACTAAAGAAGGAATTCGCAGAGCCTGTCGATAGTAGTCAATCACGGCTCGACGACTGGACCGATAGAAAGACCCTTGTTATGCCTCGCTCCGTAAACTGGACCGCCGTTCGTAAAGCCTATGAGATCCAGCCCAGAACATACCAGGAACTGGTCTCGCTCAGAGGCATTGGACCAGGCACAGTAAGGGGGCTTTCATTTGTTGCCGAGCTTGTTTATGGTGATAAAGCTAGCTGGAAGGATCCAGTAAAGTTCAACTTTGCCTTCGGTGGTAAGGATGGCGTTCCCTTCCCCGTTGATCGCAGATCCATGGATGAGGCTGTTGATCTGTTGAAGAATGGTATAAGTTCATCTGGTCTTGATAGGGATAAACGGAGAAGGGCCTTACAGAGGCTTAGGAAGTGCATACCAGAGACTGTTCCACATCTAATGACCGTCAATTAATCTCTGAAATAGAACATCAGTACAATTGCCACAAGAGTGGTTCCTCCGAGACCTAGCATCAGCCAGCTCTGATTATTTAAACCATTACCGCTAACCCGGTTCGCTTTATCAGTCAACGTTATGTATAATTCGCTGTCAACTATACGATCTCTGGTCTTTAGGGTTTCACCTATGTAGGCCTGTTCGGAAACATTTAGAGCTGTTACAATGTTGGCACTATATTCTGGTGCATTTTTCAAGAGGTTTATTGGGTTGTCTCTCTGCCCTAATGTTAGATCAACGGGGACCCATCCCCAAGGGGGGATGTACACCATTGCCCATCCATGCCATCCTACGCCATCTTGATTATTTGTGAGATGGCCCTCCCAGTTAGTCTCGCTTCCCTTAATGCTTGGCATGATAACTATTCCTACTTGAAGATACGCTGGTATACCAAGGCTTCTCAGCATGGAGATGAGCAGTATAGACTGGTCATCGCAGTCACCCTGCCCACCAGATAATGTCTGATTCGGGTAGAGGGGATATTCGAAGTTAATGTACTCGGTCTCTTCTATGACGTATTCCAGTAGTGCTAGTGTCTTTCCAAGTACGGTTTCCTCTCCCTCAACGATGGATCTTGATAGTTTTCTAATCTCCTCATCATCCACCATGAAGGTTTCCGAGGGTGAAGTATAATCGAGGATAAATTCATCGGGTATTGCATCAGATTCCTCCGCTTCATCGAGGTTAAAATCCGGTTTACTTAGTCCGCTAGATTCTATTCTATATGTGATGGTGAAATCATCTATCTCACCCGGTAGGAGTTCCCTGTCGAGGTCAATCAAAATTGCATAGTTTCCGTCGATATCCATTTCTGTAGTGGTGTATGAGTGTGTGGATTCCTCTATATACAACGTCTGATGGCTTGTATTCATGAAGCGAGGTACCATGAGGTCCTCTTCCACGATGTTTATGGGTTCATTTCCTCTGTTCTCGAATCTGTAGCTCAGAGAGTAAGAATATATCGTCTTTTGCTGTGCTGTGGTTAAGCTTGCTGGTACATGTAAAGTCATCAGTAAAATGAGTATAAGCAGGCCCTTGGCTCTCAATTATTGTTCTAGGATGATGAGTAAGGGAGGCTTATCTATCTTGTCAAAAAAAGGGGAAGGTTACTCGATGTGCACCCGGAATAGGTCTATGTCACCCTGGAGGAACGGCAGGAAGTTCTCCACGCTCTTCCGAACGTTCTTGGACTGGGTTATATACCTTCCAACTATCAGCACATCAGCCCCGTTCTCCAGCGCTAACTTAGCTGTGTCAGGTCTGATCCCGCCTGCAACAGAGATGAGAAGCTTTTCCTCCTTGAAGGCGTCCCGTATCTCCGGGATATAGCTCCATCTTGGCTCAGCCGTTAACTCCGTGTCTATCGCTCTATGAAGGATGACGCCGTCGGGCAGCTCATCAAGGTCCTTGAGCTTTTTAACTGGGTCATCTACTTGCATCATGTCCAGGAAGGAGTATATTCCAAGTCTCCGAGCCTCGTAGACGAACTCGTCGATTGTGTTTATTGACGCTGCACCAGCACAGCATACCGCATCGGCAGTCTCATCGAATGCCATATCTACCTCAACCTTTCCCACGTCCATGGTTTTTAGGTCCGCCACTATGAAGCTATCCGGAGCGAACTCCCTCATCTCTCTTATAATCCCAATGCCCTCCTTCTTAATCAGAGGGGTACCCGCTTCTAGTATTATGCTGTCGTTATCCGGGACCTGGCTTACTACTCTCTTGACAGCGTCAATACTTGGTAGATCTAAAGCGATCTGGAGGTAAGGGGGTCTCCAAAGCCTTCTTGGTCTGAAACCCATCAGAGGATGCTTGGCTCTGTCCTTCTCATACTCTATTTTTTCCCAGGGTGGATAGTTATCAAGTGCCCTTCTAATAGCCATCTTCGTGGCACTGTAATTATACGTGTAAATGCTCCTCTCGTCTTTGGCCTCAGGGTGAATGAAGACGCTGGCTACTACAACCCACTCGTCAAGTTTAGATCTTGGGATTACTCCTTCTTCCACCGAG
>WJIV01000302.1 GCA_014730055.1 Candidatus Bathyarchaeota archaeon
CTTTTGATGTGTTCCAGTTAGTAGCATCAAGTAAATTGACATTTCCTGCACTTGCCACTTCTGCCATGTAAATATATTTAGAACTTCCTGCGTCATGCCAAGAACTACCATCAAAATATTGAAGGGCTATATCGCTTGAGTTATATCTAACATTTCCCTCTTCTGTCCCTGTGATATCTATTGGCACTGTTAAGTTTGTAAATGTTGCAGATGCAGTTATGTCATTTCCAGCATCTAATTCTAAAATGTTTCTATAAACACCATCATCTACATCGTATGCTTGTAGAATAAACTTATCTGCATTTGAAGTTCCTGTTCTTATCGTCCCACCAACAGCTCCTGTCTGATATACGATATTGGCAACATCTTCTATATTTGTTGCTCCCATATCTATTGAGTCGTAAAAATATGATGTTCCTGATATAGAGGCGGTGCCGTCTACCCATAAAGATTCTGATAATGAAGCATTATGTCCATAAATAGTTCTAACTCGTTTAGATGTGCTTCCCAAATCAACCTCATTATCTGTGTTGGGTGATAATGTGCTTGTCCAAAGAGATTGTTGTCCTATTCTTACTTTTGTTGGTGCCCCAAGATCTGGGGTGTTTTTTAACAAAGCAAGTAATCCATAACAAGAAATCCCAATAATAATGGAAATTACTATGCCTGTTGCTAAAAAATATAAATTCTTTTTGTGTTTCTCCATTTTCATTTTTAATATCTATACCAAGCCAAGAAATTGCTATCTGCTTCAGGCGCATACAACATTGTTATTTCTTTTCCGTCTATTGTGTAATCATTTCCAGTTCCTTCTTTTAACAAGAGCCCATTTAGATAAAGTTGCAAAGAAGCTGCTGGATTTGGTGTTCTATCAAGTGTAAATGTGGTATTGCTTCCATCTATGCTTCCCGTTGGTGTTTCTTTGTCTACATATCCCTGACCGCTTCCTCCAACCTTTTTCTTTCCACCAAAACCTATTTGCCTTCTTAGTTTATCTGCAAGTTCTTGTATTTGAGCTTCTGACATCTTAACCATCAAAAAACCGTTTTCCATAGGAAGTGGTTGTGATAATGTCTTTTTATTAAGATCTTTTAAGTTTGACGATATGTCTTGTAAAACAAACAACTCTTCTCTACTTGTCTTCTGCTTTTTAATAGCATCAGTTATTTTCTTAACTTCTTTTTCTATTCTTGATATTTCCTTAGACAAATCAACCGGAGGAACGTTTATTTCAGGAACCTTTATTTCTGGTATATCTATAACTGGCGGAGGTATGTCTGGTATTTTAATCTCTGGTATGGCTATCGGCGGTATTTTTATTCTTGGCTTAATTACTTTTGGACTAAGGTCTGATGGATTGCTTATCTTGACCTGAAAAATATTATCTTTTGCAAGTTCTTCTATCTTTGGTAAGTTGTTTATCTTGACCTGAAAAACATTTTTTTTTCCAATCTTTTTTAACTCTGAAATCAAAAACTTAAATAAATCATAAAGCCAACGATAACCAAGCTCTATAAATCCAATCACTCTTTTATTTTCTTTTTGTTTGCCAAACTTATTTTTGATTTCAGGCATAGTTTTTAATTGCCGGGTTTAACTGTTATCGTGAACGAACCCGATGCAAGGTTTAATGGTCTAACATATAGATGTGATAATTGATCTGGATATATCTGGAACATTCTATATGCTACTGTTCCATTATAGGTTAGTCCCGTATCTCCAGCTACTGTTCCTGCATCTTCTACGTCATATAGAAGTATTGTTTCCCACATATTTCCTGCTGCTTGTGATTCATAGAATTCTGGCCTGCTATCTGATATAGCCCCAAGAACCTTGAAAGATGCGCTTGGTGCCTCTTCAGCGGCAAAGGATATTGTTATATCCTCATAATCAGAAACATTCAATATGGTTCCTTGTGGAGCTTCCAGAAAGTCTTGTATATCGTCGTCATCATCTTCTCCTATGTCCAAAGCAGTTGTGTAGCTTGAATCAGAGGCCACTTCAAATGCCGTTGAGGTAGATGCAGTTAAAACATAATAATATGTGTCTTCTTCAAGTCCGTCTGGCAGAACTCCGTCGGTTTCAAAGTTTACCCAATCTCCAACAGACAGATTGTGATCCGAAGAAGCAACTATTACATCATCGTCTGCAGTCATTGATGCAGATGCTGTATTTTGTGTTTGAGCATTGAATATATATTGCTCTGACTGGGTTGATCTGACATCGCCAAAAGTATTTCTTGGTTTTATTATCCCGGTTAAAACAGAAGCCCCTATTACAAAAGCAATTAAAACAAATGCTAAATATATTTTCTTGTTCATTGTATGTTTTTATTAATTTTTATTTACGACCTTACTTCCACCCATTAGCCCTAAGCCGAACTAATGGGCGGTCAAAGGTTACAAGGAATCCTTTTGTGTCAGTAGTCTTGGTTTAGTCGTTTAACTGGAAGCTAGCTGAAACAGGTATTACATCAAATTCCCAAGCGAGGCTTGTTCCCAAGTTAAAGGCAGTTGCCTTTACAATAGTATCCCCGCCAAAGTCTGATACATATCCTGTTGAAGCATAGTTGAAGAGTAACCCTGTGGTTACAAGATCCAGATAAGCTGAAGAGTTAGATGATGTGTTGTCAACATAAACTGTTTTAACATCTCCAGCAGAACTTAAACAGTCTGCCTGTAGAGTTTCATCGTCTGGAAAGGAAATTGAAGCTCCATATCCTTCTACATTCAATCCGTGTCCTGATGGTGTAATATCTATTACAGCATAGTCACAAATATCACTTGCATTTAGACTTGTGCTTCCTACCTCTCCATAACTCTTTTCGCCTCCCGTGATCAATCCTCCATTAGCTTCTAGGTTTTGAGCAACGACCCAATCGTCAGAAGTAGAACCACCTAATGAGGGATCTGTGATTACATCTTTGTCAGTTATAACTACAAAACCAAGAACGATAACCGCTCCTATCAGTAATCCGATAAATAAATATAATCCTTTACTCATTGTGGTTGTGTAGTTAATTATTAACTTCCATTAGAACCAACAATGCCTTCGTAGGTTACTGCACCGTAAACTTCACGGTATTCACCTTTGTAGATATAATTGTTGTTTCTTTGGTATTTGTAATCCACCAGATCGGTGATTACTCCTTGACGAACCCATCTGTAAATGGAATGGTTTTGTGCCAATAAGAACCAAGCAGCGTCGCTTCCTCCGGCGTTAGCGCCTAAGAAAGGACTTGTTGCTACTCTTACTCCATATTTAGCACTAATCCAGTTGAGGTTGTTATCAGTAGTATTTGCTAATAATTCACTTTCAGTAATTTCAACTGCTTCTTTAAATAAAGCTGTTGGAACTAAAAGAGTTTTAGCAACATGACCTGTAATCTCATTGTCTTGCCCCTTTTGCTCTGCAAGAGCAACTATGGCTGATTCAAGAGTGGTTACAGATAATGCCCCTGACACTTTATTGTCAACGGTATTTCCATTTAAGTTGCTATGACTATCGGAGATTAATGCTACTCCGTCTGCACATAGGGTTGAGCTGAAAGCATCACGGTAAGTTCCAAAAGCGTTTTTGTTTTGGGAGATTCTTGCCTTCCTTGCCATATCAGCAATCATCATGTTAACTACCTCGTGTTGATCGTCATCAAAGAATCTCTTTGGAACATCAACAGATTTTGAGTAGTTAACTACAGTATAGGTAATTTGATCACCTACTCTTGGATTGCCTTCTGGTAAAGGTTGTTCTTCGGCTGTGCTTTCCCATTCTCCAACGCCTTTAAATACCTCCATGATTTCAGCTTGTTTGTCTGTGGTTGATTGCTTGAACGCCGATTCACTGCCAGCATCTACATACATAGGATGCTGTTCAATGTCAAAATTCGCATTAAAGACATCGTCCAACGCAGTTTTTACAACATTTGGGTTCAAGCCAGAACTTAAACTTGCCATTGGTTATTAAGCGACCATACATCCGAAAAGTGTTGCTTCATCTTTTATAATAAAGTCAACAGTTCCGTTAGTAGAGTCGTAGTCCATAATACGAAGTGCATGAACATTCTCATCTGAACCTTCATTCTCGTCAACAGTGAAAGTAGATCCTGTTAAATCAAATGTAACAGTGTCATACATAACACCTAAACCAAGATTGCCTGAAGTTGTAGCAGCGCATCTGTAAACTATTCCCGGTAATGGGAGGTATAGTTCAACAGTTCCGTCAGCACTTGATGTTTCAGTAGATTCTGAAGCAGCAATGCCGGCAAAAATGTCTGTTGTAATTTCAGGTTCTCCTGTTTCAACAAGTATTACATCGTTTCCATCTTCTGCGCCTCTAATCTTACAAGGTTCACCGGGTTTAATGGTTGCGCTTGCACTATTAGTGGTTCTGTCTTCTACAATAAAAGTCCAGGTTGGAACAGAGTCATACGGCGTAAAAGCAATTTTAACATCGCCTTTTGCCATTTTTTCGTATTTTAGTTATTAGGGTTTATTATTCTTTAGAAGACTTGTATGTTTTTGGATCAATTCCTCTTGATCTTAAAAACTTCTTGTCTTCTTCAGAAAGCTGAGGTTCTTCTTCAGGCTCCTGTGGAGCTGAATGATTAGAACCCACCCCTGTATTGCTGGTTGAGTTTTTTGAAGATAAAGACTCTTTTAGCTCTCTATTTTCGCTTTCAACGGTTCTGATGTTTGCAAGGGCTTTTGCCTTTTGCATGTCTTGGCCGATGTCAATTCTTCTGAAGCCGGTTTTGTTTATACTGTTATTGTAATGAAACAATATAAGTTCTCTTTCAGCATCAGAGTTAGCCATAGAGGTTGCTATTCTGTCAATGTCTTCTTCTCTTTGTGAGAGAATATATCTATCAACAGATTTATCAACAATCTTTTGGATGCGTTTATCGTCATCTTCCAGATAGTCTTCGTCCTCATCCTCATCTTTTTTGCCCTTTTCAAGATGAACAATCTTCTTGTTCGCCTTTTCAATAGTTTTCTGGGCTTTTTCTAGCTCAGCAGCATAATCAATTTGAGGTTCTTTCTTGGGTTCTTTTTCCTCTGCTTTCTTAGAAGATTCTTCTGGTTTTTTTACATCATCACCTTTGATGTTGGAATCTCCTTCGTTTTTTTTGTTCTCTTCTTGAGAGTCAGGGGAGGTTTCCTGAGTAGAGGTTTCGTCCTCTTTGACCTCCGTTTTTTCTTTTGTCATATAGACACGCCAAGTTTTAGTAGTGGCGTTACTACTTAATTTTTATCTCCCTTTTTCCTTTTAGGAAAGGGGTTTTTAACATTGTTAACTATTTCTTCAATCAGCTGTATAGTATATAAGCTCATTTTCCCAGCAATCATGTCCTCGTAGTCTTTTGCTCTATTAAAAAGCTCATAATTAGCTCTAAATCTTATGTTTTTTCTTAGATACTTCCATAAAAGCATATTCTTTATTGACTTGGCTTCAGAGATCATCTGTTTTTTGTCATTTTCAGGTAATACCCTTTTGCCAACAATAAATTGCTCGTTCTTTCTGTCAATCTTTAAAACATCTTCTTCTGTGATTGTACACAGGAGATGCTTGAGTAATTTGTTTGTTATTTTTCTTTTTAGTTTTTTCATACTCCTATTTGTTCTCTATTTTCAATGCCCTCTGCTCCCAAGATGCTTTGTAAAGGAGATTCTGTTGGCAGGTTCTGATCTATTGTTTCTAATCCTCCTTGTCCCGCTTTCCTCACATACTTCTCCGGAGCGTCTTTTGTTTTGTCATATACGCCCAATAGAAGGTCTTTATAGATAGATTCTTGGTCTGCCATAGGGTTTTGTATAGCTCTGTCGTATTCTTCCAATGCAAGGGCTCTCTGGACGTTTTCCGATGGTGGAAACATTATGTCAGGTGAAACCTTGAACTTATACTTCCTTTTTCTAAATAATTCAGGATTGACTTGCACTATTTGCTTGTTTGATTCAAGACCCCCTTCTCTTTCAAGCAATTCGTATCCTTTCTTTTTCTTTTCTTCTTCTGTTTTAGGGATTTCTTCATTCTTGAACTCAATTGTCTTTGTTCCGCCCTTTTCACTCTTTTCTGGTATTATAAACGTTCTGTATTTAAGCATTTCCTTGCCAGATCCTATTTGTTGTAGATCTCCTACTGTTAAATGTTGCAATATGTCATTTGCCATTAGCTCTCCTATGTCTTGTATTAAAAAGCCCATCATTCTACCGAATAATCCCAGCTGTATCCTTGCGTTTTGTTCTAATCTGCTTATTTCAAACGCAGTTTGAGATCCTGATCGTGGTATTCCCATTTGCAAGGGATCTTGCGATGCCTCGTTCATTGAATCTTCTATCTTTTCAATCATAGCCCTTCCTTCATTTAGATTGGCATTTGTGTTTATTCCTTCTATTTTGGTGTCTGGGTTTTCAAATGCAGTTACAACTCCCGGCATTATTATTCCAGCATCTATATTTTCAGCGCCTATTACGCTTAGAGGTGGCATAATCTTTAAATATGTGCCATCAATAACCATTCTGTATAGAGTGTCTATTACGTCTTGTTCTGGTGCTAATTTAAATGCCAATGACTTGTAGTAGAAAAATCTACCCTCATCAATCAGCTCATATCCTGTCTTAGCAAATGGATATCTCTTGTCTTTTCTTGGATTTGCTCTGTCTGGATCTGTTACCAATACTCCATTTACAAAAACTATTTCCAAGTCAATTTGCCTATTGTAATAAACTACTTCTTCTACAAGTCTTTCACCTAATTCTTCATCATATTGCTCATAGAATGTATCTTGATCATCGCCAAGCATTATCTGAATGCCGGGTCTTACGTATTTTTTAAAGTTTTCGCTATCTCTATATTTGATTTGAGCTGTTGAGTAGTCAATTACTCTTCTCCATATTAAAAATCCCTGCTTTTGTATGTCGTGTTCGTATATATTCTCTATAAAAAGCTCATCTACTGGCACTAAACTTATCTTTTCACCTGAAAATACCTCATCATCAATCTCTGTTTCCTCTCTTTTCCCGTTAGGCATAGTCAATTTTACCTTTCTTTTGGCCTTTCTATTCTCTATATGCATAATAACCGCTGGATTTACCAATGCGGCTATTACTCCGTATAAAAACATTTTGTCATAACCTGCCTGATTAGCAGTCCATTCCATTAAATCCCTCATTACCATTCCAGATGCCTGATCTTCTTCATCGTTTTCGTTTTGAGCAAATACCTTTGGGAATAGGTTGCCACCAACAAGATGAGCTGCAACGGATATTGCTCTATTTCTGGTTAAAGGCCTGACTGCTGTACTTCTCCATTCTTCATCTGGATTGTCAGGCGAATCAGGTTCAAAGTTATTGAAAACCATCTGATCCCTGCTTTGTCTTTGAGTTAATGTAAGATTATTAAACTCTCTATATGAGTTATCCATTATCTGCTTTCCGTGTTTAAAGTCCTCAAAGACCTGCTTTCTGATCTTTAAGGTTTCGTCGTTTGGATTATAATCAGATGCTTGGTTTAAAATATTGTGTTGCTTATCAACTTCTAATTTACAATTTATAATCATTTTTTTGATTTTTTGGCTCTATAGGCTCTGTAAGCCCTATTCGCCGATGCCTTAGTTTTATATTTACACTTACTGCCCCC
>WJIV01000303.1 GCA_014730055.1 Candidatus Bathyarchaeota archaeon
GGGAACCGCCTCCCATAGTCAGATACCAACTCGTACTCAACTCTCTTCAGGAACCCTCTTTTAATACAATTCACCATGTCTCTCTTTGCCTTGAGAATGTCTCCAGGTGCGACGAACTCCAAGCAGTTTAACCCCTTAACCTCTTCCAAGGTCTCAACGCCGAACATCTCCAGTGTAGCTCGGTTACAATCTATTATTCGTCCATCCAGGTCAATTACTGCTATGGCGTGTGGTGAGACCTGGAATATGTTCCTCAGTCTCTCATTGGACTCCCTGAGCATCCGATTGGACCTGTACCTGTCCACCTCACATTTTATCCTCTTTGCCAGGACCCGGTAGTGCTCGGGCTCAACCTCCTTCCTAACATAGTCATTTACACCATTAGTGAAAGCTTTCTCAGCTATCTTCTCACAGCCATGGTTACTGTATATGATTATAGGAAGGTCGCTCTGCTGCCTGATCCTAGAGGCAAGCTCCACGCCGTCCAGGCTGTGCATCTCGTAATCTGTCAGGATAATATCATAGTTACGGTAGTTGTCTAATGCTTCGTTTATGTTGCTTGAGGTTTTCAGCCTGATATCCGGGTCAAGGTCCTCGATTATGAACCTGGTCATATCTAGGAGGGCCTCGTCATCATCTATGTACAGTACCTTGATCTGGCTCATAGGATCCATATTGCACCAGTTGACTGAAGCCACAGCAGTTAGACTAATAGAGGTTATGAATCCCAGCTCCATAAAAACCCACAAAGCTGTACATCTTCCCTAAATGAATTCCACAACCGTTTTTTATCCCTCACCTGACTATTTTTGAATTTATCTTGGCCCTAAAGGTTCGGGAGGTAATGACCCCAAGGGTAGTCAAGGTACCAGAGGAGGAGACGGTGAAGAACGCTGCGAGGAAAATGGCCAAGTTCGGGATAAGCAGCCTCTTGGTCTATGGGGATGCTGGCCTGATGGCCATAATAACTGAGAGAGATATAATCCATGGAGGGTCTGTGTTGATGGGACCCTGAGGAAGTAAGGGTCTGCGACGTGATGTCTGAACCCTTAATAGTAGTAAGCCCGGAGGAGAGACTTGAGAAGGCTGTGGGTCTGATGATGGCTCAAAAGATAAAGAAGCTGCCCGTCATCGAGGCCGAGACTGATAGCTTTAGAATAATTGGAATGCTCAGCCTTATTGATGTAGCTAGGCTGCACCCTGAGCTTGTACAGGGCATTAAATCTCTCTCCGAGAGTTCTGAGGAACTGGATACCTCGTTTTACGTCACCTAAGAAAAATATAGTAATATGCGTACTCTATGGTGATAAGCGTGAGCGTTGATATCAGAAACGAGCTAAAGCTACTATATCCCAGGGCTGCCTTCGGCTGCCTCGTCTCCAAAGATGTGCCCAACAGAAAAGGAAATGATGAACTGGAGGAGATGAAACGGGAACTGGAAGAAGAGATCAGGGAAGAGTACCCCGAGATGGACGAGGACCAATTGATACGTAGCTATGATACCTACTATAAAAAATGGGGTAAGACCTACCCAATAGAGTTCCAGATTAAAACCATTAAAAGCGGTGGACGGTTTCCGAGGGTCTCCGCCTTGGTAGACAGCATGTTCCTAAGCGAACTTAGGAACAGGATACTGACCTCTGGCCACGATCTGGACAGATTACATGGAGAGCTATGGTATGACCTCTCAGATGAGGGAGAGAGCTATATGAAGCTCAATGGTAAGGAGCAGGAGCTTCCCCGGAGCGATATAGTACTCAGGGACTCCGAGGGTATACTTGCCAGCGTGCTCTATGGTCCAGCGAGAAGGACAAGTATAGGCAACGATACTGTTAACGCGCTCTACCTAGCCTGGTGCCCCTATAGCCCGGGGGAGGAAGTTATAGAGGAGCACCTCAGGGATATCGTCTCAAACCTTGAGGTGGTCTATGGAGGCATCAAGCACGAGATAGTGATGCTGGAGTAGACAAATCTTTAACCCCACGTGAAAGATATTAGGTGATCAACATGTCGGAAGCATTCCACGGAGCGAAGTATTGCTGGATGAACGGGGAAATAATAGAGACCGAGAAGGCCCTAGTCTCAGCTATGGAACCCATATTCCTCGGGATATTCGAGGGTATAAAGGCATATGTAGAGGGGGACATCCTCGGAGAGGGAAAACTCAACATCTTCCAGTGGCAACCTCACATTGACAGGCTCTGGCACAGCGCCAACGTCCACGGGATAAAGATTCCTTACACGAAAGACGAACTACAGGAGGCGACGAAGAAGACCATAAGAAAGAACGGCTTTAAGAAAAACGTCTACATACAGCCAAGGACATGGCCCAAAGCCAGCTCAAAGTCCCGGTACGAGCCAGAAGATTTCCACTTCGTAATACCAACATGGCTCTTCGAGACGAGACTTGGCAAAAATAACTCACGATTCTCGGAGGAGCGAAAATTCATGATAAGCAGTTGGAGACGCATAAGCAGCGATGCCCTTCCCACACAGGCCAAGTGCTGGGCAAACTATGCCAACTCAGGTCTTGCTACGAGGGAAGCTGTGAGACTAGGATACGATGGCGCTATCTTCTTAGATAATAGGGGCTTTGTTAGCGAGGGAACAGGGGCATGTCTTGCAGCTATCAGAGACGGAAAGCTAATCACGCCACCGGTTACAGCATCGATACTCGAATCTGTCACGAGAAACTCCTTTCTGGAGTTCATACCAGAGGATCTGGGTATACCAGTCGAGGTGAAGGACTTTACAAGGGTCGAATTGTACTCATCTGACGAACTCTTCCTACACGGGACCGGGGGAGAGGTGACGCCAATTACTAGTGTTGATGAAATCAAGATCGGGGATGAGTATCCTGGTCCGCTTACGACCGAGATAGCGGAGTATTACAGCGAGATACTAGCAGGAAAAGTCGATAAGAGGAAGGATTGGCTCACCCCAATATAATCAATTTTTTTCATATCTTCATATAATTATTACCATAGTCCCAGAGTTTAGACTATACATTGTGAGTTTTGATGAGCAAAAGGTTTCATTGTTCTTCGAGGGCACTTAGAATTTCCTTCTCCCGATATCCGCTGATAATAATCTCATCTATGATTATAACTGGAAAGCTTAGTGGGAGATTCTGATCTTTTAGGAACTGTGTTACTTTTCTTTTCTCTTCTCTAGTAGACTTATCAACATCGATATAGTCGAATCTTATGTTTAGGCGTCTCATTAATTTCTTAGCCTCAGTGCAGTGCCCACATTTGCTCAATGTAAGGAGAGTAATATCATGTTCATCTTGATCACCCTCAACATGTATAAAATTCACATCCATTATTGTAGATAGTGAATGGTAAAATTTGAAGATATTCAATGATTATCAATCTGTACTAAAAGATCATTAAGAGTTTCATATATACAAATATTGGTATCCACTCACCATCTACTGCAAGGTCCACAAATAGTTTATCATGACCTCTTCTCGAGAACACGAAAATCAAAATGTAGCCGTAAACTATGCTATAGAATAAGGCCGGCAGATAACTAGTGAAAATACCATTGATTATACAGAGAAAAAACCAGGGAACTAGCAAACTGTTAACCGCAAGCAAAAGGAGACGTGTATCCGTTAAACCCAATGCAATAGGTAAGGTCTCAACCCCTGAGGCTGAATCTCCGTCCATGTCCCTGACATCACATAAAATGGTATTTACAAGAAGGTGAAGAAAAATGTATGTGAAAGCGAATATAATCTTAATGGAGCTAACAGGGTGGATACATGCTGGTAATAATGACCCCGTAAGACCCCATGTAAGTGCTACCATCAAACTCTTAACACCAACAATCTCCTTTAGACGCGGTATAGTATCCGTTATTTTTATGCTATAAACGAAGGCAATAATGAACGTTGTTGCAATGACCATGAGGGCTCTGAATCCTACATGAAGTGAAAGAAAGAGACATATGCTTAATGAGAACAAGGCAGGTAGCAGATAGTAATTTGTGCTTCGGGAGGCAACCTCAGGGCGATTAATCGAGTCTTCTGCCTTATCAGTCGCCTTGTTAAGGTTATAGACTGAAAAAGTCAAAAGAAAGGAGATCAAGGCAACTCGAGGATCAATATCTATACCATATAAGAATGAAGTAAATATACTGACAATCATTGCATTAATGGATAAAAAAATGGAAGTATTTGTTAGAATCTTAAGTATCTTCAAACGGAATCTGCCCCCAGTCCAACAACTCAGCGTTCTCTAGGAGTCTTCCGAATAGCTCCTCACCCCAGTTAATGGCTTTCTCACTGTTGGATATCAGATCCATGCTATAATCATAAGCTCCATTGTATGTGAAAAGGCCAAGGGAGAAGCTATTCTCAGTAACAGTTAGTGCAAGCCTGAGGTCATCCATAATGTATACCCTCAACCTTTCTTCCTGAACATAGCTCAATATTTCCTGAGGGTCAACTAGGGTCATTGTCCTACTAAGTACGTCGCCTGTAAGAATGAGATCCACACTAGCACCCTTACTCAGTAACTGCTGAAATGCACCAATGTAATCGGGATGGAATATTGGTGAAGCTCCTTTGAGTCTAGTGGAAGTAAGTAGGATCTGCTGAAAAGTCATGTGAACCTTTGCTAGATCAGTTCTGCTATCCCTAACAAGGTATGAATCCTCAAGTTCTCCAACTCTCTTTAATAGATTAAAGGGAATTGCCTCTACATCGTGGCGAAGCCAGAACTCCTGGAAATCTTCAAGCACTGTCATCATCGAGTCAGCCTCCTTTAGGAATATAGAGAACACCTTTCCCATAGAGGTTAGTTGATATGTTTTATCATCCTTATGGGTCAGTCTTATAGATTCTAGATCCTGAAGTGCATGTATAATAGTGGAGCCACTGGAACCTAACTCATTCCTCAAGTCACCTAATTCTTTACCACCTTCAAGGAGGCTGATTAGCAGGTTTAACTTAAGCTCCGATCTAAATATCTGAATATAGGGAGAATCAAAGCTATCTACCATAATTAATTGTTCTGCAGAAGCAATATATATTAGATTTGCAAAGATTAATCAATTAAAACTAAAACAGATAAGCATAATTGTTTTATATGGACAATATTGTTCTGTTAGATAAATCTTTTATACCAAACTGCCTTTAACTTAAACACCAAACGGGGGATTTGATAATAGATACAGAGCAGATTTTTAGGGAGATTTCAAGGATCAACAATCTATTATCAACCATAGACATCACGGAAGACCCGGTATTCGATGAGAAAATAAACGAATACAACGAGGAAGCTATACTTGATGCTATCAAGCTGCTTAAAGAAAAAGAAAACCAGATAAGGATTCTCAGGCAGAAACTGGAGACTAGGTATTTTTACTATATTAATAAAAACTATCTCAGTGCTATTATGTCCAAGAAAACGGAATAGCTTAATTTATAATTGAGATTCTTAGATCATACAACGGAATTCAGCTCTTGCTACCTTCAATTAGACGTTTTATGAGCCTTATTCCTGAGATAGCAGATATAAGAAGGCCTATCGAAGTATGAGAAAGTTGAAACAGAGACCTCATAGGTAGTAGTCCTCCCTGATTTTTTGAGATCAAATTCGAACAGAAAGTAGCCATAATATTCAGATATGTTACTGAAGTATTTTGATATTCTTGCACTGGTAGTCTCACCCAGTTCTCTTATAATTGGGCATCCTAAATCGTCACAGCCGACAAGTTCCATTAGCGATCTATTTGCATAGACCACATCATCGCCCGAGAGGACGAATATGCCCTCCTTGCTGTTCTCCACCATCTTCTTGTAAAGATTCTCTATAAGCCGTTTCTCAGCAAGCCCCCTTATCCTATTGAGAAGTACTCTAAAATGCCCCGGTCCGGATTCCTTCTTGATATAATCATCAACCCCCGAGGAGAAGGTGGATTCGGCTATATCCTCACTACCATAGCCCGTATACAGGATCAATGGCAGATCGCTGAACTCCCTCAGCTTTTCAGCGAACTCTATACCTGTCATCTCATCCATCAAATAGTCGCTTACAACGACGTCAAAGTCCTCAACCATCAGCCTCTTCAATGCTTCAGAAGGGCTCGTGACATTTTCTACCTTTATACTGTCATCGAACTTTTCTAGGAAAATCTTGGCGAACTCTAATTGATACTCCTGATCATCTAGGTACAGGACCTTGATCTCCTTTTCGAGGCTCACTTCTGTTTTCCTTCTAATACTCAACACATATCAACTGGTTTAATATGAATTATACCTTCACAAGAAGAATAGATTAAACTGCTTAGCTTTAAATGAAAAGGTAAACTTTAGCTACTGATTAGAAGATGGTTGAGAATCCTCACATGATCCCGGGCAAACCAGAGTCCCTCTGGATAGCCACAACCCCGAGCACCAGCTACCCCTCACTGAAAGAGTCAATCCAGGTCGACGTAGCAGTGGTTGGAGCAGGGATAGCCGGTGTGACCACTGCGATACTCCTCAAAGAGGAGGGATACAGCGTCGCTCTTCTTGAACGTGATAGAGTTGGGACAACCTCCACTGGGTGCACAACAGCCAAGATAACCTCGCAGCACCATTTGAAGTACCATGAACTCATCGAGAGTATTGGACTTGATAAGACCCAGTTATACGGAGAGGCTAACGAGTACGGGATTACATTGGTAGAGGAACTTGTCGATAGATACGGGGTTAAATGCGATTTCAAGAGGGTCCCAGCATACGTCTACGCCCGAGACGGAGAATCACTTGAGAGGGTGAAGATAGAGGTTGATGCTGCTGAGCGGGCTGGACTTCCAGCGGAGTTCGTGGATGATATTCCTTTACCCTTTGAGACCCTTGGGTCTATCAGATTTTACAATCAGGCAAGATTTCACCCTCTCTCATACGTGCAGGCACTGGCTGAGAAGATCGATGGTGGGGGTAGCTACGTTTTCGAGGAGACCAAGGCACTCAGCTTTGAGGACGGACCACCTCATGTCGTTAAGACCGAGGGAGGAGAGGTTAAGGCCGATTATGTAGTCTCAACGACCAACTGGCCTTTTCACGATTACCCCGGGGCCTACTTCATGAGGATGCACCAGTCGAGAAGCTACGTCATAGCTCTAAGAACCCCGGATGATTTCCCCGACTCCATGTTCATCGGTGAATCTCATGGAAGTCATAGCTTCAGGATCCAGCCCATAGAAGAAGGACGGGTGATAATTATGGGAAGCGGAGAACACAAGACCGGACTGGGAAACGACACGACCAAGTATTATAAAGACCTGTACGATGACGCCCAGTCTATGTTCGATATCGAATCGATTGAGTACCACTGGTCTAATCAGGACTGTGTAACAGCTGACCGGATCCCGTACATAGGCAGACATAACCCGATGACTGAGCACCTCTACGTTGCTACCGGTTTCAATCTCTGGGGTATGTCGACAGGCTCCCTATCAGGAAGGCTCATAACTGATATTATAAATGGAGTGAACAATCCATGGGAGGAAGTGTTCACCCCATTAAGATTCAAACCCGGGAAGGATATAAGTGAACTAATCTCACAAGGGAAGATAGTTGTCAAAGAGCTCATGAATGCGAGGTACCAGGAGCCAGATGCACCCAAGAAAGTACTCGATGAAACAGGACTGCAACTGGTATGCACCCACATGGGCTGTAAACCAAAGTGGAACCCTGCCGAGGAGAGCTGGGACTGCCCATGCCATGGCTCTAGGTTCTCAAAGGACGGAAAGATA
>WJIV01000304.1 GCA_014730055.1 Candidatus Bathyarchaeota archaeon
ACAATGTTGACAAAGGAAAAGTAGACCCGTACCTGTCAGCGTCTACTATAGCTGAAATAGCAGTCGACTACTACTTATCAGGGGACGAGGAAAGACTAGAGGATTTTCTACTATATACTCGTACCGTAATAATTACTCCATAGTATACGTGAACATAGAGCTTGGAGAGCTCGCCGGAAAGATAAGAGCCTCAACAGGGCTTAGGCTACCTGATGCCATTATAGTCGCTACGGGCATTATAACAGAGGCCGACTGGGTGATAACTGAGGACACACATTTAAGCAAGCCTCATCTTACATATCTCCAATCATACCTGACGAATATACATCTCCCAGTATTACTGAACCCTAATATTTACAAAAAACTTAACATGCTATTGGTTCAAATATGATCATATCTCACAGACATAATTTCGATGAGATGGTGACTTGGCGTCTGTTCTTGGCTTTTGGAGACTCTTTCCACAAGTAGACTTGCCTCGGTCAAGTGATAATCACCCTGTTTTCTGTATTTGATCTATGATTGTTCCAACTATTCCTCTTTTAGAGGATTTACAGCCCTCAGGAAAAGGTAGGGGTTAAAGTCTCTTACATTACGTGTATAGATCACATCGATCTCGTTATCCCTAGCGTTGACAGCGAGTACACAGTCAAATATATTACCTCCCTTAATGGAATGCTTCTTGGCAAGTTCTAGGATCTCTCTAGCTCCCAAGAGAGGTGTACCAAGTTTCTGGAGCTCTTTGCTCTCCAGTAAATCCATGGAGGGCCTGCGGCCTCCTCTAGTGAAAGCGGCTTCTCCACTCTTCGAGGATCCGTTATAACGGCGTAAAACTCGAAGATCATCTGAGGAGCAATAAAAGCCTCAAACTCTTTAGTCAGACCCCGCCTCAGGGTATCAGCCGCTTCGACCTGATAAGGTGAGGACCTATTAAAAGCGTGGACAAGGATATTAGTATCCAGTAAGATTCTCATAGATCTCCATCCTGGAGAACTCACCTCCAACTTTACCTAGATCCGGAGGGTTCTCAAGCTTTTCCAGGAGTCTTATGGATGCCTGAGCACTTCTAATCACTGAAAGTCGCGCCTCTCCACTACCCACGACCTCTATGGATTCTATCACCCTCCTTCAACCCCAGCTTCTCCTAAATATCTCGAGGAAGGTATACCTTATCCCTATGGTAAGTAGTCTCAGACAACTTAATAACCTTAACCTGAGGGGGTTAACTTGGCAGGGCCTGGATAACACTGAGAAACACGTCAGCCTGGTGTTCTGTGTGGCTTACTGTGTCTGTATCGCTGCTTATCGTATTGGGAGGCCTGAGCTGCGTCAGAGTATAGCGTTCTTCGCTTAGAGATAAGTGTATGATCTGGGTTCCGTTGCCAGCGGATGCCATGTTCATGGCTGTATCTTGAATAATATTCGAGGCCCAGTTTCCCTATGTTTAATTATTGCAGTTATTGCCCCGATTTAGATCATTATCTAGAAGGAAGTAAATACATCTATAAAAAACAGGTTTACATCTACAAACACTCATTTATTAAACACGCCTGCGCGCAACCAAAAGTTACCCTTGTGCATGACTATATCCGAACGATTATCCAACGAGATACTGAAAAAATTTCATCTATACCGAGTATTATGATATACAACTATTTATTTTACTTTCGAGACACAAAATATCAGGTTTATGTGTTATCCCATTCTATAGATCTGGTTACTATCTTCGACTGTTTTGTATGATATGGTAGTTCAGTGACTGTTAAAAAAAAATGGTGAATTTAGTTTCCTGTTGCTATTCTAGTGTAGGTGTCCCCTTCACCTGGGTCGTTGACAAAGCCGTCACCGTTGCTATCCTGCCAGTGGATGATAATCCACCCATGCATATAGGACTCGATATTAGGTATGACAATGGTGTCAATGAATTTCCCTGCTGCGTATGTTCCTTTCCACCCAAATCCGTAGCATATTATAATCACTCGGCTATCCCCATCCCTAAAGGTCTCTATAAGGAACAAGTCCTCGTCATTGTTTATCACGGAAAGTGGTAGTTCTGCACCAGGTATACTTGTTCCGTTCTTGTAATGGAAGTAGAAGGTGTCACCTCCATTATAGAACTTGACTGGTGCCCTGTCTTCTGGTGCTGTGGCACTGTCCTCGGCTCGCTTAACGATGGGGTTAACGAATGGTCCGCCAAATGTAATAATACCGGACCCCGTGTCTCCTACGGGCTCTCCTATACCCTGGTCTACGTAGGAAGGATCCGTATCCAGTCCCTCCACGTATTCTGGGAGCTTTGTGGTTACGAAGGCTGATGCAAGCCAGTCACTCACCGAAGCCGCTCCGCAGTCTAGGGGTTTGGGCGTATTCTCATCAGGGTATACTACCCTCCAGTCTAACGCATTCAAACTACACCTAAAGTTGCTGATCAGGGCGTCCGGCTGAAACAGTGCCGTCTGCCATGGTTCAAATTCTACGTGATCTGAGACGGCGTCCCCCGTACCACCAGGGTTCTTAAACCAGTGATATGGACCCGAGGCGTTACCCCACCAGCAATAAGAGGCGTTTACTGTACTCCCGTCATCTGCGTAGAGGCCATTGTAGAAATTATCTATATATGAGCAGTAATGACC
>WJIV01000305.1 GCA_014730055.1 Candidatus Bathyarchaeota archaeon
AGATATAATCGCGACAGCCAAAGGACTGGCTGGTGGCTATTTACCTCTCGGAGCGACCATCGCAAGTGACCGAGTATATGATGGATTTGATGAACCCTTTGCCCATGGTCATACTTATGGAAGCCATCCAGTAGCTTGCGCAGCAGGGGCCGCTGTTCTCGAATATGTAAATATTCATAACCTCGTTGAGAAATCCGCAGAATTAGGAGAGTACCTTCATGAGAGATTATACGAATTGTACGATCATCTCTCAGTTGGTGATATTCGAGGAAAAGGGCTCTTTGCAGGCATAGAGTTTGTTAAAAATAAGAAAACTAAGGAAACCTTCTCACCTGACTTAAAGTATTATAGCAGAATTGTTGAGAAATGCTTCGAAAATGGCTTACTTGTCTATCCAGGTACCGGGACTGTGGATGGTGTAAGAGGTGATCATATTCAGGTGGCTCCTCCTCTGATAATAAAAAAGAATGAGATAGATACGATAATGGAACTATTAGATAGATCCATAACCGAGGTCGAGGGAGAGGTGATGGGTCTCTTATGAATAATATCAGAATGTCCGATATGACTTGGAAAATGGTTGAGGAAGCCCTAGAGAACGGTTACAAAACTGTAATAGTCTCAGTAGGCAGCACAGAACAACACGGTCATCATCTTCCACTAAGCACAGATGAACTTTTTGGTGACTGCTTAGCCTTAATTCTGGCTGAAAAGCTTAGAAAGACCTTAGTAGCACCTACTATTAGACCAGGTTGTAGTTCTCACCACCTAACTTTTCCAGGAACTATATCCGTAAGACCCGAGACCTTGATTGAGTATCTCAAGGATATCTGCATCAGTTTAGACCATCATGGTTTCGATAATATCATCCTGATACCTAGCCATGGAGGTAACTTTGCACCTGTACAGACTACAGTGCAAAGTATAGCTAATAATTTAAATGCAAATCTCATAGCGTTAGCCGATTTAACTACTCTTATCTCTGTCCTAAAAGAAGCAATCAAGAAGACTGGTCAACCAGAGTCATCAGTTGGTGGACACGCAGGAGCAGGGGAGACAAGTTTCATGTTATATTATAAACCTGAATTAGTCTATGAGGAATATATGAAATCGGGTTATATTGGGCCTCTTACAGGTAAATATGTTAGAGAAGGATTTGATTCTGTTACACCTACAGGTGTTCTTGGAGACCCTAGTAAAGGCTCTAGTGAGGCTGGTGAGATCGCATTAGAGAAAATTACAGATCACATGGTGGAGACAATAAAGAGAGAGTTAGCAGATTAGTCTATTTTTTTCTAAAGCTCAATATTATAGCACCAATAATTGCTCCACCAACTAAACCAACGAAAGAATACAAATCACCTAAAGAATTTAACCCGTAAAATATGGCGTAAACTGCCTGCTGTATGATGAAGGCAAGAAAACCAGTGATAATCCCAGATCTAATCTCCAGCTCCTTTGTTCTCCTAGCTGTGAGATATCCCCCTGTGATTCCACCAATAAGGTGGAAAGCAAAATATATTCCATCGAAGTATCTCTGAAAACTCTCATTCGAGCTAAATAATAATCCAAAAAATTCTAGTAGGAGGAAAGGTACACCAAATGCAACAGATGCACCCGCAAAATATTGCCTGAATTCCTCTATCTGTTCTCTGCTCATCTTAATGATTTACTGTATGATCCTCTATATAATATACTAACTATTCGTCATGTTGCTATAATCATAATATTTACTTTCTTTATTGCTCCAAAGTCTTAAATTATCACTATAGTATATTAACACGGGTATTCTAAGGAGAAATCCCAAATGGCAATCCTAACAGAAAACAGACTGGTTCCACTAATCGCATTCATATTAGCTTGGGTGGCGACCTACATCGCTATCCAAAGAGGTAAAGAAGGAAAAATCACAATTAGAAGGATACCTGGGCTTGATGCCATAGAAGAAGTAGTAGGACGAGCAGTTGAAATGGGTCGTCCTGTATTCAACATCATCGGCATGGGAACCTTCACAGATATTTATGCAACACAGACTATTGCTGGACTCAGTATTCTTAGCTATGTTTCAACATTAAGTGCGCGTCTAGGTGCAGAGTTAATCGCACCACAGGCAAGTGTAGACGTTATGCCAGTAGCAACTGAGATTGTAAGAGAATCTTATAGAATTGAAGATAAACTAGATGAACTAGACATAGATGAACAGTTACCCTATCTCTCTGGTACCCAGTTCGCATGGGCGAGCGGAATTATAGGCATGGCTAGCAGGATGAGGCCTGCAGGTAACATCATGATAGGACCTTTCTGGGCCGAATCGATGATGTTCGCTGAGACCTTTGACAGGGTCGGATCGATGCAAGTAGGTGGCACTGCTAGAATGTTCCAGATACCTTTCTTCGCAGCTCTCTGTGACTATGTGCTAATTGGTGAGGAGATCTTCGCTGCAGGAGCATATGTAAGTGGAGACCCTCAACAAGTAGGAAGTATAGCTGCGCAGGACTGGTATAAGTTGGCTGCCTTGGCCCTATGTATTCTTGGCGCCCTATTAGCCACTGCAGGAATCACTGTAATTGGTGATATCCTGTCGATGTGAGGTGAATATGATGGATTATAGACGTGATATACCGCTGGCGATAACCTTCTTAGTTGGGGTTATAGCCGTTCTTGACTACTATACTACACTGGATGTTGTTACAAACACTTTCACGATAATAAAGAACTGGGGAGTTGTACTCCAAGGCTTTGCTTTAGGTCTTGGAGCAGCAAACCTCCTAAGATTACACGGTAGAAGGATTAGTGAGAGAAGCAGAGATGACTGGATGTTCAGCGCTTGGCTGCTCTTAATGATGTTTGTCTTCATATTCTTCGGATTATGGAGAGGAAGATTTGATACTGATCCAACTTATAACTGGTTATACAATGCAATTTACCTACCACTAGGAAGTACAATGTACAGTAGCTTAGCATTCTATATGGCTTATGGCGCATATAAGGTATTGAGAGCAAGAAACTTTGACGCTGCACTTCTCTTTGTAACAGCAATTCTCGTAATTCTTGGAAACACACCTTTGTTCCCTTCAATATTTCCCGGATTCTTCTACACGCGTGAATGGATATTCACCGCAATAGTAGGAGGAGCCTATAGAGGAATAAGAATTGGAATAGGAATGGGTGCTGTAGTTCTCGGAATAAGAACCCTTGTAGGCCTTGAGACAGGTTATTTAGGGAGGAGAGTAAGATGAGCACCTGGCAAAAATTAACAGCTTTACCAAGAGAAGTCGTAATGACTTTGATCCTCATAGCTATGATAATACCAGCTATTCGCCCATTAGGACTTCCAATTTTAACCGGACAAATGAGCAGAGACTGGTACAACACAGTAGATGAACTTCCTGAAGGGGCCATAGTTCTTTTTGACATTGGCTATGGTTCAGGAGGTTATCCTAGTTTAGGGCCAGGAAATATAGCTGCTTTACATCAAATGTTCGAAAATGGACATAGAGTAATTATTATGGCTACGCAACTCGAAGGGAGTATGATGTACCCTCTTATTATCGAGGGGGTAAAGCCGGAACAAAAATATGGAGCTGTATATGGCGAAGACTATATCTTCCTTGGATATATCGCTGGAACACAAACAGCTATGGCAGGAGTACTTGGCGATCTCCCCTCTCTTGTATCTAATGATTATAATGGTGATCCTTTAGGCTCCTTCCCAATAATGGAAGGAGTAGAAGGTGCCGAGCAATTTGACTTGGTAGCTTATATAACTACTAGTGGTGACATAGCAGAAGGATGGGTCTATCAAGGATACAGTCAGTATAATTTACCTGTACTAGGAGGTTGTCTAAGCATGATGACTACAAGCATAAAACCTTACTATGATAGTGGTCAGCTTCTTGGATTGATGGATGGAGTTAAAGGAGCAGCTGACCTTGAATTCCTTACTAACAATCCAGGAGACGCAATTGTTAGTAGTGACATTCTCAGCTTTACACAAACACTGGTTCTAATCTTTATCATAGTTGGAAATCTAGCATACTTTATGCAAAGACAGGAAGGAGGAAGCTAAGATGGTATCCACTGACCCCCAGATATGGATAGCAGCCTTCTTCACAATTGCAGCCACAAGCTATGCTTTCCGTGACAACGTTGTATTCAAGTTTGCCGAAAACACCTTTATAGGAATCGCAGCAGGTCACCAGATAGTAATGGGAATAAAAAATATCCGCGACTTCGGATGGTCTCATATAGCTCAAGGAGAGTTCCTTTATTCTATCGTTTTCCTCTTAGGAATAATGCTTTATGCTAGATTCAGCAGAGAGTACTTCTGGCTCTATAGGTATCCTATAGCTTTCCTCGTTGGGAATGGAGTAGGCATAAGCATTCGAGCTGCAATACACAGCGACTTCATAGTACAGATAACACAAACTGCTCAACCACTTGTTGCAGATACAGGGCTTGGTACAATAAATAATATAATTATATTCATCGGTGTAATCACCGCTCTCAGCCACTTCATATTCACATTTGAAGGAATACATGAAGGAACAATTGGCTGGGTCCCAAAGATTGGCCGTTGGATGATGCTTCTAGGCTTCGGAGCAAGCTTCGGAAACACAATTATGTCAAGATTCGGTATGTACCAGGGAAGAATTGTATTCCTATTACGTGAATGGTTGCAAATAATATAGTGGAACAAAACCAACCCCTTTTTTTATTCGAACTATTACTTTCAACATTAATGAGTGAAGAAAGAACCCCTTCGGTTATTGACTATCTTGCAGGTGCAGTATTATCTTATGGTATTGTCTATTTTTGGATCCAGATCCTAAACTGGATTGATCTACAAATAATTGCTCTGATTTCTTATTTTATTTATTTCTCGGGCGCTCTCTCATCGGCATATCTGGTTCTCCGTAGAGCGAATACCACCCATCTTAGAATTGGGATCACAAGTGCATTGGCTTCTTGGGCATTTACAGTATTTAGTCTATTGGCTCTTACGGAAGGAGCTAATAGTGGTTTCTTCATTGCTTTACTCATTTGTTTCGTATTAGGGGGGGTTGCTGCATCATATATATCACTAAAGAACCAGCTAAGAGGCTGAACCTCTTATAACTTTAATTTATAGATAATCTATTAAATCAGAAAAACAAAGTAAACTGATAATGAGTGCCTTTTTCGATTATGAGGAGATCACTCCAGAAGAAGAAAACGAATTAATCGAACAGGTAGCGGAAAAGATACACGAATACAAGATGGAAACTGTTGCAATTTTAACCCTTGAATCAGTAAAGCCACTGGCATACGTCGGTGGGGAGATGAGTAGAGTATTCTTGGCTCCATTTCTACCAATTCTAGGGCGCGAGTTTAATGATATGGGAGAAAAATACATCACTGTTTTTGAAGAACGTGATAACATAGAGAAGTTGATACAACTCCTTGAACAGAAAGTTAAGGAAGAAGAAGAGGAAAATAAGCGAAAAAAGCAAGAGAGAGCAGAGAAAAAGGCTGATAAAGGCGTGAAATCGGAGAAAAAAGGATGGATGAAGTGGTGGCCATTCTAGTCTTTGGTCTTTTAGAAGCGTATTTTAGAAAACCTTAATTTATAGCGGTTTGGACTGAATATGAATTAAGAATGGCAACCCTTAGAAAGCCTACAGAAGAAATGCAGTACATCATCGCTACTGACGTGGGCTCTACCACTACCAAAGCCAGATTCTTTCACAGGAAGGACGGCGAGTGGAGATTCCTAGTAGCCGGTGAAGCACCAACCACCGTTGAAGCCCCTTATGAGGATGTTACCCTTGGGGTACAGAACGCAGTACGAGAAGTTGAGGAGTTGACAGGTCACAGGCTTCTCTCCGGAGATGGATCTGGGCTAGTTATCCCGTATGATGGCGAGAAAGGTGTAGATCTTTACTGTACAACAAGCAGTGCAGGAGGAGGTCTACAGATGATGGTAGCCGGTCTCATAAAGAGCATGACAGCCGAGAGCGCCAACAGAGCGGCTCTTGGTGCTGGCGCCATAGTTATGGATGTCATAGCTAGAGATGATGGAAGGCAACCGTATCAGAAGATAAGTAGGATTAGAAGCCTCAGGCCTGACATGATACTAATGGCGGGAGGAACAGATGGAGGCGCAAGCAGCCATGTTATGGAGATAGCCGAATTGATCAAGGCTGCTGAGCCAAAGCCTAGGCTGGGTGTTGCCTACGAGCTACCAATAGTTTATGCTGGAAACAAGTCCCTTAGAAACGAGATCCAAGAGCTTATGGATGAGGGATTTGCTCTGCAAATTGTAGAGAATATTCGCCCAGTTCTCGAGCAGGAAAATACAGAACCAGCAAGGAGAGCAGTTCACGAGTTGTTCATGGAGCACGTTATGAGCCACGCTCCTGGTTACACAAGGCTCATGAAGTGGACGGATATTGATATCATGCCCACTCCCGCTGGAGAAGGTATGGCAATGCAGCTCATCGCCAACTCATTCGAGAAGAACGTGCTGGGGGTAGGTCTAGGTGGAGCAACAACAAACGTATACTCAATTGTAGACGGAAGGTTCGTACGAAGCGTGTCAGCGAACCTTGGAATGAGCTACAGCGTTACGAACGTGATGAAAGAAGCCGGTATTGAAAACATCATGCGCTGGATTCCTTTCAATCTCGAGAAAGAGGAAGTAGCTAGCCGCCTAATGAACAAGATGATCAGACCTACAACGATTCCCCAGACCTTGGAGGACCTTATTGTAGAGCACAGTGTCGCCCGTGAAGCACTGCGGCTTGGTCTACAGCACCACAGGACAATTGCAACAAGGCTCAAAGGTATACAGCTTGAGAGAACCATCAGCGATATGTTCGAGCAAGCTGTCGCTGAAAGCTACGTAGAGATGATGAATATTGACATCTGTGCTGGTACTGGTGGATTATTGAGTCACGCACCTAGGAGGGTCCAGTCAATGCTAATATTAACTGATGCTTGGCAGACAGAAGGTGTTACTAGGATGTTCCAGGATAGCGTCTTCATGATGCCCCACCTTGGTGTACTTAGCACAGTTTACCGAGACGCCGCGTGGAACGTATTCGACAAGGACTGCCTAGTGAGACTTGGAACAAGTATCGTACCCGCTGGAACCGGAAAACTAGGTGAACATGTAATGGACGTGGAGATTGAGATGCCTACCGGTGATAATGTTGAAGAGACTCTGAACTTCGGTGATATCAAGTTAATTGAACTAGATGAGGGACAAGAGGCGAATGTCATGATCACTCCAGTCAAGCAATTCGACGTTGGCGCGGGGCCAGGTAAAGAGAGAAAAACTACAGTTAGCGGCGGGGTCGCGGGTGTTATGCTTGACGCCCGTGGAAGGCCTCTCTATCTTCCTGAGGAGAATGCCCAGAGGAAAGAACTATTGCTAAAATGGTTCAGGTCATTGAAGCTATACCCAGAGGAAAGCCTAGAGGAGCTGATCTAAGATGGTAGATAAAGTAGAACAGGAAAAGACAAACAACGAGGAGAAGGAGACCGAAGAAGCTCACGCCTATACTCCTGGTTTGAAGGTAAAGAGAGTAGAGACAGTTCAGAAAATGCGAAGACTCCCGATCCTAGGAGAGGTATTTCCCAAGGTCGGAGATAGAGTAAAACACGCCGACATCGTTGCCAAGACTGAGATAAGCGGAGACCCTGAGATCGTCAAGGTAGCCATGCAGTTAGGCTTGGAACCAGATGATATCCCAAGATTCATGCTAAAGGGCGAAGGAGACAAAGTTGAGGAAGATGAGCTCATGGCAAAGTACGATGCATTGTTTGGACTCATCAAGAAGAGGGTTCATGCTCCAGTATCTGGTACCATTGAAAGCATCAGCGAGATAACAGGACAGGTTATCATCCGTGGTTCTCCGATCCCTGTTGACGTAGACGCATATATACCCGGTGAAATCGTCGAGGTACTCCCTAATGAAGGAGTAATAATAGAAACACATGCAGCTTTCATCCAGGGAATCTTTGGAATCAGCGGTGAAACCCATGGAGAGATCCGAATCGCCGTTGATAGCCCAGAGGAGGTTTTAGATGAATCGGATATAAGCCAGGATGACGCCGGAAAAGTGCTAATCGGGGGCAGCAGAGTTACTATAGGAGCAATCAAGAAAGGTGTCCAAATCGGTGTATCAGCTATTGTAGCTGGTGGTATACGTCACGATGATCTAACAGGGTTCATTGGTGAGGAAATAGGTGTTGCCATCACAGGGCAAGAAGAAGTGGGTATAACTGTAATAATTACTGAGGGCTTCGGTCAGATGACAATGAGTGAATCTACATTCAATCTCTTAAAAGAGTTTGACGGTTATATGGCAAGTGTCAACGGCACAACACAGATAAGAGCGGGTGTACTCCGACCTGAGATAATAATCCCACATGATCTAGAGCCCCAGAGGAGATCAGGAGAGGAACTAGCTAGCGGAATGGTGCCAGGAACTCCGATTAGGATAATCAGAGAGCCTTACTTCGGAGCAATTGGCGAGGTGCACAGCCTTCCGGTAGAATTACAACAGCTTGAATCCGAGAGCATGGTCCGTGTTGTGAATATAGAATTGGACAATGGTAAGGTTGTTACCGTTCCAAGGGCTAATGTCGAGATTATCGAAGAATAAACCCTAATTTTTCAACTACAAATATTTCTTTTAAAGTACCTAGCCCCAGATTATAATATGCAATCAATGGAGATCCCAGCATGGGAGTTCTATGGCTGGATGCCAGAGAAACTCAGTTTTCCCGATAACTGGGAGATAATCGAAAGAAGGATGAAGGGACACAGCTCCCCTATTTTAACAACCGATAAAATCAGGGATAAGCTTAGGAACCCAGTTGGTACCCCTCCTTTAAAGGAGTTAGCTGAGGGTAAGAATCTTTGTATAATAATTTTTGATGATATGACACGACCAACGAAGCAGTATCAGATTCTACCCACTCTATTGAAGGAACTTCACGATGGTGGATTAGACGATTCGGATATAGCTTTTATGATGGCAACTGGGGCCCACCACGGCAGACTTCTCTTCGACTTTCAAAAAAAATTGGGCGAGGAAATACCTGAAAGATACCTGATATTCAATCACTGCTGTTATGAAAATACCGTGGAAATTGGTCAGACAAGCTATGGTACCCCCGTACATATCAACAGGGAGGTTATGAATAGTGACCTTAAGATCACACTGGGTGCTATGATGCCTCACTTCGGTTACGGGTTCGGGGGAGGTAGTAAGATGATCCTACCTGGTGTTGCGGGAATAGACAGTATAACCCATAACCATCGAATAAATGAGGGAACAGGTCCAGGTAAAGTCGAGAAGAACATCAGAAGATTGGATAGTGAGGAAGCTTCTAGAATGGCTGGCGTTGACTTCATAATTAATGCTTTTTTCAATGCCTCTTGTGATGTCGCTGATCTTGTTTGTGGTGATGTAGTTGAGGCACACAGAGCGGGTGTAGATATAGGTAAAAAGATCTACTCAACCGAGGTAGAAAATGAGGTTGATATCGCTATAGGAAATGGTTATCCAATGGCCAATGAAGGCTACAAAGCATACCATATACTAAGAGAATCAGTAAGAGAAGGAGGAGACATAGTGTTTCTCCTCTATACTTCTGAAGGTTGCAGAGTACATCACTATAACGGGCGCTTCGGACGAGACTTCGGGGGAAGAGGATGGACAAAGACTACCTATCTCAAGAAACCCTGGAAGATGAGCCGTGTCCTCTGTGTGACCCCGCAGATAGCAAAATCGGATGAATACTATTACGGGGAGGGATCAATCTGGGTAAAGAACTGGAAGAAGGCTCTCGATATCTTAGTGGAAGAACATGGCCCTGTTGCCAGAGTTGCAGTCTACCCTACAGCCTCTATGCAGGTCTCAGAGGGCAACTTGAAATCCACCTAAGTTAAAATCTTTCAAAAGGTCTAATCACATCTTCCATTTTGCTTCCTACAATTTCTATTTTCTCAATGTTTCCGATTCCTGATTGGTGAGCCCAAATGATATGGTTTATCTCATGTGGATCAAAGCCCATTATTCTAGCAGCTGTAGCATCGGTCGCTACTGGATCCGTTCCAGCAATAATTGTATTCATTTTCACGGGACTTCCATGAACTGGGCCTTTTCCCTCCATTCCGACAAAGCCATCAATTACAACTACATGGGGTGGAAGAACTGAGTTTATGTCGCGAATTACCTTATCCATATCTCTTAGATGAAATTTACCTTTCCACTTAGTAGTCAGCATGCCAAACATGTTTTTCATACCTAGAGTAACTTTTGTCGTGGTATGCGTCTTGAGCTTGGCTGCCGAGATTATGGCAGAGTCAGTCGCTATCTTTGCTACCTTAATCTCGTTGAGTGTTTTTCCATCTTGTATAGGTATCTTCACTTTCTCCTCAAGATGACGCATGTTGATAAAATCAATCCCCACCCTGTCTAACATTTCTTGCATGCCACTTGCAAAAACTGCTTTATCTGCGTTAGTCGTCTGAGCATCAGATTCAACAACATGGATCTTTTTCCCAAGATCCTTTAATCGATTAATTAGGGCCTCAACAACTACCGGATCTGTAGTAGCCCCTGTCCTCCAGTCCTTTGTTGTTATAAAATTTACTTTAATTAATACCCTATTATATGATTGCAAAGCTTTCTCTAATGGTATTAGATTAATTGCACGATATACCGTATCTAAACCCCTTTCTCCTTTAACTACTGCTACTTTAGATTTCATAATATAAATTATGAAAGGGCATTATAAAACAACGATATAAAATGTCTACTTCTTTCTCATTTTCCACTGTGCATAGCTGTAAAACCCATTTAAACTATGGTATACATGACTTTTACCCTCCGGATCGAGTTCTAATAGTTCTTTAACTCTCGGGTCCCTCTCCGCTAGAAAACTGAAAGTCTCACTTAGACTCATGGCCTTACCTACACAACCAGTTACTATGTTCTTCCATAATTCCACCTGATCCTTGAACTTTTCAAGCTTCTCAACTGCAGCTTTCTTGAACCCAAAATGGCTATAACATATTACTTCGGGTTTTAAACCAATAAGTTTCTTTATACTCTCAACCGTATCTTCTGGATTGAAGGGTGGTGGACTAGCTGGTATGACTATATCATCGTATGGCATATGCCCCGCTGAGTCTCCCACGAATATTACCTTCTCATTTGGTTCAAAGTACGATTGACTATGAGTGCTGTGACCGGGAGTCCAGATCACTTGTAAGTTTACATCTCCTAGTTCTATAACTTCCCCGTCAGAAGATGAAATTACCTTTTCCTCTTTTAATCCTCGTACTTCTCCATACATAGAAAATTGTTCACCGAAAGCCTCCTTAGCAGCTCTAACTATCTTGCTGGGATCTATCATATGAGATTCCCCACGAGGGTGGCAGTATAAATCAGCCTCAGGAAAAGCTTCTAATAATTTCCAAGACCCAGCCCCGTGGTCCAGATGAATATGGGTTAGTAGAATCCACCCCAGCTCTTTAATATCGAGCTTATTTAATCCTTCATAAACCCCTTGTATTTGACTTGTCGGCCCTGGGTCAATTATAACTTTTTCATCTGAATCTACAATATAGGTACTGAGAAGACCTGTCTTACCATGGAAGGGGGAGTCGATCATGTGAATTTTTTCTGTAATACTGGAGACTAACATCGAGAATTTAATCCTTAGAACTCAATTTAAAGGAGTATCATTCTACTTGTAGATCATTTAAATTTTGTGAAACTACGTTGAATCAAGGATTTCCTATTCTCAAGAGTTTTAGATTACCCTTCATATTGGAATATCATGAAGAGATCTTTAGGCGCAAAAACTTGGGCAGTGCCAGCACCAGTTTGGGTTGTTGGAACATTTGATGCAAATGGTAAGCCGAACTTTATGACAGCTGCATGGGGTGGGATTTGCTGTAGCGATCCTCCTTGTATTTATGTGAGTTTGAGGGAAGCAACATATACCTTCAACAATCTCGTACAAAGGGGTGCATACACTGTAAGTGTTCCTGGCGAGGAGTACTGGAGAGAAGTTGATTATATGGGTATAGTTTCAGGACATGAGACCGATAAAGTAAAGGATACCGATTTGACCGCTGTTAGCAGTGAAATTATCGATGCTCCCTACGTCGATGAGTTCCCATTAGTGCTTGAGTGTAGATTGATAAATTCTGTTGACCTCGGTCTTCATACTCAATTCATCGGTGAAATAATTGATGTAAAGGCAGATGAAGAGGTGCTGATAGATGGTAAGCCTGATATTCAAAAAATAAAGCCATTCATATTTGGACCAAGTGATAGGGGATATCACTCTATAGGTCCAAGAATGGCTCGTGCTTTCAGCCAGAGGGAGCTCGAGAAATAATCACTATATTTCATTAACAGGTTTTTTATTCTCACTGCAACCATAAACATTTGAAAGTTTATGGTCGATTTTTCAGAGCAAAAAGATAGGAAACTACTTGAAGATGCTAAATCGTATCTTGTTCAAAGATGGGAGCCCCGTCCAGGTTATAAACCCGTAGTTATGACCAAGGGTGAGGGCGTCTACATGTGGGATGCCAAGGGAAAAAAGTACCTGGATTTTATCAGCCAGCTATATAATGTTCATATAGGTATGGGAAACCGTGTCCCAATCGAAGCAGCCAAAAAGCAACTGGACGATCTAGCTTACGCTTCACCCAGCTACTATAATGAGCCTCAGATAAAGCTGGCAAAGAAACTTGCCCAGATCACACCTGGGGACCTTTGCCAGACCTTCTTCGGTAACAGCGGTACTGAGGCTAACGAGGTAGCCATCAAACTCGCCCAGCTCTATAGAGGAGCATCCAAGATCATCAGCTTCTGGGACGCATATCACGGAAGTACCTACGCAATGGTAAGCGTGGGAGGCTCTGCACGAAACAGGCAGGCTAAGGGCCTAAGCATTATGGAGGAATTCAAACACATTGCAAGCCCCTACTGTTACAGGTGCCCTTACAAGAAGACTTATCCAGAATGTGATTTATTCTGCGCTGATTTCCTGAAATACACTATAGAGAAGGAAGGAGAGAATAGCGTAGCGGCATTCATGGCCGAACCCATATGTAGCTGGGCAGGTCAAGTGGTTCCCCCAGAAGGTTACTGGAAGAAGATACGCGAGATCTGTGATGATAAAGGAATAGTAATGATATTTGACGAGGTAATGACCGGGTTCGCGAGGACTGGGAAGATGTTTGCAACTGAGCACTGGGATATAGTACCTGATATTGAAACCTACGCTAAAGGTATAACATGCGGATACATACCATTAGGTGCTTGTATCATTAACAAGAAGATGGCAGATCATTTCGACGATGAGGGCTTCCCTCACAGCTATACATATAGTGGTCATAGCGTTGCATGTGCCACCGCCCTCGCAGTTATTGATTATTACTTAGAGAATGATCTAGCAGAAAAGGCTGCTAAGATGGGAAGTTATATGATGGATGAACTTAGAGGTATGATGGACAGAGTCGAAATTATTGGGGATGTCCGAGGATTGGGTCTTTTTATGGGTGTGGAGCTTGTTAAGGACCGAGATTCAAAGGAGAGCCTTGTACCAAAGGATCTTAGTAAAGAGGATAAGATGAACCCTGAGAAGAATCCCATGCAGTACTTCTCTGACAAGATCAAAGACAATGGGCTCATTGTTGGCTCTAGTTGGGGCACTAGCATTCTGAGGATGATGCCTGCGTTAGTTATTACTAAGGAACAGGTAGATGAAGGGCTTCAGATATTGGAACAGACACTAACTGAGACAATTACGAAATTCGACCTCTGAAAACTTCAAAATATTTTTTTCAAATTTTAATACTTTTCCTAGGAAAGAAAGAATAATAGAACCACCATAGCCTACAGGCGATAACAAGTAGATATTATAAAAGACGTGATAAGGAACCTAGCTTTAATTTAATAGGCAATGATATTTATTCTAGATGGTTTTAAGCAGTCTATCTTTGAAGCCTTTTTAATGATCCTTCATCTTGCTATTTGAAATGGAGCAAAATAGAAGTTACATAATTATCCTTGGCTTAATCCTAGTCGTGGTAATTGTCTTCGGCGTTTACATATTTCTGAACAGACCTAGCCCCCAAGCAGTATCTATCAAAGAGAGCTTTGAGGAAGGTTCCCCGATGTGGATACCTAACAGTGATGTACCCATGGATCCCAACAATCCGGGTCAACCCGTAAACTGGACCATAGTACCCACACAGGAAGTTGTCTTTGAAGGGTCATACGCCGCACAGTTCTTCTTGGACGGAAGCCAGGATGATGGAACCATATGGCTAGAACAGGAAGTTACTTTAAACCCTAACACTGAATATGAGGCAGAGCTGAGCTTCCAGTTCTGGAGTGCTAGTGAGAGCTTTAATCAGTTGGCTTATGTTGTTGGTCAGGTCTCCCCCGAAGATTTGGAGGCTGAAGAAGATTTTGCTGATCTTGGAGCAGCGAACCTTGTTGAGGGCTGGAGAGAATATAACTATACCGTAACATTCACAACAAATAGCGATGGCGTAGTACATGTAGGCTTTGGCGTATCCGTGGTTTGGGAAACTGAGATTGTTTATTTTATTGACAATGTTGAAGTTTCCATTACGCCAACCTGATTCTTAATTCTTTTATTTTTTTGGTAAGATATGATTATTATGTTTAAGGTTGTTTTCACGGTAGTTGATGTTAAAGAACCAGAGAGTATTGATGGAGAGCCAACTCATGTCTCTGGCCCATGTAAGATGTACCGCGTTGGCGATAAGATGACGGTTGTGGGTAATCCCGGAAGGCTTGTCTTGAATGAGACCGATAGTGTGTGTTTGGCAGCTTTTAGTGCGATTCTACCGCTTACAAGTGCGATGACAAGAGAGGTTACTGAGTCATGGGATTATATGGATAAAATAAAATACTTCAGTTGCCCGGATTCTGAGAGACCTGTAATTTTCAAGGTTGAAAGAATAGAGGTAGAACAGGATGAGTATCCTGCTCCTTATTCTGGCTAAGTCGTGGCGTAAAACAAGCTGTTGAATAGAAGCTTAAAGGTACTTCTCATCTGATTTCTGAAGTGTGGTGGGCATCCCATCATTATGATAGTGCCATTACCAGCGGGGATCTCTGCTACAGCTGTGCTTCCTCTGAGGTGCCTCTCACCTAATATCCATCCACTAAGTAGAGGAGAGGCCTCGGGATACCAGGCTACAGGTGTACCCTCTTTGATGTTAAACGCTGGGCTATTCAGGAACATAATAGCCTCCTCTCTTGAATATCCGAATCCTATTGGATGTGTATCATCAACAATTACTCTAAGGATGCTGCCAGGGCAATAGAATTCTTTCTCATCAAGCCCATCTAATATGAGTTCTACACCAGCCCATAGACTCTTAACAGCATACTCAGATGCGCGGTTCAATGTAACTACAGTTCCCCCATTATCTAGGAAGCGAAGGATTTCCCTAGTTCCTTCTTCCCCAACACCTTCACGGTATTTTCTCTCATACTTCTTAGGGTACAACCATCTTTGCCCTTCCATACCTTTTACCAAAATATCGTCTGTGAGATCTGGTATGATGAGCACATCAAACCTATCAACCCAGTCCCCTGCTTTAACGTCCTGCGGAGACAAGTTCTCGTACTCGAAAGTGTACTCCTCTAAAACTTGGCGCAGCCAGCCTTCGTCGGCATTTGGCAGCCAAGCACGATATATGGCTACTCGCGGTTTTTCGATATCAAGATATTCTTCTACAGGGTTGTCCATCCCATAGAAATCTATTCCCAGTTCTGATAGGTTCTCTAAGTGTTCCTCTATACCGGGTTTAGCTTCAACGATATATGCTCCAGGTTTAAACACTTGTCCAATTACCTCTTGGGATTCAAGTGTCCTAGCCAGATAATATCCCTCGAAAAGAAGTTTATTAGCTGCTTTTACAGAGTAATTGGGGACGCAACTAAAAATATAATATGGTTTTCCCTCATCATATATTTCTCCTTTTGGTATTTGAAATTCATCGACTCTTTCAAACTTAGTGTCCAACTCGGATTCGACTTTAACCACATCGACACCAAGCTGTAAACCTAAGGTGTGGGCAGTTACATCGTATGGCACAATAGGGGGAGCGTCTTTTGTCTCTCTCAGGTCCGGATAGACCTGCTTTTCTAGAAGGGTCTGAGCGAATCCTCCATAAGGCTGATTGAGTATTACTACGTAGCTGTCTTCTGGGTACACTACTCCCTCTACTTCAAAACTCTCTTTAGCCCTATGGATCTCAACGTCGCCCATTTTAAGGACCCATAATAATTCTTTAACAGCTCCTAGATCTCTCTGATTTGAAGGAATAACGAAAGCATAAGGTTTACCCGGTTTTAATGAACGTTTACCCATCTCATACGTTCCTCTTAGCCATCGTTTCCTGAATTTTGCAGCCGTTTGCAGGCATGCCCATGAGGCGACAAGTTCATAGTCGATAATGTCTCTTAGTGTCCATCTACCGCCCTTCCAGGGTAATGGATGATTCCACCTGGTTTCCCTGGGATTATATCCTCTTCTAGCTTCGAGTTGTTCTGGACTTAATTCAATTGGGCTAGCGATGTCAACACTTGCTGCTTCACTTAGAATCCTTATTCCCCCGTGGTAGTGTTGGTATGCTCTCGCTGGTGTCCATGCGTCAAAAATCCAGTGAGTTACGACTCCTGCTTTTCCATCCCTGTTCAAGGCATCAGCCATGCTGGTACCCATGAAGTTGACTCCACCTAGGATAACTGGGTCAATATTTGGTTCATAAGGATCAGTAAATGGTGGAACGAAAAACCTTGGTCCATCTTGACCCATCTGGTGAATGTCATAGACTATCTGTGGGTGCCACTTGTTATGTATATGCTCGACCGTCAACTGCGTCTCCTTCAGGTTGAACATGTACCAATCCCTGTTATTATCATGACCCGCGTATTCATGATAGACATAGGGTGGCCCTGAACCTTCATACTCCGTTCCAAGATATTTCTCATACCAATCGACCACAATCCTGTTTCCATCAGGGTTAAGAGATGGCACAAAAAGGAAGATTACTTTATCTAAAACCTCATTTACATCTTCGGACTCCTCACTAGCTAACTTGTATAGGAGTTCCATACTCATCTGGCTACCACCTACTTCAGTGCTGTGGATGCTACAGCTGATCATACAGATGGTTTTACCCCTTTCGATCAAGTCTTTAGCTTCTTCATCTGAGAGGTCTTTGGGGTTGCTCAATCTGAGCTGTATCTTCCTATATTCTTCGAGCCTCTGCAGGTTTTCCGGTGAACTAATAACAGCTAGTAGGAATGGATTACCCAGTGTAGATTCTCCCAGAACCTCAACTTTAACTCGATTTGATTCATCATCAACCTTTTTAAAATACTCAACAATCTCAGGCCAGTCTGCTAATTTACGATCAGTACCAACCCTAAAATTAAGGTGCTCTTCCGGGGCAGTAACCTTTTCTAACATACATTAGACTAAACATTACAAATAGTTAAGACCAGCGAATAACCTAAGAAGCTTGAATACCAATATCTAAAGAATGGACAATAATAAAAAAAAGGAAAATAATATTGACAAAGCTAAGGACTCTGATGATATAGACGAAAATACTGATATAGATATTCAGAATGAGCAAATTAATCAATCAAACTCCAAGAGCTCAGAACCAAGCTTCAATGATTATCTTGCAGGAGCAATGCTGGCAAATGGTATTATTTGGATATGGTTACAACTTATACAGATATTTGGTAGTCAGATGAGCGAGTATACTTTTTTTACTGATCTGAGTTTCATAGTTTTCATTTTCGCAGGATATATAGCTGCTTTTCAAGTAGGGAAAAGAGTTGATACTGAACATCTTACTGTTGGATTAAAAACTGCCGGATACAGTTTGATAATGTCCTTAATTATTATGTATACATCATGGCCAGCAGCATCAAATCGGCTTGCATTAACTCTGATGCTATGTCTAGTATTTGGCGGGGTAATAGGGGGATATATGAATATTAGAAGAAGAATAGAAATTAGGCGAAAAAAAATGAAGGATGCAAGTACTTAAATCTAATATCTCTATGAAATCATAATATCAGTGAAGATAATGTTCTGGGATGAGGAGATCAAGCCAGAGGATATAGAAGAAATCATAGAATGGACTGCGAGAGAGCTCTATAAATATGGGTTGGAGACAGCGGCGATTCTTTTCATTGAGAGTTATAAACCTATTAGTAGAGTCGGGTCAAGTATGGGACAGGTCTTTTTTTATCCACTATTGCCTTTCCTAGGGGATAATGCTATGGTTAAAGGTGATAAATTCTTCAGGATTTTTCAGGAAAAAGAAAATGTTGATAAACTAATAGATAGATTAGAAGAAATCTCGATTAAAGGGATCGAACCTAAAGTAAACGATCAACGCAAAGTATCAACTAATGAAATATCTCATGGGAAAAAGGAAAAGAAAGGATGGAGAAAATACTTGCCTTTCTAGAGGAGAATCATATGTTTATTATAATTGATAGAGAAATTAATGTTACTCTCATTTAGTAAAAATAATTATCCTACACAAAAATACGTTCTTTATAATTTTATAAAAAATAAAGTATGTAACTTGCTCATAAATTATTACTGGATTGAGTACATTTTTAAAAAGAACTCAAGAATTCAAAAAAAGTATTATATATACATAATTAGAAATACACTACAAGTCTATCATTCATAGGGACGATTATCTAAGCTCTCTTCGAGCTTGAACCGACCCTTTGAATAGACTAACATTTACGGAAGGAAAAACAATGGCAATAATAGTAGAAGGACGAGTAATGACTTTCATACTAATGGTACTTACATTCGCAGTTATGTATTATTACATGTCGATAAATAAAGAAGAAGAATACACAATCAGAAGTCTACCAGCAATGGAAGCTATCCCCGAGGCTGTTGGAAGAGCCGCAGAAATGGGCCAACCCGTTTTCTGGACACCTGGAATCTCAGGTAGCTTGAACGACTCTTCACAGGGACCTCAGGTACTGGCTTCAATAAGCATTCTTGAGTATGTCACTGAAGAATGTGCAAAAGCTGGGGTACACCTACAAACGGTTGTTCCTCTACCCGATGCTCTACCATTAATCGAGGAAACTATGAGAACTGCATATCTTAGACAGGGTAAGCCAGAAGAATTTAGTCTTGATCAGATTACTTTTATCTCACAGCAGTCACCCTACCTGAGTGGGGTGCTCGGATATTTCCAGAGAGAAAAACCTGCATCAAACATACTAGTTGGAGGTTTCTACTACGAATCAGTAGTCATCGGTGAAGCTGGTAACACAATTGGTGCAATGCAGATAGGAGGGACTAATAATACACACCAGATGCCATTCCTCGTAGCGACCTGTGACTACATGTTGCTTGCAGAGGAACTTTTCGCAGCTGGAGCAGCAATATCTAGAAACAGAGATATGCTAGGAGCAATTAAAGGAGAAGACATAATCAAATTACTATTGATAGCAATCACTGGAATAGGATTTATTCTAGGCGCAGCAGGTATTACAGTAATAGCCGACTTACTGGGGGTATAAATAAATGTCAAATATTATGAAAAGAGAAGTAGTATACGCGGTCACAGGAATAATTACAGTATTAATGCTCGTAGAGTACTTCTTCTGGGCTGAAGCCCAGATATGGGCGGAAACTCTTAGGACTTGGGCTGTTATAGTCTATAATATATCCTTAGGTCTTGGAGCCATAAGATTACTCATGCAGCACAGCTTGAACTTACAAAGAAGACGTCGAAACTGGGAGTATAGCACAATACTCTTGGTACTCTTCGCTGTGATGTTGTTAACTGGGTTTGCGGGATATATATCTACGGGAGTCCAGACAAATAACCAGATCTACAACTGGCTATTCAACAACGTATATACTCCTTTAGGTGCAACACTTTACCCGATTACCGGGTTCTATATCTTTTCAGCAGCTTATCGTGCTTTCAGAGCCAGAAATATCGATGCAGCTTTAATGTTAATTGCTGGATGTTTCGTTATCCTGAGCAACGCCCCTGTCGGTGAAGCAATATGGATTGGGTTCGCTAGAATAGGTGAATGGTTCAGATTCACGGGACAAGTGCCTGGAATGAGAACTTTCGCTCTAGTAGGGGCACTAGGTCTAATATCTTATGGATTTAGAGCTCTTCTAGGTAAAGAGCGAGGATTCTATGCAGGAGGAGATGTTGAATGAGTATCTTGGAAAGATTACAGGATATAGATCGGAGAGTATTTTACTGGATACTTTTCTTTGCGCTCATGATACCCTATCTTAATCCAATTGGATTCCCTATTACTATCGCTGAAAACACAGAAGACCTATACGAAGGTATTACAGGTGATTCAGTTGAGCCTGGTGAAGTCTGGATAATTAACTTTGGTTACGGCGTCAGCGCCTGGTCAGAGTGTCATCCAGGTGTTACTGTTTGTACTAAGGCTCTATTTAGAGAGGATGCAAAACTAATATTCATTGGACCTCACTACGACGTAGAGCTGACATATAACAGGCTACAAGTAACAGTTCCCGACTTTGCAGACAAAGAATATGGAGTTGACTACGTCTTCTTAGGTTACATCACTGGAGGTGAATCAGCTATTGCACAGCTCGCTTCAAATATTAGAAGCGTATACCCTGAAGACCACTTCGGTACTCCACTTGATGAAATACCTATGATGGAGGGTGTAAACACACATAACGATATTGCAGGAGTACTATCCTCAGACACAGGAGACTGGGGTGGATATTTCCTTACCCAGTGGCAGGCGGCATATGGTACAAAGCTTGCGGAAATAGGTATCGCCATGAACGGCTCAACTGATGTTCCTAGATGGCAAGCAGGTAACTATTTCGGACTTAGTGTAGGTTCTAGAGGCGGAGCCGAACTAGAGTCTCTAATTGGAGAGCCTGGTGAGGCAACGACTGCTATGGACAGCATAAGCGTAAGTCACCTGCTGATTGTAATTGCCGTAATACTAGCCAACATTGGTGTAATAACTGAAAGATTAGGAGGAAGTAGCTAAATGGCATATCCAACAGCAACATGGGACATTATAGGTTTATGGACTGGCTGGGTTTTGATGATGATGGTATATAGTTATCCATTATACAAAGAGAATCCAGCATACAGAGCAGCAGAGCATCTTTTCATTGGTGTTACTCTAGCAATTACGATAATCACTAACACAAATAACGTGATAAGAATGGCAGTCAGACCATTATTACAGGGGCAGATACTGATGATAGTACCCCTTGTTGTAGGTTTACTGATTTTCACTATGCTTATCCCCGACTATAGATGGGTAAGCCGTTATCCGATTGCCTTACTTGTAGGCACAGGGTTCGGTTTAGGTATCAGAGGTACTATAAGACCAAACATACAGGATGCAATAATTAGCACAATTACAGCTCCCTCAGATGGTGGAGCCATGGCGTGGATCAATTTCCTCTATGTAGCCATCGGACTTGTCTGCAGCGTAATGTACTTCGTACTTACATACGAGCATTCCGGTGTGTTAAAAGCACCAACAAGAGTGGGTCGACTATTCATCATGGTTGGTCTAGGAGCTTACTTCGGAAATACAGTATTATTCAGGTTCACTATGCTAGCTGGAAGAGCACAATTCTTCTTGCAAGTACTCGGCCTTATTCCAATGTAACAATCCCCTTTTTCTTTAAATTTTTTAGCAGATATTAAAAAGAGTAAAGACATTATTGATTTAACTTTGAAAGAGGATTTAATAGATAACTTAATCAAAGAAGTTCATATTCTTGAAAGAGTCAAGATTGAATCATACATTATCCCATATCTAGATTTAAGACCGGTTAGTCAGATTACAATCCCAGCAGAACTCCCAGAGGGTGCTGAAATGGGTCAGAAAATTGATAAGAATGCTAAGCCGATGATGTCAAAACTTCGCTCAATTACAGACCCAAGGAGAAAAGCGGTAGCAATACAAGCATTAAAGAAATTTTTAGGAAAAAATTTTGAAGAAATCGTAGAAGATTCTGTAACTTACAGAGTACATTACAAGTGGGCTGATGATATGAACTTGAGAAACAACCGGTATCAAGTTAGACCAACAGTACACGAAATATATTTTTACAAAGACCGTGAAAGCGGTAGAAAACTAAAAAAGTTAATGAAAGAACGGGAAAGACTACGAATGAAAGCACGTAGAAACCCAAAACCAGATTTAGGGGGTATTCAGTTCGCCTACCCTGAGGAATTCGATGAGAAATGGATACTAAATATGGGGAAGCTATTAGGTTATCCAGAATGCTGCTCAAAGAGATATGCCCAGGATAGAATAAATGGAATAAATGTGGAGGCCAGGGCAGCTAATCAACTTAATGAAAAAATTAATAATGATATTCCAGTAGATCCACATGCTTATCCCTTAAGTTATTTTTTCCCATGTAACCCATCTTGTACTAACGCCATAAAACTCGGCCTTGGTTGGAAGGAGAAACTGAGAGGATTTGATCATAGGATTGCATCTATTTACCGTGACCAAATTGAAAATAACCTGAAAACCGTTCTAAAACAACCGGAATTAATCCAGAGATACGTTAACCAGGTAAATACCTAATTGTGATAACCGATTGAGATCTGAACCTATAGATTCGATATTGGATTTCTTCCCAGTAGAAACAGATTCCAGTGAAGAGCCTAAAATCCCCTTTCAAAAGAGGATCAAATCTATCTACAATATCTCTGCTTCATGCCTCCTCACATCGTATGAGGGTGATCTATATATTTTGGACACAAACGAAGGTAGAGATATTGCCTTTAAACCTCATATTGTGGGAGGAGAGCTTGGACAGAAATGCAAATCACTTGCAAATGACTTCATTAAAGTTACTCGATTCCTAGAAGACCTGGGAGGAAAAGTTGGGATATTACACATACTTAGAGCTGGAGCGGGTTATATGGTACATAAAGCCATTGAAGCTCCAATATTAAGAGTGAGAACCCAATACACAAGTGAGGGCTATAGGGACCATTTGGATAATAGAAAAATAGAAGTAACCTATCGTGATTATCCTGATGAGACCCCGGAAAAATTAATAATACCAGATACTTTTGCCACAGGAAGATCAGCTGAGACAGCTATCAAGGATCTGTTACAAGAAGGGCATAGTCCAGAGAAGATAATATTATACGGTTTCATTGCAATTCCAGCCCTAGAAAGAATAAGTGAGATCTGTAAAAATGAACAAATAGATCTATCCAGTTACGCGATATGCAATATAACACAATTAGCCCATAATAATTACGACATGCCAGCATATGGACTCGATGAGAGCTACTATGTTAATAAAGGAAAGAGAAGGAAGCTGGGTAGCATTATACCGAAGAGCACGCTCGAAAACTTCCTTCCTAACTACGTACCGGGAATGGATCAACCTGGAGACTGGTCCGAAAGACAACCTGAACTCTATAATGGCGAATATATGGAAAAAGGTGATATTAGAAAACACCTGAGTAAGAGTATCAGTCTCATAAAAAAGCTACAAGAAATAAGCCAAGATAATGAATGGTATCTACCTATTATGGACGAAGCTGCTGAGAGAGAGTTAAAGGCTCTCAGAAATACACTTAGTAATTATAACTAACAACTTTTTATTTGATCCATCAGGTATTGACCAGAAATGCAGTACCACCTGGTCCTGACGGAGAAGTGCAACTTGTCATGCAGTTATTGCGGGGGTACTAGGCACATCCAGGGACTTCCTGTTTATCCCGAATATTCTTTTGAAGATCTGAAGGACTTTATTGCAGAGGACACAGAACCCGTGATAGGGTTTTACGGCGGAGAGCCTCTGCTAAACCTGGATCTGATGTACAAAGTTCTAGATAATATTCCAGCTAGAGCATATAATTTACAGACTAATGCCACACATCTTTCCGAGGTTAAGGACCGATACCTGGAAAAAATAGATACTATCCTTGTTTCTATAGATGGAGATAAAGAGACCACAGATCGATGCCGGGGAGAAGGCACCTACGATACGATAATCGGAAATCTCAGGGATGTTCAAGATCGAGAATACGGCGGAGACATTGTGGCTAGGATGGCCTATAGCATCAATGGAGACATCTATCAGGATGTTAAGTATCTACTGGAATTAAGGTATCCGGAATTTGAGCATGTTCACTGGCAGCTTGACGTTTTCTGGAACAGTCTGGAAAAATGGGATGATTTTGAGTACTGGATGAGGAGATACGAGAAGGGGATATCACTACTTGTTAAAGATTGGGTCCGAGGCCTCGAGACTGGGGAAGTGATTGGAATTGTGCCTTTTATTCCAGTGGCCAAGACGCTGTTAACTGGTGAACCTGTTAAGTCTATAAGATGTGGAGCGGGTATTGATAGCTTCGCTATTATGACAGATGGCAATATTGATGCCTGCCCGATAGCCCCGGAAATGCCATTTTACCATATTGGGAATATTTATGAATCGAATCCATAGGATCTGAGAAATTCAATGCCCCTCAAATCTCCCTGCAACATGTGCAATTATCTATGGGTATGTGGTGGACGATGTCTCTTCGCTAACAGAACAAAGTTCTGGGGAGAGAAGTTATTCGATAGGGTATGTAAGGCTACGATTCATATGATAAAAGAACTCGAGAGAAATATTTCCCATATTAAGAGTCTAATTGATAGTGAAATAATAGATGAATATGACTTCGATTATCCTGAATTCAATAACGGCTGCGAAATCATACCATAAAAATAAAGACCCAGAATACATCGTAAATCTATGCCTGAGACAGAGTTCGGGGTCTTCCTCAGCCCTGAGAAGAACGATTACAACACAATTCTAGATGAGGCTCTACTATGCGAGGAGTTGGGCTATGATAGCATATGGATAAGCGATCATCTCATTGGAATGTATGAAAACCCAGCAGACCCAAGGTTTGAATGCTGGACAACAAGCACCGCCTTACTGGCAAACACAACCAGAATAAAAATGGGGCAGCTAGTTATGGCCAATCCATTTAGACATCCCCCTTTACTGGCTAAAATGGCGGCTACTCTGGATAGCATAAGTGAGGGCAGATTAATCCTTGGACTGGGTACAGGCTGGCATCAGGGCGAGTTTGAGGCTTACGGATATCCTTTCGAATCCCCCCGAGAAAGAGCCAGGCGCCTTGATGAGGCAGCAGAAATCATTAAGAAGATGTGGACTGAACAGAACCCGATTTTTCAAGGAGATTTTTATAGTATCAATGAAGCACCCTGTTCCCCGGGACCCTTTCAGAGACCACATCCTCCCTTGATGCTTGCTGGAGGGGGAGAACAATTGACCCTGAGAGCCGTGGCAAAGCACGCAGATATCAGCAACTTCGCTGCATGGATGGGTTCAAAGGAAGATTTTAGACATAAGATGAAAGTCTTAGAACGGCACTGTGAAAAAGTTGGTAGAGAATTTAATGATATAACTAAATCATGGGCCGCTTACATTCTGCTTAGCGAGGATGAGAAAAAGTCGGAGATGGATATCTCGGAATATACAAAGAAAATGCAGAATCGATATGGAACCTCCTCGGGTGATAGAACTCCGAGACTTGCTGGATCTCCTGATGATGTTGCTTTACAGATAGAATCTTATAGAAAAGAAGGATGCGAGTTATTCATACTTAGATTTATGGGTGGAAGTTTCGAAAAAGAAGTAACCTTGTTTGCAGATGAGGTTTTACCAGCTTTCAGATGATTCTCATTTGTCATAATATAAAACTAAGCAGACGCTATTTTTTTGATCATAAATCAGGCATATTACTTTTTTCGCCTTTGTATATTCCCCAGAAGTGTCTTACCTCCATATCTTCTCGTAATTCCGTTCCATGGGTGCCTTTACCCGTATCTGGGTCTATGTGTGTTCCGTGATCTGGTAAAAACGCAAGAACCCTATTTCTCTCTTTATTTACATTGTTGAACTCAGCTGCAAGTTTAGAAAAAGTTCTAATATGCTCTCGGAAAGCCTCTATAGATTCAGGGCTTTCAGGTGTTGAACTATGCATAGTGTCGTCATAGCTTTGATTATATGCCAGAATTAAATCATACTTGTCCTCTTTTAGTAATTCAATTACCCTATCTTCGACCTCCTTATCGTATGGTTCTGAATAATAGTCAATTTCCCTATTCCGGAATATCAGGTCAATGCTACAATCTTTTACAGCCACTATAGCTACCCTCTTACCCGCTTTTACAAGTGTATCGAATACTGTCTCGACTTGTAGTACTGGCTTCTCATACCTTTGTATGCCGTGGTCTTTGGGTTTCATGCCAGTAAACATACTTGCGAAACATACAGGAGTGACGCTTGGAGTCATTGACTCTACCTCTAGCGTAACTGGAGCAATATCCTCGACGGGAAGGAATTCCTCACGATATTTCTGGTATAGCCATTCACCCATGGCGTCAGGAGAATATAGGAGCATCCTTTCCACCGGTTTATCTTCGAGTAATCTAATTCTTTCTTCTTTTATCTCTACTATCGCTAAATTTTTACTCTCTGTTTTAATGCCGAATAGATCTAGAATCGTGGGGGTAACAACATCAAGACTATACATAATAAACATACCAAAAACAGTGAATAAAACATTAGTTAACAGGATACATTTTCTTTGAAACTAATTCCTTAAAAAAAATTACAAAAAATTGGGTTAGTTTTAACCTTACTCAATAAGGTATACTATATGTACATTAACGGTTACCGTCAAACTGCCTTCAATTATAGGTGTCCTGGACGACTCTGCGAAATCGGCCTCTGGTATTCCTTTATAGGACCTTGCAGGGCTGTAACTGCTCTCCGTCACACTCTGTACCCCTGAAATTGTGAGGCCTAGTGTATCAGCGATCAAATTAGCTTTCTCATCGGCGTCCATAAGGGCGGCAATATATGCCTGCATCTTAAGTTCCTCTCGTGTTGATTCGCTAAGTTCAAAGCTGATACCTTGGACCTGATTGGCCCCTGCCGCTCCTGCAGCATCGATTACAGGACCAACCATTTCCAAGTTCTCTATTGTTACCTCCACCATATTGGAAACCGTATAACCAGTCACTTGACGTATCTCCCAGTTGTAATCTGGATAAACACTGAAGCCAACTGTTTTCATGTCTTCGTCGGTGAATCCAAGGCCTTTAAGCGCCTCTATCACATCAGTCATGATAGCGGCGTTGTCCTCTATAGCTTCGCTTGCTGAGGGGTCTTTTGTCTGGACGCCCAGGCTTACTTTCGCTATGTCAGCCTTTGCTGATGAGGTTCCTGCTCCACTTATGCTTATAGTCTTAGCCTGTGGCTCCTCTCCCTGGTAGGTATAGGCTCCTACACCTAAGCTCGGTCCAACACCTGTGGGGTATCTAAGGCCCTGATTCTCAGGTATACCGTTAGAATCGACCATTCCTGGCTTGTAGGCTATTATTGCTCCAGCTAAAATTATGCTGAGGCATATTGCGGTTACCGCGAATACTTGCTGTGTCTTGTTCATAGCACTCAATTTATGATATTCGGGTTTATTATACCCATCAAATAGAACAATCGTTCAAAAGTTTAGAACGCTAATAGTTTTCATATTTTCTGAAGTGTGACTGTATGTCCTCAGCTCTGGACTTGAGTTCCTGCGGTAGATCCGGGTCTAGAAGAACCTTTTCGTGCAATGGCAGCCT
>WJIV01000306.1 GCA_014730055.1 Candidatus Bathyarchaeota archaeon
ATATGTAAGTGAAGATATGGCTTCAGATTTCATATCTCGAGGTAGGCCAAAACTGATCCCGCTCATAATATTTACTGTTGCCCTCTTTTTTGCGTCCATATTCTTATTGGCAAGTATACCCTTTGAACAAAACCTCGTAGCGAGCTCAACAATAATGCTCCTAGTAGCTACAGTACAATCAGGTGTCAGCCTACTTTTCCCAACAACATTATTCGGTAGATGGAAAGGTGAGACATACAAAGAGAAACTGGAATGGGATGCGTTTGCAAGGCACTTGAAGGATTTCAGCAGGATCAAAGAATATGCTCCTCAGGACATCAACATGTGGGGAAAATGGCTGATCTACGGGACAGCTCTTGGTGAAGGAAAGAAAGTCGCAAGAGCAATGGAAGAACTGGATATCGAGCTACCAGCAGCGAGATTCGCCCCTCTGATGCCCGTCTACTGGCACCCACTCGTAGTAGCCACTGCACCAAGTAAAGGAAGAGTATCAGGCTTCAGTGGAGGAGGAGGCGGTAGTTTTGGAGGCGGAGGCGGATTCGGCGGTGGAGGAGCAGGAGTAAGATAACCCCCAAAAAAATATTCTAATTATTTAGTTACAATATGAATTTATAAATACGAATAAATCTGGTTAATAAGAGATTTGTTGGTTTCTATTGAATTAGGAAGAAGGAATCAATTTCTTCTCGAGTTCTACGAGTTTCTTAAAGTCCTCATGTAGGACTGATTCCCACTTCATCTCTGCGTGGAAAGTAGAATCATCGCTTATTCTTCGGACGGAGCAGGTATAATTTCCATCCTCTATTCCTTGACAGTCCCCCTCTTCACGAGGAACCTTTCCACATTTTTGCTTACATAAGCTTAGTGTTTTATTCTGAATGGCGTAAACTAATTGACTGATCCTGTAATGCGGGGAGGTTTTTGGGGTAAGATAATCAATATCATCATTCTCTTTCATCATTCTTCTAGACGCGCTGGTGATCCTCTTACCCAGGAGTAGAAACTGATCTATATCCTCTTCTTCCAGTGACTCAAGAGTTTCATCTATATCCTTTACATAGATAGGATTTGAATCAAAATCTTCATCTATCATAACTCGGAGAACTTTTTTCTCATCATCTTCCTCAGTCTGAAGCTCTATGCAGCCTAATTCCTTATCATAACTGGGATTCTCATATCCATGTAGAGTCTTCATAATTTCAACAGTATATGATTGCCACTCTGATCCGTACTGATTTTTCATAATAATTCTTCTCTATATTTCCACAATTATATAGTAGCTATAGCTTAAAAAGGTTGGATTCTGCATACATAGTATAATTCTTCTAGGCTAGTTTGTAAAAATGAACTAAATAGAATCCCTATAGAGCATATTTTTCAGATAACATCCGTATTTTATATGCTTAATATACTTGTATTTCTAAGGACTAAAAAATCGCTATGGAAAGAATTGATATCAGGATTTCTTTGAAAAGTGGGTATGCGAGCCCAGGGGTTTTCGCTATATATTTATGGTGGGTCCCTACTTTGTACCGCATTTTCAGGCTGATGTTAATCCATGAATCGTTCTCCAACTTTTTAATAAACATATATGTAAATTTAATTAGAGTATTAAAGACCCACAAGGTCTTTAATTGATTTCCTATTTTCAGACTTATTTAGGTAGGATAAATCATTAATAATAGCGAGGGGTAGAGATAGTTTCGAGTTTTATATTATCATTTTTGAATAAATTTGTATTAAGAATTGTATTTAATCAAGATGCATATAACTACCTCATAAAATAGTCTCAAAGCGTACATGAAAATAAATTATCGCAAATTGATAAGTATTATGTCAATAGAGTAAGTAAAGAGGCAGGTATGGCTGTTACATTGTGGTCTCTCTGTAATAGATCTTTAGTTACTACTATTCCTGAATTTTCAGTTCCGTATTTCGTGAAATTGTAAAGTCCATTTATCTCGTCACTTGTAAAGGATGATATATATTTGACTTCAAAGGGCAGGTATTCATCACCGTCTTTTACTATGAAATCCACCTCGTTCTTGGAGTCCTTCCAGTACATAACATTCATTGAAGGTTCAAAGTTGTCGGAGGGGTTAAGATTGTAAGCAAATCGGATAAGGTGATGTCCGACTACAGACTCGACGAGCTTATGTTTTTCACTTAATAAGAAATCTTGAGCGTATCTGAAAGCAGGTGTCTGGTTTATCCAACCTCTCAATGCGTGGAAAATGAAAGGATCTAAATAATGGATTTTCTTATTTTTCTTATAGTTTGGTCCGCCTTTTTTTCTGTCGACCACATAGAATGGATTTAAGACATAACCCGATTTTAAAACGTCAATATATCTAGCGGTGGTATTTGGGCTACCTATGTCTGTTTTTTTCTCTAGAGTCCTCCAGCTTACTTGTGAACATAGGGTCTCATTTACAGCTCTCAATATTTGAGCTAAATAAATTTCGCGGTTATCCCACCTGAGAAAGTCTCCAATTGTTACATCTACGTATGTTCTGTATGTACTATTGCTTATTTCACCATGGTTTACAAATTCATTTATAGCTATGGGATAGCCTCCTGTTAACAAGTAATCTTCAAAATACTTGGAAATTTTATCCATGTATAATGAGACTTTTTTGAGTTCGGGGGAAATTTCACCTTTTGCTAGGCTTTTAATTATTTTTTTCCTTTTTTCGAACCTACGTAAATCAAATGAACGTATCAATTCTTCAAGTTGTTTATCTCTTGTCTCGACATATTCTCCGAACTTCATTGGTAACAGAATCTTGTCTAGAGTACCATTAGATGGTTCTCCTCTTCTTCCAGGTAGTCTCTCTGAGGCTTTCCTAATATCTAAACTATGTGATCCGGTCAACAATACACAGACTTTCTTAAATTTACCTAAATCATAAAGATGTTTTATTCCTCTTTGCCAATCTTTAACCGCTGAGATCTCGTCAAGGAAAATGTATCTAAAGTGATCAGTTATATAGTCAGTGGATTCAAGATATGATTCTATTATTTCAACAAGACTAGAAGGGGTATTAACTAAATCACAAGTATAATAAAAGATCCGCCTCTCTGAAACACCTTTAAGGAGAAGATCACGTATCATCAGTTTAATGAGGGTGGTTTTTCCTACTTGTCTCGGTCCTCTAAGAGTATAGATTCTTTCAGAGTTCAACTCCAAGAAATGTTTTATCCTTGGTGTCCATCTGATAGAACTTTCTTCGAATCTGAGAATATTTCTATCTCGCTCTATATTCTCGGGGTTTTCCCACCAGGGGTTCTGTGTTAATAGGGATGACATCTTATCTGATCAATCAACTGATCAGTTATTTATAAATATGTGTTCAGTCCAATGATCAATCATTTTTAGATAAATGATCAGTGAATCGATCATTTGTATGCATGCAATCTAATCCAACTATAATCGTTCATTAGATTTACTAAAACAACTTCAGCTACTTTTTTCTTGAATTCTTGCTTGTAAAGTATCGTGTATCATTTACCCAGAAATAAATATTCACCCATATTTTTCTATAATTTCACACAAATATAAATATTAGTTAGTTGATGTGGGTATCTAGAATATCTCAATATTTTTCATTCTCTGCATCATTCCACCGTGCATTGAAAAAAGCGATCATTGACTCAATATTCTTTTTTTCCCAAGTAACTATACCGGCTTCTTTCGACCTCCCACCTGTTGATCCACTGCAAAGATTCATAGAGGCCACTACTGCAATGAGATTATCAACAAGAATTAACTTAGAGTGGACACGTTCATTAGTCATCAAAGCAACTCCACTATTATTTAAAACAGAGTGACAGTTTTCAATAGATTCTCTTGTAGGCTTTCTCGTAAGTAAACGAACATCGCAGGAATCCGCTTTTTCCTTTATTAAATCGCTAGTGTTAGAGGAATCAACAAAGGGGTTAATTACATAGACGCTTTCACTGCTCATTCTAATAATGTCTTTAGCAGTTCGATCCAGCATATCATCATTCAAGAAAATATGTTCAGACTCTAAATTAAAGTCGATTTTATTTCTTTTGTAAATAGGGAAGCCCAGGTATCTACTCGTCAATTATTATGGCCTTGAGAACTTTTCCTTTCCATGAGTTCCAATATCTCGGAGAATCACTCAAGGGATATCCTATAGATATTTTTCCTGAAATTAAACAATTTATTGAGTTTTGGAGATCACCTGTCAATGTTTTAAACATATACTATATTCATCCTCCAGAAAAAAATCGTCGAGTAGATGGTAGAATCTCTTCATTCTATGTAAACGCTGATTCTGATAAAATTATATCAAAAAATGACTCAAGATATTAATGAAACAAAGCAGGATATTGAGATTTTCCGCAAGTATTTCCCCGAGAATAAAAATAGAGCATTTCTAATATCTACTGGATCAATTTCCTCATATTTATCTCCAAAACTTGGTTTGAGGTATTAGAAGGTTTTTCCCACATTTATAAAAATATTTTCAGTAACATCATTTCCCCGACATCTAAGACATCTATCGAAAAAGTCCATTTTACATTATTTTTTGTTAAGACAATATACCCATTTTATCCCCAATAAGGCAGCACCCTGTTCTCAGCGCAACTAAAGAGTTTAGTTTATGGTTGTGCTCCTTAGATTCGCCTTCCAGTATCCCCCTCTCTTCCATAAGGAGAACTCATAACCGCCAAAACCCCCTGCATTCAAACTATTCCCTGTAAAACTGGTTCCCATCTTTTGTAAGTGTACTACAGAGTATTTCGATATCAGGATTATGTTATGCTCCACAACGTAGTAGGTGAACCAATCATCAGAGGACTTCGTCTGTGCCTCTACCTCAGACTCATCTATTATATGGATCGTTACATTACCGACCGTGTAATCCCCACTGTTCAGCACGCCGTCCTCTAAGAGGTAGAAATCAGTTGACCAAGGCTCAAGACTAGTCAGGACAGAGTGTAGAATCTCCCGCTCCTCCTCCACGCTCATCCGGACTGGGAAATAACCTACCACCTGGAAAACCAAAGCAAAGAAGACGAATAGGAGGGCTACTCGGTCATACTTCACAGTTATCAAACCTTCAAAGAAGATTCTATTGATACAGTTATAAGAAGAATTACCAAGGACATGCCCAAGAGGAAAGATCCGTCCATTTCTCACAGTTATCTCCGTCTGTTGTGAAGTTCAATTACTCTTAGCTCTATTTTTCTATGCGAGTGTTAAGCCCTTTTCAGTATACCTTCGATATAGGCCTATTACTAGAAAAGACAATAATGTAATTATCACTACTTTGTGAGGGAAACGTTTCTCCGGGGTATCATACTTAAAAAGTACATAATCCCCAGCGTGTTCCCCTCCGTTTATATGAAGACTACCAGCTGGTTTGATATCACTCGGGTCGATATCTGCCTCAAGTTCACTACCTTCACTTAGCTTCTTAGGATACACCTCTTAAGTCATCGACTAGGCTGCTGGTTGATCATCTACCACAAACCTGGAAAAAGCCTGTACCTAACCTTCTCAGCATATTCCCTATACTCAGACAACTCTTCCAGAAGAGTCTCATCCTCAAGATAAGTCCTCAAAATCATAAACACAGAATACAACAAAAAAGGAAAAAACCCATACAAAGACCCCAAAATAAGCGGTATAGAGCCAACCCAAAGTATCCCTGAAAGATACCCTGGATGCCGTACAAACGCATAAGGTCCAGAAGATACCACCTTGTGCTCTCTCTCCTCTTGAATCCTAACAGTAGGCTCAAAAAAAGGATTCACAACCATAGCCCAGTTAATTAAGACAGAAGAGACTACGAGGGAAACATATCCCAAGAATGCATAAAACTGTCCAAGGTTTGACCAGCCATAACGCCCCACATCCAATCCAGTTATTAGTGGCATAAGGAGTAAAGCTGTGAGGTTGCTTACTCGTACTAGTACTTCATCCCATTTTTTTGAGCCTTTTCTCCTTATTATCAGTCTCTGTATTAAGAGATTTGGATTGTATTTATAGAGAACTATGTTGCTTGAGAGAAAGTATATGAAAGCTACCGCAAAGAAATACCAAGACCTTGGTATGTTAGTTCTACCTGCAGCAGAGTAAAATATGATCATCATTATAGCTAGCATTGTTGATGAAAGTAATGTTTGTTTGATCAAGGCTTTTTTCTTCTCGATAATTTTAACTCACCTTCTTCAATTTTGCATCTGAGAAACTTGTGTATGAATAAATATGTGAAGTGATGATAAAATAATCGATTATGTGGTCCATTTGAGTACTTCTATTGCATGCATCATAATAACCTTAGTTGAGCCATGTTACGGATATAATGTAGATAGGGCTCCATTTGAGGAACCAGAATGGGTTTACTTTCATCAAATATGCTCAACAATTCGAACATCATCTTAGATTGAATACCGATAACGTACCAAACTTTTTCGATCTCATTATCCTTGATTATCGTTTTATCTATTCCGGCAATTGTTTTACGTATCCTCATTTTTCGTGTCATTTGAAAATATTCAGGTAACTTTTCGAATAGTTCAGTACATTTTTCTTTTGAAGTTAGGTTGAATCTAACATGGATTATAGAGATTATTATCATCTTCATCTGTTGGGACGGCATTATTTCCGTATATCATAATGCTTTTTGTGGTAGGCTTGGGAATAGTAGGATTATCTTCCAAATCAACTATGAAAAATAAATCAGATCAATTCATTACTTAATGAACTTCTCTTTTTTATTAAAAGTTCTCTATTAAAAGATTTTATGAAGAGTTCTAGCAGAACCTATAGACGCCTTTTCTGTTTCACACTTGTATCCATCCAGTGATCAGATCTACAGTTTCTATAATCCTAATGGAGTGAAAATATGGTTATGCGTGTATGGTCATATTCTCTTACAATGTTTTTTCGGGGAAGATGTCCCTAATCATTTCTTTATACTCATCGAAACGGTTCCTCTCGATCAAGTTAAACTCATAATCCTTCCCACCTGTGTGGAAGATTATCTTATAAGGAGACAACAATCCACCCTTTTTCATCTCCACACCCTCAATATCGGACCTAGATATAGCAACATTATCCTCATCCTCCTCAAGAAACGCCTCCAAGGAATCGATCTCACCCCCAGAAACATCTCCCATCTTACCTCTAGTCTTGAAATCCTGGATACTACCAACGGCACCCCCAAGACTGCTAGCCACCATACCAAGAGTCCCCGAAACCTTAACAACAAACACCCTATCCGTAGTGAAAACCAGGGACCACTTCTTCATTCTCCAAGTACCCATCTTACTCTCCGTATTCCCTATAATACCCAGCATCTCTTCACTCATCTAAAAC
>WJIV01000311.1 GCA_014730055.1 Candidatus Bathyarchaeota archaeon
CAAAATTGGTCTAACAGTCCGGTTGGAGCTAATGGAACAACCATCTATGTTCCGGGAGACTACTTGACCATCCAAGAGGCCGTAAATAACGCAGACCCAGGGGACACCGTCTATGTTAGCAGCGGAACATACAGAGAGACAGTAAATATAACCAGGTCCATAACTCTCCAAGGCCAGGATAAGACAACCACATTCATTGATGGCCTAGAGGGCACAGCCGTAACAATCTCATCTGATAACGTCGACATAGTAGGATTTTCCCTATTTAACTCTACGGAGGGTGTAGCCTGTTATACCGGAAGCGAGTCTGTTAATGTTTCTGATTGCCTCATTTTTCTCTGCGACAATGGCATCTACCTTTGGGGTTGTGACAAACCAGTAATACAGGGGTGCAGTGTCTACGAAAACGCCATGATGGGGGGCTTTTTGAACATGGTAGAGGACGCTGATATCCAAGACTGTGAATTCAACTTCAACGGCGAATCCGGGTTAGGCGTACTGAACTCTAACTTTATGGATGTGATAGGCTGCGAGTTTAACAACAACTCCGCTAATGGCGCGGTCTTTGAGGCCTCACACAACATAGACATTGAGAACTGCAGCATGTACGGTAATGAGGATAGTGGGGTAACTCTAGATGCATCCCAGAAGGCAACCATCACTGAATGTGACTCAAGCTATAACTCCGCTTCAGGAATATGGCTCGCCTCCTGCATCGAATCAGTAATCATGGATTGCCAGCTTTTCGCTAATACATACGATGGATTAACCGCCCAGTGCTCGGACGCTTTCCTTGTCAAGGGCTGTACGATATATGGAAACGAGGACAGTGGCATTTACTTCATAGGAGCATGTGACCTAGCAAGGATCGCGAACTGTGATATCTTTGGTAACATGAATAACGGGATATTCATGGCAGAGTCTAACACCGCAACATTATTCAACGTATCCTCTTTACTGAACGCTATAGGGCTCTGGGCTACCTCATGTAACGAATTATATGTTTCAGGCTCCAGGTTCACAGATAACTACGGGCCAGGGGTTTACCTCTCTATGTCTGAGGGAATAATCACCAACACTAATATGAGTTATAACGGCGTTAACGGAGCTTATACAGAGTCCTCACATGTTTTTTTTACCTACTCACAGTTCGTGAATAATCAGGGTATTGGGTTAGAGTCCTTCTCGTACACGGTAACCGCTGCTGACTGCTGGTGGGGGAACAGCACAGGGCCATACCACTCGACAGAGAACCCGTCGGGAACAGGTGAAGAGGTCTCCGACAATGTCATCTTCTTCCCGTGGCAGAACTCACCGTACCAGCCAGACTCACTGATAAGCGACTTTAGATACCATGGACCATTCAATAACTGGCATATGATTTATCCTTCTGATGACCCGGGGAAGCCGCTGGTTATGGGCCCCGCGATGCTGAGTGACTGGACGGCATCGGGCTTGCTCTACTCCAAGCTAAGATCAGTGACCGAAGCAGAAGACACCGATCCTTCAGCGGTGAATCAGGGAACAGGCAGGCCAGTGGGTGATCCCGGTGAGGCAGTAGCGACCTTTGGTGGCCCCGATGTTAACCTTGTGACCTATTACGGGGAGAACGCGGGCGGGGCTCCGATCCACTTCGTGATTGACGGGGACCGGTTTTACTTCAAGTACGCTAACGGTACAGGCATACCGGGCGCGGATCTTCCGATATCGGTGATCAATCATGGGGAGGACATGTTCCTTATTGAGTTCTTCATGGACCCGGATGGACGTTACATGATGGTCTTCCAGGGGTTCGGGTGGAAAGGCAGCTACGCAGCCGGCAAGTACTTCGACAGGGTAGTAAACCGTGAAATGTGGTTATACACATATAGGTGGATAATCGTCAAATGGGAGGATACTAATGCTAACGGTTACGTTAACGCTCCTGGTGACGGTGATCTCTACACATTAATAGCACTTGGTAACTAATTTTCCCTTTTTTTAACGATGTTAATATTTTTAAAGCTGACTGGCTATCACTGGTATTCATCGGGCTTCTTATGGCATAATTCATAAAGATGGACAAGGAGTTATGACAATTTCTGGTCTTAATAATTTAAGATCCCTTATGAGATATCCTTTATCATTAATTAAATTTGTAGATTATATATCTTAAATTGGGTATTCAATTCATAGCGTTAAGAAAAAATCTAAACTTGTAAATAATCCGAGATTGTCATCTTGCTATAATCTATACATCAGTTTACAGGTTGATCATGATACGTTAGTGCCTTTATCATGGCTGAGATGCAGTGCTGGGTATAGTCAACCCTGGCTGAGTACTCTCCGAAGTGATGGAAGAAGGCACCCACAGCTACCTCAGGGTCTGGGTGAATTGACGCAAGTTCCTCCGTGTACTGGAGCTGGGTTAGGAAGTTCACGGCCATCATCATGGACTCCTTATACCTCTCGGCCCGTTCTCTGTCGTTCACCCTCTCTGCCAGGAGGTATGCATCTGCGACCCCCTCAGTCTTGCTACCAGCGCTCACAGTCGGCACTCCCGGCCCGTAGCCTCCGAGGTACCTTGGATCATCTGCACCATGGGTGTACTGCCCGGAGGTCAACCAGTCCTGCATGAGGAACACAAAGTCGACGTATTTTCTCTCAGGTCTGATCAAGTGGAGCTCAGCTAGGGCCGTGGTGGTCCATGAGGTGAAGGCCGTACTGGGGTCATCCTTGAACGCCTGAGAGTAATGCTCAAAGGCTTTTTCCATAGAGGTGAGGTACTCCTCTTCCTCAAGGAGTCCGTAGGCCCTGATTAAGGCAAGAAGGGCCTCACCGGGGTATATCTGGGAGTCGCTGGGGCTCTTGTACTCCCCGTTATAGATGTAGAAGCTTGTGAACTTGCCAGAGTCCTGCTGCATATATAGGATGAAGTCGACCAGATGCCTGACCGTATCCCTGTACTCCCCCGTGGCCTCGAGTTCCTCGTGCTTGGCAAGTGCTATTGCAGCTAGGGCTGCTCCCCCCAGCTTGGCCTTGTCATTGAAGAATACGTATGCCTTTTCCTCGTCCATGTACTCTACGTGCCGCATAAGAAAGTCGATGCCATGCTCAGCGGCCCACAGGTACTTTTCCTCACCCGAGTACTCGTAGACCATGAGGAGGGAGTAAACGACCCCTGTGTGGCGTAGGATGTTATTTGCCGTGCTGTACTCATTGGACTCGGGGTAGTAAATATACTTGAAGCTGCCATCCGTGTTCTGCATCCTGACGAGGAAATCAGCCCCCGAGATTACAGAAGCCCCCAGCTCATCCTCAAAGGAAGCCTGCTCCTGCCCCCTTTTTCCCATATAGCCAAGGTAGTACGCTGAAACTATGGTTGCGAGAAGAAAGCCCCCAATGAGTAACTTGTATCTTGCTTTGTTTAGAATATCCCAATGCCAGCTATCCTTATCCAATTCATTAAAGACTTCAACATATATGGTAAAAAATCCTTCCAGAGATAATTAGCTAGCATTTACACCGAGCCGAGGAGGAACCCCGCTTAAATTTTGAAAATCTGATCAGTCTTAGTGTGTCAAGGTTAAAATCTCTCTCTTTTATCACAGCTTGAGGTGGCCTGAAAGTCGTAGAAGCAGCCTATAAACTTCTGTTATTAAGAGCCGCGATTGGCAGGGGCAATCTCCCTCAAAGGGATATCTAAGTACTTCCAATGATAGTGTACTTCTGGTTAACAGTCGTATCCGTAATGAGTCAGCCATTAAATACTTTATCAATAGTGGTATTATCTGCCTACATCATCAGTCTCGTAGGCTCTAACATAATATTCCTAGAAGATCTACCTAAACGTCATTAAGATTTTCTTCTTTTTAGCTGTATTACCGTTACTTGATCCATTTAATCATCTCGTTGATAGAC
>WJIV01000307.1 GCA_014730055.1 Candidatus Bathyarchaeota archaeon
GAGAAAAGCGCAGAATACGCACAGAAAACCCTTTCTGAAATCGGTCTCCCATGGGAACGCTTGAGAAGGGTCAGTGAAATGATTAAGGCAACAAATCATAGGCATGACGTTGAGCACAAAGATACTGAGCTGCTGCTCGATATAGATCTATCCATACTCAGTAAACCCGAAAAGAATTACACGGACTACACCGAGAAGATAAGGAGAGAATACTCCCACCTTCCCATGAAGAAATACGCCAGCAATAGGATAAATTTCTTAGAACAAATGTTAGATCTCAAAAGCATCTACCACACCAGCTATTTCAGGAAGAAATACGAGCAGGCAGCCAGAAGAAACCTAAGACAGGAGATAGAAACACTAAAACGAAGCCTAGACCTCTACTCCGAACCAGCGTAAAACTCCAGGAAACCACAGGAGGGGCAGCGGTGGCCCCGGACTATCATGGTTTCCTCCTCATCGCTCTTGAAGAGCCACCCACTTTTCCGCCCGGTCCTCTCCCGCCACATGAGCCTCGAGGCCTTAGAGTTCCCGTCATCCGTGGGGATATTGATACCCGTGAATGGGTTCATCCCGTAGAGGTGATTCCTGGAGAAGACATCCATCTCGATGAAAGCTTGACCGCCCCTCATCACCTCACCGCACTTTGGACATATACCGTTATCATTAGAGGACATCTCAGTACACACATGCATCCTAGATATAAAAAACTGAGACTCAGAGGACCGCACTCTTCTTGAGACCCGAGGGCTCCCGGAACCTTACAGTGAGGGGCTCAACCTCGTCTCCAAGAACCTCGGGATCCATACTCCCCAGCCCATGCTTGGATGCCTCAACAATGTGACGGATCCTCTTCGGCTCGAAACCCATAACCCTGGCCATCGTAGAGTCAACAGAGACCGGGTTAGTACCCAGTATAAGACACCCAACCTCCTTGGGAGTGCCACTTATCACTCCCTCCAGTCCCATCCGGGCGTCAATGAGGCAGAGGCTGCTCCTGAACATCCTGTTCAAGTCAAGGATCACCTCATGAATACTAGGGTGATAAAAGGCCTGGTCCTTACGGGGCAGAAGCCCGAACATATTCTTCAAGGCCCCGGTTACCATAGTCAAGCTATGAGTCTTCGCTAGGGCTATGGAGGCAATATCCCTCGTACTGGAAAGTACTTCCGGTAGCTCAGGGTGCTTGAAGTAGTCCCCGTTGAAGTTGAACCTCGTTAGGGGTGATTTACTCAGGTTAATCAGCTCGACGCTTGCTCCCTCATCTGCCAGCCTCTCAGCGTAAGCCCTGTAGCCATACCTCTCAAAGGCCTTATCTGCGTACTTGGACATGCTGTCGGATTCCATTATCCTGATGTCAGCTCTGGGGTCCTGTTCCAGGACATAGCTGACGAGAGACTCCACCACCTCCAGTTTAACGTTCGCGCAACCTGTATGATCATCACCAGTACAGAGGTTCGGCTTTACGACAAAGGGGGACCTCGGCTCATAACCCCCGAGGAGATCAATGCCAGCCCTGAAGGTCTCATTGAAATCTCCCCTACACCTGAGCAAGACAACCTTATCCAAATAATACACCACAAATGACAGAGGAACTGACTCTAATATTAATTACGAAAAAAATAGGGGGCTACTCAACCCTCTCGAGCTTGAAGATAACAGGCCGCATACCATCCGCACAGCAGGTAACCGACGTCCCCTTCTCATCGAAGAAAGGCAAGTCGCCACCATAGATCAAGGTACGTGCATTAGGATAGATCGTCTGCCAAGCGGAACCACAGAAGCCTTCAGGCATGGACAAACTATCCAGGAGGAACTCCTGCCCATCCTCATATATCTCACAGGGCACCATCCAGTCCCTGCGCTCCACCGGTAATTCATCGAAAATCTCATCCGGGCTCTGCCTCTTCAAGACAGTGATCTTCAACTTCGCCATACAACGAGATAGACTTTGAAATGTATAAAATTACTGATGATCTTCTGCTTAAGCAGCCTCAGCTTTGAATTAGCGTCCATTTAACTGCTGCCAGCTGAACACCGACACTACAATCGATAATACGGTCAGTATAACTATGGGCACCGCTTTCTCCCAGTTGTACTCGATGGGAGGACCATGCTGAGGCCGGTTCGGGATACTATCCCCGCTAATATTCTCCCTTAGACCCGTCAAAGAGAATAAGCCAAGGAACGTGAAACAGATGCTGGCTAATAATAGTACCTTCCAGAACCGCCCGTCAATAGGTCTCATGATTACATACAGAATCTGCTCTTACGGTTAAAGAATATTATTGAAATAAGCTATTCTTGTTCATCCAGGTCGAGAATAGCATAACAATAGGGACAGAGAGGAGTGAGCTGTGAATCAGGTGAACTTGTTATCTCGGTTATCGCGTGAAGCGAGGGGGTCTCGAATTCTTTGCCGCACCTACTGCATCGCATAACCCAAGATCCTTAACTGTCAATATTAGTTTAATTACCAAAAGTTCTTACTTAACTAGCCAAATAGCTCCCGTTTCAGCCTTGTCTTCTCGTGCTCAAGCTCCCTGAGCTTGTCGATATAGGCCTTACGCATATCCTGGTAGCTCCGCGTTATCTCCTTGGCCTCATCAGTATTCCTTCTTAACATAATCTTCTCATCGCTTCCAGGAGACTCTACCCTGATACTCCTGCTACCACTATTAGACTCCAAGATCTGAATGTTCTCATTAATCTTCTTGAAATCCTGGGACTTTTTTATCTCCTGGATCTCCCTCTCAATCTCCATAATCCTGCTCAAACTAGACCTGCGAGAAGACACCATAACATATATAATATCGTTACTTCCTAATATATCCTCTATATTTAATTTAAACAAAATCAAAATAAAGGTCGAAAGCTATTACTAGTTTCCCTTCCGGTAAGTCGCCCACTTCTTGACTATCTCAAAATCATTGGTGTACCTCTCAAGGTCGATAAGATATGTCTTCACCTCACCTGGGCCAAGTACACCGACATCAGTGGAGTATATCTCCGACTCCCCCTTGCTGTCGGACTCTATGTGAACAGAGAGGTCGTATAGGGTATAGTTGCTGAAGTTTTTCACATATCCACTTATGTATTTTATACTACTATTGCTGTGGATATCGTTCTCAGTCTTGACGCTACACGAGATAGTTACATCGTCCTTTATGGGAACATTGGGAGAGTAGATGAAAAGTATATAGAAAAAGATCAACACATTTACAGATAAGAGTAAAGGTATCTTTGACCTCATCCCGAATTTCATTATAAACCAACACGACGAAATTGTAAATTAAACAATATGGAAGATACTTCTCTTTAATTACTATATATTTAAAACAAAATACCCAGTCAACTAAAAGCAATCAAGACTATAAAGTATGATAGTACAAAACAATTAGCTTGGACGCAATAATAATATCTACTTTTTATAACTGATATTTGAAAAAGACATCAATTTTTATAGTAACAATAATCCATAATTATTTAATATTCTACAAATCTGTTTCTCACAAAGTGAAAAACCGCCCCGAGAAAGTAACGCTTAGGACCAGATCTAATCTAAGGAAGGTCGTACTGACTGTCACATTAGTCATCATTATACTTGTTTTCCTCCAGCAGAGTCACGTCAATGCTTATAGGTACATCGACTCCAGCAGAATAATCGATGTTGAAAACCCCATAGGTTCAACAGTGATAAACGAGGGGGAGATACCGCCAGGGGAATACATGACATATAAATACAAACTAGCGAAGGACCACAAGTACCACATATACCTTAACGGCGAGTGGACCGAGGACAAGGAGTACAAGACAGATTATGATGTTTACCTATACCGATACCAGGCTGGCAGGGGATACGTGACATTATCTAGCCACACCGAGTCAGCCGGCTTCATCGAGCAGATAGGAAACGATGATGAAAACCAATACTTCGTACCTGATCTCACTAGTGACTACTACATCAGTATCTACAACGATGAGAAGGAGAGCAATTCCTCCAAAGAGGCGATACTAACAGTCATCGAACACATCAACACCGACGAATGGATTGACCTCAAGATGGAAGCCTGGCACACAACAAGATCAAACGATCGTTGTAACTGGGCCTATGAGTTCAACACCTCAACCCCCGAGTTCAAAGTGTTAATCGAAGTACCCGAATTACTGGATATGTACGAGGCTAGAATTTACCTGATGGGTGAGCCCAGAGCAGGATCAAGGAACAGCCTTGGTGAGTACGTAAATGGCATCCCTGTCTCGTGGAGCGGTGGGCTAAAGGGAGAGGTAAAATCAGGTATAGGCGGATTTAACTTTGATCCTCAAGGATACAGGCAATATGAATGCGTTGACAGCGCACAGCACTACGGGGAAGACATGGAGATAACCATTAGCGAAGGTTCCGGAAATAAGCTCTATCACCTCGTACTAATGGCTGAAGATGGAAAAGGATACGTGAACTTCATAATTCAGACAGATTTCAGCCCACCCCAAATAGAGCTATTAAACACATCAAAAAACGTGAATGTTAAAGAAGATTACTTCATTGACGTAAAGGCAACCACTCGATATGGCTTAGAGAAACTATCAATAAACTACACGATAGATAACTCAAGCTACATATCGGACACGAATTTTGAGAACCGAACCAACAACATTTACCGATATCATCTACTTGGTTTGGTCACAGGTGATACACTATACTACCAGGTGGATGCTTGGGATATACTTGGATCAAAATCAAGTATCTCAAACTTATTCAAAGTAATGACCAACACAACTATAGAACTCAAGGTCCTAAAAAACAGAATTACAGCCGGAGAAGAGATAATCACATATGGAAATATTAAAAATGGGGGAAATGAATTCACGATTAATTACCAGAGAGACGGTGAAAAGTCGACTCACACAATTAAACCAAAAAGTGACGGTAGCTATACACACCGGTTCAGGCCAAACCTAGCAGGAGAATATACCATCAGTGCAGACTTCGAAGGCAGTAACGGCTATCATCCGTCAACCTCTGATATTAAAATATGTAATGTACAGAGCCTGGACGCATCTGTTACATGTTATACAAGAAAACAAAAATATGCGCTAGGAGATGAAGTAGAAATCTCTGGTTATTATAGCTTTAAAACAATCGCTAAAGAGGTAATAATAGAAATCTATCGAGATGGAGAAGTAGAGTACCTACTGGCCTTAACCGACAAGGATGGGTTTTACTCTACTACTTTCCAAACACAGGAACTAGGGGAATACACCATCATAACAAGAGTAAAAGGAGACGGGTATTTATTTAAAGAAGCATCAAGCGAAGCAGTACCATTTAAGGTTGTAAAGCCCTTACTACCAGCATTCGTAAGAAAATTTACAAATAGAATATCACAAATATTTTGATAAAGTAAAAAATATTTTATTAACATAATTAACATTCACTTTATCAACTACCTGAAAATAGACAGGAAGAAAGACTATGATTTATTCCAAAATGAAAAGATGGTAAAAAGATTTACATAGAAAGCCATAATAAAAAACTATAGAAAATAGATCATAAAAACACATCTTGTATGTAAGTTTTCTCTACATGCGCATACTTATCATATTTATTCTTAATGATAGGTCCGGCATAAAGCCCACAAGGAGAACCAATATGAAAATATATAAAGACCGACGTGGAATGACAGGCCTAGAGACAGCAATCATACTAGTAGCCTTCGTAATAACCGCAGCAGCCTTCGCATTCGTAGTTCTAAACATGGGATTCCTTACAGCTCAGAAGAGCCAGACAGTAATCTCGGCAGGAATGCAGGAAGCCTCCTCATCTTTACAAGCAGATGGAGATATTATTGGAATTATGGATACAACCAACAAAAATATGACAAGTTGTGAATTCTATATCAGATTATCACAAGGTAAAGAACCAGTTGACATAAACGAATCTAAATTAATAGTAACTTACGCCAACCCATATCAACATGGTGTGGTATATTCCGATGCCTCAACCGATGCAGTAAATATTACAGAAATTGTTGGAGACGCTGATGGTCTAGTAGAGGGCGGTGAACGCTGGAAAGTCGTAATCGATTTCTCAGCTGTAGGAGCTCTTGATGACTTTACAGCTGACGGAAGCGAATATACTTCAGAGTATGAACAATTCCGCATAGAATTGAGACCTGCTACGGGCTCTGTATTAACTATAGAGAGAACATTACCTGCCATCCACGAAGATGTAATGGTTATAGAATAAGCTCCTATTTTTTTATTTTTTCAACTTAAAGGGGGGTCAAAATGGAGATAAACATGGATGTGGAAGGTCAAACACAAGACTACTACAACAGTTACAGTAGTGAGAATCTCCATGAAGAAATAGAAGACCTAAAAAATAAATTGAATAAAACTGATAAAGAATTAGAATTATTGACAGAAGCATTAAAGACTACCCTAATTGATGTCAGGTCTTTAATGAACGATATTGATAACCCATTCAATTTAATCAAAAACATGGGTATAGATAACCTTGTAGATAAGGCAGTTGAGAAAGTCACTGATAATGTAAAGAAGGTTAAAAGAGAGAAGGACACTGACAAAGCCTTCGACCATAACGCAAAAGGCCCAGAAGGTTATTTAATTCCTCAAAGTACTCAAAAC
>WJIV01000007.1 GCA_014730055.1 Candidatus Bathyarchaeota archaeon
CTGTATTTGTAGGTACTTGTATCCAACAAGGAGTATTAGATCGCGAATATCATGGTATCTGTAAAGCTTAACTATGTATTCCAATATTGGTTTTTCCATATCCCCGATGGGTATCATGCATTTCTGGAAGTAGTTTGTAAGTGGTCTAAACCTTGTACCCATCCCACCTGCCATGATCACACCCTTTACTGACATCTATTCACCCCTTGAGATCATTACTATTATGCCGATCAAGGCTAAGAATAATCCGATCGGTGATAGAAACCATGGGTTAACTTCTGTCATCTCTGTGCTCCAAGTATTAATCACAAGAAGTAGACCAGAGGCTAATAGTACAAAGCCAGCAAGAATAGTTACTAGGCCTGTGAAGCTAAGATTGATTTTGCCTGACATGAGTAATTAGGGGATTATACGAGGAATGCTATATGGATTACTCTCCTAGCTTTGCTGGGAGGTACTCATCGACGATGTAAGTAAGACCATACCGGCTGAAGGCCTCTAACTCCGCTTTCTGTTCTATTTCTAAAAAGATATCAAGCTCCCTTTGCCATATCTCACCCTTATATCTTGGGTCCTCTTTGAGCTCAAATAATCGTTTATGATCATACTCTGTTAGCGGCTCAGTGGGTAGCTCATATTCTTTAATATCAGTCCCCCAAACTCCTATCCATTCAGCATCGGGGGTTGTAAGTCCTCGAAGATGGGCAGCATTCGCACTCCCGCTTATTATAACCATAGCGATATGGACCCCCCACGGGTCACCGTCTGTAAATATATAGACAGGCAGATCATGATCTTTATTCAACCTATGGATAATCCCCCTAGTACTCCTGGGGCTTTGTCCCGCCGTGTGCACAAGTATTGCGTTAAATTTTCTATGAGCCTGTTCTTCCACTAGCCTTGTAAACATGGCGCCTTTCTCGATGACCAGTACTTTATCTGCGCTGGTGTCTACGAACTCGCTGCTGGTTAGAGCGGGACCTATCATGACGCCATCTGGGTGATCGGTTAGGTTCATGGTTCTTCCTTCATAGCCAGGAACAGTGTACTCTATGGTAAGGTCCCCGAATATGGCGCTCCTTTCCTCCGGGAATATATTGAAATCCTCTCTAGCTCTATTTAGTGCGACCTCAAGGTCCGTTATTATGTTGTCAGATTCTTGCTGGCTGCTGTACTCAATATCTCTTTGGCCTCTGGCGCTATAGTAAACCTCCCTGAGGGTGCTCGTCTTTTTCAGCTTAACAAGCTCCTTAGCGAACCAAGCGGTCCACACAAGTTGAGTAAAAGGCCTGATGTGTCTAATGTTTCTGCTGTGCCTCCTGATCATCCTTGGACCGAGAATATACTGTCTCTCATCTGGATCGTATAGAATATTATCTGTTGATCTGCTCTGCATGTGAACCCAGGGGAACTCACTGTTCTCTATCTGCTCGTAAATTAGGCTTCCTAACTGGGTCAGGCTTTGCTCCATTGCTTTTCTTCTTTTCTCTGCTTCGCTAGTCCTCTTCGTCAATCTCAGCTATCTCCTCTAATCTCTCCTCTACATCGGAAATATTTGCACTAACAGCCTCCAAGAGGTGATCTATGCCAGGCTCCTTTTTCTCCTCTGCAAGCTTGGTCGAAAACTCAGCTATCTTCGGTAAGTATTTGTTAAAGACATTCAACCTGCGGCGCTCTCTTGCTATGCGCTTTTTTCTACCAATGAAACGCCTCAAGGCCCTAGCTGCCTCTCTGATTGCGTTTGTTATCTCTCTCTCGACCTCGGGTTGATCTGCCATGAACTCTTTTCCGACGCTTTTGTAAGGAATCTTAGTGCTGCATACGTGGACTGCGATAACGAGAGAAGTATCACTGTCAACTTTGTATGTCTTCCAGTTAATATTCTTATGTACTGACTTCCAGATCACACCGCTAGATTCGTCGAATAAAAGAGGGATTCTATTCGCAAACCTGTAAAGAGTAATTCCGGGTCCGTGAAGCTTTTTTATCGTGTTCCCGGTTGCTACTGCAGCCTCCACGACGAAGGGAAATCCGAGATAAGTTGACGGTTTCCTTGTAACCACTTTAATAAAATCTTCACTTGTCAACCCAAGCTCCTTGATTATACCTGTCTCAAGTAACTCCTCACCTATAGGGCTCAAGCAACTTGCGTCCGGTCTCTTGAAACTATCATATTCCTTAGTGGTTCTTACAGCCTTAACTATGTCATCAGGAGCCAAGGTTTTAGGCTTTGACTTAGGGCTTAATTCAGCCATCTCTAGGAACTTATCTGAGGTTACCGTACCTACTCCCTGGAAGTGCTCCATCATGAAGTCTTTGAGGTTTTTCGTCTTTGTAGTGCTAATAAGTCGTCTAAAAGTCTCCACATCAACTCCATGTGGATGTGGTTTAACTGGTTCTGGCAGTGGCGGAAGCTTGGTTGTCCCTCTCTCGAACTTGTAGAGACGCCCCCTGGGACCTATATATGTTAAATCTGCATATGGGCTGACCATTGCGGTCTGCTTAAGGTACTCTATTAAGCGATACATTATCCGGCTGTAGTCTCCTTCCATCTGCAGCTCTAGAGCGGTTCCTCGCCAGCCAGATTTATTTTGTTTAATCTGATGCTTGATTATATTAGCACAATTATTCTGAATATCGATCATCATGGTAAATTCATGAATCTCATCACCTGTGCTACTGATTACCTTAACAGGCTGATGGGTCGTTATCTGGCCATAAAGAATTGCCATGGTTCCACCAAGCCCAAAAGTTCCCCTCGCCTGCTGTAGGGTATATTTCGAGCCATAAAATACCTGACCGAATGCTTGAGGTATATGTTCTACAGGTACGCCTGTTCCATTATCCTCTATTCTTAGCTTATAGATACTAGTGTCTTCCTCTCTTCTAGGCCTTTGCGTCTCTGTTATGCGGAGAAAAATTGTGGGAGGAACCCTTTGTACCTCGCAAGCATCTAGGCTATTCTCCAGTAGCTCTCTAACTGCGGTATAAGTCGCTCTACTCGGGTTACTGAAACCTGCTATCTCTCGGTTTCGGTAGAAGAAGTCTGATGGGCTAATAGACTGGTATTCTACCTGTGTCATATGTTCTTACTCACTTCCTCGGGGCTGCTCGTACCATAGCTCCCCCCTATCCTTCTTCATCTTACGTCTGTACGCATATAGGTGATTCCAAACAGTTTTATGAAATGCACCATTCAGAAGCATCTCTACAGCCTCTCTGGCAACAGGGAGCATCTCAAAGTTCCCTATAATCGAGATGGTTGATCCGTAAACACTGACAAGGCAATCCGTAAGCTCCTCTAAGAGAGCTCTGCTCTTTCCTCCTTTTCCTATTACCCTTCCCTTTAGGCGATTTTGGGCATTCTTGGAGGTTCCTGCCCATTCCTCTAAATCGATGATTGTCAAGTCGTAATCCTCGTCCATAAGGGTCATCGCTCTACGAGGGCTAAACCCCCTTCCAATGGCCTTTATTATTTTCTGAACTGTGAATAAAACAGAGACATCGTTTTGATCTTCCTTTAATGTTATCTCTATGTTTCCCGTCTCGCTTTTGATATCCAAATCAACTTTGAATACTGTCTCTATTCTGTGCTTTGTCTTACCATCGTGCCCTATTAGCACTCCTAAACGGTCCTCGGGTATTCTAAGATATGTCTTCTGCTCCACCTGCTATCCACTCCTTTAATTCGTCTTGGTCTCTAATATCAGCACCCTGCCTTCTGAAGTAATTCGTTATGTTTCTTATATCACGCTCTATCAAGGTCTCAGAAAGGGGGTGAATCTTCAGCATCGCCTGACTTACGTCAAATATTACGGGTTCTTGTTTATAGTTCATTATATTATATTCACTCAGGTCACCATGGGCTAGTCCAGCATCCTGCCAGAGGATTCGCATTTGTTCGATTACGGCTTCATAAAAATTTGTTGGGTCCTCTGGGGGATAATCCCTGAGGAGCGAGGCGGGAACACCATCTTCACCTATGAAGGTCATTACGAGAATGTTCCTATAGAAATCAAGGGGCCTCGGTGAATTAACACCCGCTTTTTCACAAAGCTGGAGGTTACTATACTCTTTCTGTGTCCATGTATAGACCATACTCCTTGTATTTTTTCGAACGTTCTTGAAACGTGGATCGCCCTGAATATACTGCATCATTCCTTTCCTAAAATCCGCGGTATGTGTGTAATAGATCTTAACAGCCAGTTCTCTTTCGTCATGATCCGTCGCCCAGTACACTCTCGCCTCTTTTCCGGCGTTAATTACTCCATGAAGCTGATCTATTGTGCCTCTTGTGAACAGCTTTAGCATTCCCTGGATTGTGAGGCGGTCAAATACTTCTTCTATAACCCTGAATTCTTCACGGTTCTTTTCCTTGATGAGGGCCTCTTCCTCATACTTTCTCTCCATTACATCGGTTTCTTTATCTATGTCTCTCTTCCGGGACACAATATACTCCTCTATTCTATTCTTAGGATTCCCTTCCTTCTCAGATCGCTTGCCTGGCTCTCGGTATATCTATGGAAAATCTCTCCTCTATCTTCACTCTGAAAGTCCCAAGGAGAGACAAGGACAATGTCACCTTCACGAACCCATGTCCTCCTCTTCATTTTACCCCGTATTCGACAAACTCTAACGTTACCATCTTGGCATTTAACTTGGAAACGATCGTTACCAAGATGTTTCAGGACTATGCCCAGCACATCGTTCTCACTGGGATACTCCATTACCCTTAGGTTTTTCTCACTTAGGACCTTCTTCTTTCCCATAACCTTGCTCTGCCTATTTTCAGCTTCAGATGCTTAAAAACTGTATCTAAGATTTAAAAGCTGAATAATATCTTCTTCTACTTTAATTCTGTATGCGAGCTCATTTTATGCGTTTTTTCATTGTTTTGAGCCATTTCACATGACAACGGGTATACTGTCTTTAATATAGATCTCCAGTAGATCAACGTTGCAAGTATACGCGTAGGTCTCTACACCTTTTTCGATTGCATTTTTTATCGCCCCCGCGAATTCTGGGTCCCTATCCTTAAATGGACTGAAAATGTCAGCATCATCTCGTTGCACTATGAAAACAACACCGGCACGACCCTGCTCAAGTGCCATGGTGAGTGTATTCATGTGCCTCGCTCCTCTTAGTGTTGGTGCGTCAGGAAATAGGGCAGTTCCATCCTCCACGAGATTACAGGATTTACATTCTACCAATGCCTGCTCACCTCGTTTCTTCAATAGAAAGTCAAGTCGTGAATCCATGAAACTTGGCTCAGTTTTAGTAATTGAATATCCCCTGAAGTGATCTAATTTGTTCTGTATTATTGCTTCGGCGAATATCTTGTTGGGTAATCTAGAATCCACGCTTATTAGGTTTCCATCCATTTCTACTAGCTTCATGTCATAATCAGTCTTTCTGTGTGGACCTTTTTTCTCGATTAAATAGACATTCGTACCTGGGATCATTAGTTCTTTCATTCTTCCGGGGTTTGGAATGAAGCAATGAGTAATTTTACCATCTAGTTCAATTAGCCCTAAGAATCGATTTGGTCGTTCTTTGAGTTTTGCTAGTATTAACTCTCCTTCATACTTCATGATATTCTCATTATCTTTTGTATCTGATGTAGCATATCTCGCCCTGATGCAGCTATTAGTTCTACACGAGTGTCTTTTCTCAATAGAAACTCTCCCTCAATTTCGCCGTTAATTGTGTAGATTCCGCCCGCCTCCTTGAGTATTATTAGACCAGCACTGATATCAGTGGCTCTTACTATACCCCTCAGATCTATGTGTGCATCAAGGACACCAGATGCGATGTGGCAAAGGCTTGCTGCACTGCAACCTTCAGATCGTATATGCCGTGATTCTCTTATAAGAGGAGCTAATCGCTCAAGTTTAGGAACCTTACTTATGTCCATTGAGATTAAGCCATGTCTATATTCTACAGGTTTTGCTACTTTTATACAGCTTCCGTCGAGTGTCGCTCCTTTGTTTTTTTCGGCATAGAACGTCCCTCCAGTGTATAGGCCAGAGACTATTCCAGCTATTACATCACTTTGATTTGTATTCTCTGCGACACTGATGCTTGTGACGCTAGGATGTAAACCTCGAGATAGATTTGTTGTCCCATCTACGGGATCTACTGTTAAAAAATACTGATCCCCATTGAATTCTTTGTTACCCTCTTCGCTGATGAGTCTAGCTGGCAGATCGTAACCTTTGATGATCTCAATTATAGCCTCTTGTGCCTTACTATCCAGCATATTTTTGAATTTAAAATAGCTGACAGTTCCTCGCTTTGGATATAATTCTTGTACCCTTTCCCGTACATTGTCCTTCATCTCGTGGAGTATTTTTCGCCAGTTATATGATGAACTCATTTTCCCTCATTACCTCGATAATTTTTTCAGCGGATTTTTTAGGATCAACGGTCCCATCTACAGTTACTTCAGGATTTTTGATTTTTTCATACTCTGCCTGTATCCCTGGAACTGTGGTGGCTTCTCCTTTTTCCGCTTTCTCATAGATTCCTTTAGGATCCCTTTTTTTGCAGATTTCAAGGGGAGTATTGACATAAACCTCCATAAACCGGTCAATATTTTCTCTTGCTTTATTTCTCCATTCTCTTCTATTTGCGACCGCATCAAATAATACATTTACACCATTATCGGCTAGTAAAGTCCCAATGTAAACCATGCTGTTATAAAAAATATCACGCTCCTTTTGACTGTACGTTGGGTTTGGTGTTAATACATCTCTAAGCTCATCCGACTCAAGCACTTGAACCTGTACATTCTCACTCTCAAGTACCGCAACCAAGTGCCTAGCTATTGTACTCTTGCCCGAAGCTGGTAAACCTGTAATCCATATGGCCCATCCCTGCTTCACTATTTTTCCTCCAGGAGATGGTCCACTTCGTATGGATCGAGAGCACTCTCATACAGGATATTACTGGCAAAATTGAGGAGCTTCTTCCTAATGTCCATGGAGTAATGAGGATACCATACTGGACTAGCAACAATAACGGCTCGCCAGGTTAGATAAGGGGGTATTACAGTTAGCATCTCTTCGTCAGACGTATTTTCCAGATAGGTTTCATAGAAGGTTTCCCATAGCTCTTTGAAAGGTCCTTTGAACTCTTTATCCTTAAGAAGACCCCAGAATAGGTAGTTTATGGTCAGACCTGCGATATCATCAGCTGGTTCACCCCGCTCACCTCTGCTACGGTCAAGTGCGGTAAAATCGGTACCTTTCCTGAAAAGGATGTTAAAGGGATGAAAGTCTCCATGAACAGTACTGAGTCTGTGGGTTAATTTCTTCAGGTGCCATCTCCAGTCAATTGTTTTCTTCTCGATATTGGAAAGAAATTTAGTTGTTATCCAATCATGATCCATCGGATAACTATCCATTAGACCCATTATGCACTCATTATGTCCAATAAGTTCCCTTGTTCTCCTCTCATAGTATTTTGGATCCTCATGTTTCTCTGAGTGAATTTCTGATAGATATTCTGCCAAGATGGTAGCCCTATTAAAATCTAGAGGCGACGCCTCTCCGTCAGTCTTTATTCTGTCGAGGTCGCGGAAGTATTCTTTTCCCTCTACATGTTCCGTAATTAAGAATAGCTCCTCAACGTCTCCGATAGATATAATCGAACCAGATTTTGTAAATGCACCTACATCTAGAGCCTTAACATGTCTTTGTAGTTGGTTAAATGCTTGATACTGCCTAAGTAGAATTTCAGCCCTGTCGGGCATGGTCTGATGCCCGAAAGGCCCGGGTTTAACAGTATTAAGGACTATAGTTTTGGATACGCCTTTACTGGTGAAATTTATCCTTAGTGGGGTTCCGTAACCGTAATCCTTGAGTAGAAACTCTACTTCATCCATTCCTCCTAGAGGTTCGATGTCAATTATATTAACTGGTGTATCATAATGAAACTCGAGATACGTCTGAAGGCTTTTTTCATTTAATTCGCTCATTTATGATTACTGAAGTGTATTTAGATCTATTAGCTGTTGTTGGTCTCATTGGTATTTTGATGGTAAGGCAGAATCAAGTTTGGTTTATTTCTAAATCGTTATGTTTTTATCAACACATCGTTATAGAGTATAGCATGAGCAAGAATCTAAAACTGGCTAAAAGAAAAGGAAGCCAGAACTATACGACAATAATAGCAATTGTTTTAATTATCATTATAGCTGCAGGGGCATACTACTTCACAAGAACCCCTGAGAGTCCGCCCGATGATCAAAATCAGACGGATCCTGGGACAAATGGACCAGAAACTCCTTCAATACCCGAGTTTGAGATGGTAGTAGAAGGAGCAGATGACGAATCAGTCACTGTGGGTCCATCGGATTTTGAGGAAATGACCAAAGTTGAGATGGAGGGCGGTTTACTTACCAGTGCCGGAACAATCAAGGGACCCTATAATTATTCGGGTGTTCCACTCTCTGAGGTGCTCGAATTAGTTGGAGGTGCCTCAGAAAATAACAGCATAAGGATAACGGCTGCAGACGGATACGCAATGGTGTTCACCTGGGAGGAGTTGAATGGTGACTTCCTAACATTTAATCCCGTCACAGGTGACGAGGTAGAAGCTGAAGAGGAACTTATACCTGTACTTGCATACGGGGAAGATGACGATTTCTTAATTGAAGGACATGGCCCTATAAGGCTGGTAATTCTAGGTGATGAGGGACTAATAACTGAGGGTCATTACTGGATTAAGCAAGTCACGGTAATCAAGGTAATCTCTGCCATAAAAGAGTACAATATCACATTGAATGGCGCAATTAGTGAGAACATGGATAGAGCTACCTTTGAATCAGGCACCAAATGTCCGGATACGACGCCTAATCATAGGGGAGTCTATGTGGACGAAGATGAAGGCATCTGGACTGGAATACCCTTATGGTTGATGGTAGGAAGGATAGATGACACTGTAACCCATACAGCTAATGCATACAATCGAGAACTGGCAGATCAGGGAGCATATACAGTTCAGGTCATTGCAGGAGACGGTTATACTGTCGAACTCAATAGCAGCTTTGTAAAGCTAAACGAGAATATCGTATTGGCTAACGAACTTGACGGAGCCGCATTACCCGACAAGTATTGGCCGCTGAGACTTGTTGGCGATGATCTGACAAAAGGACAGATGATTCGAAACGTTGTGGAGATAAAACTAGTATTTGAGGAAATGAATGAAACTCAGACACCAACAGGCGGGGATATTCCCGATTTCGATTTGACACTGGCTGGATATGTTACTGAGGAGATGAACAAGGAGACATGGATAACAGCAACTACCTGTGAGGAACTTGATCACATGTACTCTTGGACCGATGGAGATGGAAACGAGTGGACGGGTATACCTGCCTGGCTACTTATTGGAAGAGTTGACGATGACAACACACACGGACCTGAAGCTTTCAACAGAGAACTCGCCCAGTCGGGGTATGAAGTATCCTTCATTGCCTCTGATGGTTATCACAAAGAACTTGATAGCACTCTGATCGCTGAGAATAACCAAATAATTGTAGCCTACCTTTTCAACGGCGAACCATTACCGGAGGATGAAGCCCCCTTAAGGCTGGTTGGTGAAGGACTCACATCTGGACAAATGGTAAGTATGATAGAGCGTATAGAGATCATATTCCCCCAGTGAAATCCATGAAAAAGACAACCATAGCCCTCTTTTTTCTTGGTGCTGTTGTCCTAGCTTCGAGTTACATTTATTTTTTTAGACCAGAACCCGAGGAGACGAGGGTTCTCAAAGTATACTGTGCAGGTAGTCTACTATATCCTTTGGAGAGGGTCTCTGAGGAATTCAGCAACGAGTACCCCAATATAGATCTACATATCGAGGGACATGGTAGTATACAGGTTATAAGACACCCAGTCGAATTAAATGATCCAGCGGATCTGCTGCTGGTTGCGGACTACTCACTGATACCCCTTATGATGTATGACACCCCGGTACCGGATAAGGATGTGAATTTTTCTGACTGGTACATACGTTTTGCCGGGAATGAGATGGTTCTAGCATACACAGATCGAAGCCTTTACGTTGATACAATCAACGAGTCTAACTGGTTTGACATCCTAGAGATTGATGATGTTAAGCTTGGGATAAGCAACCCAATAATTGACGCCCTTGGGTACAGGGCATTAATACTGCTGCAATTATCCGAGTTTTATTACAATGAATCGAGGATATTTGAGGAAGTACTGGGAACCTGGTTTGAGCCTGAGTTTGAGTCAGTGGACATAGGAGAGCGGACAATAATATTCGTTCCAGAGGAGGAGAGACCAATCGGCGAAAAGATAAGTATCAGGGCGAGTAGCGTTCAACTAATTCCTCTCCTGCAGTCAGGTGCGATTGATTATGCTTTTCTATATAAGAGCAATGCTGAGCAACAGGACTTCCCGTACATAGAGCTACCTGATGAGGTTAACCTGGGGAATAATGATTATGATTATTTCTACGAGCAGGCGCAGGTGAGGTTCCAGCATGCCAGGTTCCAGACCATAGGGCTTGATAGATTGGGAAGGACGATCTACTACGGTATGACTATATCGGAGACAGCTCAAAACCCAAATGATGCCGTATTATTTGCCGAGTTTATCCTCAGTGGTGAGGGAAAAAGGATTTTCACCGAGCTACATCATCCAGTTTACGAGCCATCTTACACGGACAACCTCAATGGGGTACCCCAAGAATTAAGACCATATTTAACCGATGAAATATACAAGTGAAAGACTTGTTAAGGGATAGAAGCCGCTGGTTTTTCATCTTCTCCTCGCTAGCAGGAGGATTACTTTTTCTATTCCTTGTGATCCCAATTTTCTCCAGCATACTGGCCTCGGCTGCAGGAATTCCCGAAGCCCTTATGGATCAGCGCGTAACAGAGGCAATCTATCTAAGTGTGCTCTCAGGGTTTCTTGCAACTATAATAAGCCTAATCCTTGGTGTTCCTCTGGCCTATATATTCAGCAGATATAGATTCAGTGGAAAAGTAATCCTCGACTCCCTTGTGGACCTTCCAATCCTTATACCTCATAACGCTGCTGGGATAGCTCTCCTATTCCTTTTTGGTCCTCGGTCAAGTTTCGGAGGGGTATTCAATAACCTAGGAATACGCTTCGTGGACACGATTTCAGGGATAGTCCTTGCTATGAGCTTCGTCAGCGCCCCCTTCATGGTAAGGAGCGCACAGGATGCATTCGATTCTATAAGCAGAGATATGGAGGATGCAGCCCGCAACTTAGGAGCTCCTCCCCTGAGAGTTTTCCTTGACATATCTCTACCTCTGGCTGGTAGGGGAATAATATCAGGATGCATGCTCACCTGGGCACGTGCCGTTAGCGAGTTCGGCGCTGTCATGGTGCTAGCGTACTACCCTAAAACTGCCCCTGTCCTCCTATTCGATGTCCTTGTGGGTGAGGGATTAGAGAGTGCGCTACCCATAACAGGGTTATTATTGATTATCGGCATTCTCGTTCTTATTGCATTCAGATCAGTAAGGGAGCACTTCTAAATGAAAGAATACGAGGAACAAACTATTCTTAACCAAAATTTCTATTCGAGAGACACGGCTCTCGTGGCAGAAGAACTGTTAGGAAAGCTTCTAATTCGCAGACTCGGTGAGAAGGAAGTCGGGGGATTCATTGTTGAGACTGAGGCATATTACGGTGAGAAAGACCCTGCATCCAGAGCCTACAATGGGAAAAAGAATTATAATGAAGTAATGTACGGGGCGTCTGGGCACCTCTTCATATACAACGTTCATCAGTACTGGATGCTGAACTTCATAGCCCACAAGCCAGGTGGTATAGGAGGTGTTCTCATAAGAGCTATTGAACCGACAATAGGTCTTGATGTAATGAAGAAAAACAGGCCAGTGAGTGATATAGTGAATCTCACCAGCGGCCCAGGGAAGCTAACCCTGGCACTGGATGTAGATAAGAGCCTCAACGGGATCCCAGGGACAGAGAAGGATAATCTCATTGTTGTCAAGAATAATGAGATGGAGTTTGAAGTAGGTAGATCCCATCGCATTGGAGTAACTAGGGATCTAAACAGAGAGCTAAGATTCTACGTAAAAGGAAACAAATTCGTATCAGTCAGACCTAGATAATACTAGTCCCTTTCAGGCGAGGTAGTTTCATCCTACTCCCTGTGAAATATTTTTGCGTTCCAATTATATGGACTCCCGCACCTCGTGGATTATACTATGGACTATGTCTCCGCAGTTGAACTGCTCCATCCCGCGACCACCCGAACTATATCAACAGGCAGCCATGAACTGGACAGCCTTTTAGGCGGGGGTATCAGGGATGGCCTGTTCTACTATTTTTATGGGAAAAGGCGTCTCGTGGAGGAATTATTCAGGTATCTCGCTGTGAATGCACTGAGGCATAACGAGAAAGGGAGCCCCAAAGTCGCCTATATGCTGATGAACAACTATCGGAAGGAGAGGGTTAACCTGGGAATAGAGGAGTTGGCGGAGTTAGCAGAGGAGAGTGGGTTCCACATATGGGAATCTATGAAGCGTCTGAGGATGTTTACCGCAAGCAGCGCAGACCAGCAGGCACTCCTAGCGGAGGAACTGGATGAGTTCCTACGGGGGGAGGAGAACGTTAGCCTTGTACTGGTAGATGGCATATTCAAACTGCACCACGACGACGCGAGGAAGCGTGAGAGGCACCGAGTTAGGGAGGAGGTGCAGCGCAGCATAGTGAGACTCAGGCAGCAGTGCATGGAGAGAGGTATACCCATGGTATCCTCGGGAAGACAGACCCGGAGGAAAGGAAGCCTGATGCCTCAGCCTGAGAGCAGCAGCTTCCTGCGGCACACGGCTAATGTTATAGTGTACCTTCGAGCAAGGCAGAGGGGGTCCCTGTATAACAGAGCGTTCCTCCTGGACCACCCGATCCGAGGGCCAGAGTCCATAGAGTATCGTTATAGAGTTGAAGAGAAATTGGGAAGAGAAACAAGACCATTCAGACAGTCCTTCCAGGAGACTGTAGAAAGACTCAGGAAGGAACTAAGAGACCCGTTAATTGACACAGGTAGAAAAGCGGCCTTCGATCACCATCTTGAGGCCTGGGCGTCCGAGCTGGGGGCCATGAGCTATGCCGAGAGCTTTAAGCTAATGGATCTCATGCTTATTGTGTCGATCCTGGAGAACCGCAGGCTCCTCGAAGAGGTGCTTGAGAGGCTTGATTTATACGAGGAGAGATTGCGCAGGTTAGCGGATGATTAAACGACCTTGAGACACAAATGCTGGCTTCTTGACGCCTACATCGATGGAAAGGACGCGGTTTTATGGTTCAAGAAGGATGACGGAGGTTCCTTTAGGCTTCTTGAGAGGTGTCATCCCCTTTTCATAGCGAAGCCTATAGGCAAGCACGATCCGGTGGATGTATCTTGGCTCTTTGATAAGCATCCTCTAGTCAATTCTACAAAAGTGGTACTGAGGTACTCTTCCCTGAATCGTGGGGAAAAGATCAGGGTAATCGAGGTCCAAGTCGATGAGCCGGGTGACCTGAAAAGGGTGGTGGCATACGGGAGAAGGCTTAGGGAGATAGAGGGAATTTACAATACTGGCCTTGTACCTATACAGTGGCATCTAATCTACGCTGGCGTCCAGCCCTCGAGCCAGTGTTTTGTAGTAGAGAGAACTGGAAGGGTTAAAGAGCTTACCCGAATAGACGACGAGGAGAGATTAAGTCCTCCGCCTTTCACGGTAATGGAGTTATCTGTACCTGATTCCACACAGGTAACTAGGATCAAGGTATCTGAGGATGGACACGAGACACTAATTAAGGGAGAAGAAAAGACGGTCCTTAGAGAACTGCAGGACAGTATACAAAACAGCGACCCGGATATCATTGTAACCCCTAGCCCATTATCTACTTCGCAGTATCTACTGCAGAGAGCTTCCCATAACTCACTGGATCTGAGACTTGGAAGAGGTAACGAGGCCCTGAGAGGGAGAGTCCTGGTTAGTAGCAGAAGCTACCACGACATGGGGGTTGCTGGACTATCCGAGCGAGCCAGATTTACCTATGCCCCTATGGGAGTGAGCCACGACTGGGAAGCAGGGAAGACCATAGACAGCAGGCAGTGCGCCGAGGCGGTGAACATGGACATCCTAGTACCTCCTATGAGGGGGGGATTCGCCTACAGCTCGTGGGCATGGGATCTCATCAGGCATGATAAAGGGGGAATGGTCTTCAGTCCCAAGCCAGGTCTTCACGTTAACGTGGCTGCCCTGGACTTTGAGTCGATGTTCCCAAACATTATCGTGAGGAAGAATGTCAGCTACGAGACGGTTACGGAGGACGGAGTAAACAGGAACCTCGAAGGGTTCCTAGGCCGGATCACTGAGCCTTTCCTAAGCAGGCGTATAAGGTTCAAGCATCTGCGAGAAAAGTACCCCGAGGGAAGCCGGGAATGGTTATGGTGCCAGCAGAGACAGAGCACGCTAAAGCTCTTCCTAGTAGTCTACTATGGCTACAGCGGCTGCTACGCTAACAGGTTCGCCAATGTGAGGGTCTTTCAGGAGATCAACAGACAGGCAAGAGACGCCATGGTGACTGCCCTGCAGGTCGCTCAGAGGGAGGGCTATGATGTCGTATACGGTCCCTTTGACAGCCTCTTCGTGAAGCACCCGGAAGCAGGCAGCGAGGACTTCAAAGAGCTAGCGGCTGAGATAACAGAGGAGACCCAACTGCCAATGTCGCTTGACAGGCACTTCAAGTACCTTGTGCTACTCAACAAGACAACCGACCCCATCGTAATGGCCGCTAACCGTTACTACGGGAAGCTCACGGATGGGTCACTTTTTTATCGGGGCATCGAGATAAGGCGTCACGATACTCCACCCTTTATCCATAATACGCAGGAAGAAATGATCAGAGCTCTACTGAGGCCCGCGGAAAAAAAGGAAGTACTTAGCAAGGGGCTCGATGAGGCACAGCGTATAGCCGGGAAAGCGATAACGAGTATAAGACGTGGGAGAGTTGATCCTAGGGAGCTTGTGATATCCAAGAGGCTAAGGAAGGACCTAAAAGATTACACATCTAATCAGCCACACATCGTAGCCGCAATGCTCGGAGAAATGGAAGAGATGAGCAGATACATCCTCGTTAACACCGAGTGCGAAAACCCCTTCATGAGAGTTATGCCAGAGTCCATGATCGATGAAGGACACAAGGCATACGACAAGCGTAAATACGCGTCCATGATGAGAAGGGCGGCCTGGAACATCCTAAGACCCTTCATCCCAGAAGAGAAACAAATAGGGAAACTCCGACTACGCGAAAGCAACCTCGATAAATACCTAAGCCTATGAAAACCATTATTAAAAGTGTAGTAATATACATTTTTTCATTATTTACTGATTACCATAAGCTCAGAAAAAAGATCAGATTTCAGATACTTATAGAACAAAAGTTTCTTTGTAAATAAGTTTATAGACCATTGGCCCACTGTTTTGATTAAGGTGAAAGAAAGACAATGTTAGGAGCACTCTTACTAATCGGCGCCATAGCTGTGGTGCTGATTGGTCTTTACATAAACGTCTATAATAAGATCCAGACCTATGAGAACCGCATCGATGAGGCGTACGCGCAGATTGATGTGCAGCTGAAGAAGAGATACGATCTCGTACCCAATCTCGTGGAGACCGTGAAGGGGTACGCAAGCCATGAACGGGAGATATTCGAGGAAGTAGCGAAAGCCCGGTCCGGGTTGGTAGGCGGCAGCATCCAAGAGAGAGTTGAAGCTGATAACCAGCTTACTCAAGCCTTAGGGCGCCTTTTCGCTGTTGCTGAGGCCTACCCTGACCTGAAGGCAAGTGAGAACTTCACCCTTCTTCAGGAGCAGCTCGAGGGGATTGAGAACAAGATAGCCTACGCCCGGCAGTACTATAACCAGACCGTGCTGGACTATAACAACCTGATATCCACTTTCCCAGGCGTAATCTTCGCCGGGGGACGCGAGGAAAAGGACTTCCTAGAGATACCCGAGGAGCAGCGTGAGGCACCAGAAGTAAGGTTCTAGTATGTCCAGCCGGAGTTTTAGGGATGAGCAGTCCCGCAACAGGCGGGACAGCCTTATTCTGGCCAGCGTAGTAAGTGTAATATTATTCGTTCTCATCGTGTCCATAAGTTATATCTTTGCACCGGACGCGCTCTACATAATGGTACCAATAAGCCTCGTGATGGTCTTCCTGTACACATGGGGCAGCTACCAGTACGGGGATAAGGTGGTCCTCAGCTCTGTAAACGCTAAACCAGCAGAAGGTCCAGAGTATACTTATCTTAATAACACAGTGGAGGGGCTGGCGATAGCCGCAGGCATACCGAAACCAGACGTGTACGTGGTCCCGAGTGATGAGCTTAATGCCTTCGCGACTGGGAAGGATCCGGAGAACGCCTCCCTCGCGGTAACCACTGGTTTGATGAATACACTCGACAGGGATGAACTTGAGGGTGTAGTTGCCCACGAGATTAGTCACATCAGAAACAGAGATGTTCAGTTCATGACCGTGGTTGCTGTTCTGGTGGGATTAGCTGGAATACTCAGCCATATGATATTGAGAAGCTACTGGTGGGGGGGAGGTCGAAGGAGAAGGAGCAGGGACGGAGGAGGCTTGGGAATAGCCATCATAGTCCTTGGATTCATTCTTGCCATATTCGCACCCATCGCCACGAGACTTGTTCAGCTAGCCGTGAGCCGTCGAAGGGAGTACCTCGCAGACGCCTCCGGAGCAGAGCTGACGAGGTACCCTGATGGACTGGCTGATGCCTTAGAAAAGATCTCCAAATACAACAAGGGCAAGATGGATGTCAGCGAGTCGGTTAGCCACCTCTTCATAAGCGACCCCAATAGGAGTCCTCTGGACTCACTATACAGAACTCATCCTCCCATAGAGGAGAGGATCAAGCGCCTACGAGAGATGTAATTTTCTCATTTTTTTTATCTACAAAACTCATCCATAGCCTATGCAGGCATTAGAAGACATCAGAGTACTTGATCTCACACACGTACAGGCAGGCCCCATAGTCACTCTCTACATGGCCGGAATGGGAGCCGAGGTAATCAAGGTCGAGCCCCTATGGGGCGAGATGAGCCGGATGACCCCTCCTATGATCAAGGGCCAGAGTCCCTACTTCCTTTATCTCAACAGGGGGAAGAAGGATATCACACTCAACCTCAAGGAAGAGGAGGGGCTAATGATCTTCAAAGAGCTGGTGAAGAAGAGCGATGTTGTCATAGAGAACTTTTCTGCTGGCACTATGGAAAGGATGGGACTCGGCTGGGATGTACTAAGAGAGCTCAACCCGGGCATCATCTACGCCAGCATATGCGGTTTCGGTCACACAGGTCCCTGGAAAGACAGAAGAAGTTTTGATCCCATAGCCCAAGCCACGAGCGGCTACATGTGGCTGAACAGAGACGACCTGAATGAGACGGGCCCTCCTATTCTCGCATCGGAAGCAATCGCCGATACCATACCCGGATTCACCTGCCTTATCGGTATACTGGCAGCCCTGAACTACCGGAACCGTACCGGAATGGGACAGAGAGTAGACGTTGCCCAGATGGACAGCATGATAGCGGTCATGAGAAGCTTCAGCTTCTGGACACTCGCTGACACCACCTTCAGGCGGGCGGCGAGAAAGTACAGGATTGGAGTCTCTGGGCTCCACCGGACTTCTGATGGATATGTGATGTTCAGCCTGCCTGCAGGAAGAATAACCGACTGGTTCATGGAACTTCTTGGAGTAGATGAGCTACTGCCCGAGGTAGTGGATCAATGGGTTAGAGAGAGAACAACTGATGAAGTAGTTACGCTCCTAGAGGAGGCAGGAGTTCCAGTTGGACCTGTTCTAAATCTTGATGAGGTGCTGGAGAGCCCCCAGGCGAAGGCTAGGGAGATGTTCGTCAAGGTTGAGCATCCTGTCGCCGGAGAGATGACGCAGCCAGGTTTCCCAATAAAGTTCAGCGATACCAAGGGCGATCTCTCCAAGCCCTCACCCCTACTAGGAGAGCACACTGAAGAGGTGCTATCAGGGCTTCTAGGCTACAGCGAGGAGAGGATCCAGGAACTCCGTAATAATGGTATAGTCTAGCTCCGGTGGTTTTTTCACTATATAATTGACATAGTTATACAGTGATTTTATGGTCAGAGCGGTGGATGGTTTAGTAGAGATCCTTAAGGAAGAGGAAGTTGGGTTCGTCAGCACCTTCCCCACGAGCAGAATGAACAACGCAATAGGCGAGTCCGATGATATCGATCTATTTATGGTAAGGGATGAGAGATACGCGGTAGCTACCGCAGATGCTTACAGCAGGTTAATGGACGGGAAAGGGTTTGGTGTATGCACCGTGATGGGAGGCGTCAATGCCGCTGGAACGCAGATGGCTTATGGGGCAATGGCGCAGGCCTATGAGGACAGCGTTCCCCTCCTGTGCCTCACAGACGGGGTTGAGCCCGAGTTATGGGGCCGAACGAGATATGATATATCGGAGGGGTTTAAGAGTATCACAAAGTGGACGGGATACATCAACAGTCCCGAGAGGGTGCCTGAGTACCTTAGAAGAGCTTTCACCAAGCTCAAGACAGGGAGACCAAGCCCGATTCTACTTCAATTACCAAGGGATCTTGGGGAATACGATCCCAAGAAATATCCTTACAGTCGTGTTAGAGGCTGGAGAAGTCAGGGGGACCCCGATGATGTTAAGAGAGCAGTCAAGGCGATCCTAAAGGCAGAGACTCCATTGCTGTACGCTGGGTCAGGTGTATTCTCAGCGGACGCGGTTAAGGAGTTAAGGGAGTTCGCTGAAACTGCTCAGCTCCCCGTCCTGACGACCCTGCAGGGTAAGAGTGTGTTCCCAGAGAATCATCCACTAGCATTGGGTGTAAGGGGGTTACCCGCCGAGAGGTTCTTGAAGGAATCGGACCTTGTATTAACTATTGGTGTAGGGCTTACTCCTAGCCATTTTATGCAGAATATACCCGATCCGGGCAGCAAGATCATAATACAGTGCACTATAGATGAGTCGGATTTGAACAACGATTATATGATTGGTCACGCCGTGCTGGGTGACGCTAAGCTTGTTCTGAGACAACTGAAGGTGGCTGTCGAGGAGGAGGGCGCACCCAGTGAGGATGAGGAACTAGTCGCGGAGGTCAAGGCGGCCAAGGATGATATGATGGAGAAGTATTCCCCTCTCATGGCCTCAGATGCTACCCCAATCAATCCCTATCGGGTATATGCTGATCTTATGGATGTAATTGACATGGAGAATAGCTTTGTTACCCATGAGTCAGGTAACACCAGAGATCAGTTGAGCACAGTATTTGAGTCGAGGGTCCCCCATGGATTCATGGGATGGGGTAACGTCACTACCCTTGGCTACGGGCTTGGCGCTGCCTTCGGTGCTTACCACGCTTTGCCGGGTAGGCAGATAGTCAGCGTAACAGGAGATGCAGGGGTGGGTTACCAGATGGGTAACTGGGAGACTATGTTACGCTATGAGATGGGTGTGACAATACTGCATATCAATAACAACGGTTTCGGTGGATACGGGCCTGGATTCTGGGGTGAAGGCCATAGCCCATATACATATGAGTTAACACCTCATGGGACCCAGAGCACAGCCAAGGTAGCGGAGGCACTGGGTATAGAGAGTGAACGTGTTGAGGACCCGGACGAGGTCAAGCCTTCCATTAGGAGAGCCCTAGAAGCAAATAGCAGGGATAAACCCTATCTACTAGAGGTAATCTGCAGCAAGTACCCTGTTTACCCTAGCTGGGTCAGAGGCTGATCTATTTTCACATCCGAAAGACGCTTTTACCCGAGACACCCAATTATGTCCATGGTAAGTTCAATAGATCGAGGTCATATGGTAGGTCTCCTGAAGGACCTCGTGAGCATAGATTCAGTTAACCCATCGTTGGTTCCGGATTCAGCTGGAGAAAAAGAGATATCGGACTACATTGAGGACTGGATGTTATCATTAGGTCTAGAGACAGAACGCTACGATGTAAAACCTAATAGACCGAACGTTGTGGGGGTGTTAAAGGGATCAGGGAAGGGGAAGACCCTGCTTCTAAACGGTCATACGGATACAGTTGGAGTGGACTATATGGAAATAGACCCGTTCGAACCAGTTGTCAAAGAGGGTAGGCTTTACGGAAGGGGTAGTTTTGACATGAAAGGGGGGTTGACGGCCTCCATGTCAGCAGTTAAGGCCGTGATTGACTCCGGTGAAGAGTTGAAGGGGGATGTTATTCTAGCAGCTGTCTGTGATGAGGAATACGCGAGCATTGGCACCGAGAGACTAATGGAGGACATCAGAGCAGATGCGGCTATAATAGGAGAATTCACAGCGGAGAACATACAGATCGCACACAAAGGCTTTGCCTGGATTGACCTGGAGACACGGGGACTAGCAGCCCATGGTTCAGCATACAAGGTGGGTGTAGATGCCATAGCAAAGATGGGATATGTCCTAATCGGGCTTGAGGCCCTTCAGAAGATACTCGAGGAGATAGAGCACCCACTAGTTGGTCCTCCCAGTGTACACGCCAGCATTATTGAGGGCGGCAGGGAGCTGAGCACATACCCTGACAAGTGTATGCTGAAGATCGAGAGAAGACTCATACCGGGAGAGAATAAGGAGGACGTTGACAAGGAGCTCAGAGATATGCTGGCGTCAATATCTGAGGGTGACCCTAAATTCGCGGCCTCATACGAGATAACGTTTTACCGTGCTCCCATGGAGATAGGCGAGGATGAAGAGATCTGTCGAATGCTTAGAAAAGGTGCAAGGGATATAACAAACAGAACCCCGGAATGGATAGGCGGATCGGGTTGGATGGATACACAGATAATTTGGAGTAAAGGAATCCCCGCAGTTGCTCACGGACCTTTTGGAGAAGGAGCGCATGCTAAAGAGGAATGGGTGGATCTAGACTCCGTGTACCGTGTTGCTCAAGTTCATGAGTACGCTATAAGGAATTTCTGCGGAGTAACCTAATCCAGGTTCCCCGGCCACGCTATTTTTCTTTCCGTATCCAGGAACGCCACTGTTCGTTCCCCTGTGAGATAGCCACATGCCTCTCCAGGGTTCACATTAAGGGTATCATCAATTTTCTCTATCTTGGCTCTGTGAGTATGCCCTCTGACAACAACGTCATATCCCCCAGATTCAGCCCTATTATTATCCTGTCCTCGATGTCCATGAAAAAGAGCAATTATTACTCCGTCAGCATCGATCTCCGTGAAATATCCCCGTATCTCGACCCCTATTCGAGAGTAAACCTCCTTAAGGAGATCGGTTTCGGCGCAATTATTACCAAAGACCCCGATCATCGGGGCCTCTAAAGTCTTAAAATGCTCAGCTGTGAAAGGCGCGATGTAGTCCCCTGCGTGGAGGACCAGTTTGACCCTCTCCTGGTTGAATTTTTCGACTGCTGACTTTATTGCATAGATGTTATCATGGGTATCTGAGATTAAGCCAATTATCATACTAGATTCCTAATCGCAGAAATCGTTCATAAGCTTCATCCCATGACTCAGGCTCAAGGGGATAAAATGTCTTAACCCATTCCGATTCAGCTAAAACTCCTCTGGCATCCTTGATATCATCCAGGGCTCCCAATGAGACGTACTGGACCACTGCATTTCCCAGTGCTGCTGCCTCGGCTGGACCCGTCTCCACCCTACAATTGGTTGAGTCAGCTGTCATCTGGCTTAGAACCCTGTTGCGAGACCCCCCACCGATTATATTCAATCTCTTGTAGCCGGTTCCTGTGATATCTTCTAGCTGTCTCAGCACAGTTCTGTAATTTAATGCAAGGCTCTCATATACACACCGCATGTGCTCTCCGATGGACATAGGAGCTGGCTGACCTGTTTTCCTACAGTAATCTTGAATTCTCCCTGTCATGTCCCCGGGTTTGATAAAAACAGGATCATTTGGATCTATGAGAGATATGAAAGCGGGAGTGTTCTCCGCTGCTTCCTGAAGATCACTATAGGTAACAGTCGCTCCCTTACCAGTCCACTCCCTCATAAGCTCCTGTTCAAGCCAGAGCCCAGGCAGGTTCTTCAATAACCTGATTGTGCCTCCCGCCCCGCCCTCGTTGGTGAAGTTTAACTTGTAGACCTTGTCATTTATCAACGGTCGTTTAATCTCTGTCCCTAGCAGGCTCCAGGTCCCACTGCTAATGTATACGAATTCCTGGTCCCGAGTCGGAACAGCTACGACAGCGCTTCCTGTATCATGGCAGGCTGGGGCGCAGACTGGAACCCCCTTCAAGTCTCCCAGCTTGGTACCAGGTTCTATTATCTCTGGGAAGATCTTCTCCGGTAGTCCTATACTCAGAATTATATCATAGCACCAATCTCTCTCCCGTGGGTCAAGAAGCTGGGTGGTAGAAGCGTGCGTGAACTCGGAGTTCTTTGCCCCTGTAAGCCAGTAATTGAGTATATCCGGTATACCTAGGTAAGTCTCAGCTCTCCTGATTACCCGTGATCTACCCCTCACCATGCTTGCCAATTGGTATATTGTGTTGAGTTTCAGGAACTGAACTCCGGTTCTTAGGAATATTTCCTCCTTTGGCACTCTCTCGAAGACCCACTCCATTACACCCTCAGTTCTCTCGTCCCTGTAATGGATAGGTTCCTCAAGCAGGTTCCCCTCCCCGTCAAGAAGGCCATAATCCACTCCCCATGTGCATATCCCAACACTTGAGGCCTCACATAGTACGCTCTCAATGCTCCTTATTACCTCGCTCCATAACCGCTGGATGTTCCACCTGAGGTGCCTTCTTCGATAGATTGGCTGGTTCGGGAACCTATGGACCTCATTAGCCCTGAATGAGTCCTCTAGTGAGACCTCAATTATCCTACCCGAACTGGCACCTAGATCCACGGCTATGACGGGGTTCAAGCTAGCCTACTCCGACCTCCCCACAGATATGGATCTTAACACCTAGCTCGTGGAATAGGGCAGCTTTTGTTGACAGGGCTCTATCAGCGTCCTCCTCATTTGGCGCGTACGCTACCTGGATGTGGTTTGCCTTGTGGCGTGCCATCATCTGGTCGCGTGTTACACCATGAAGGACAGCGCTCATGATAGGCCACTGAGGGGTGGTTGCTTCCCATCTTCGCTGTGTCTCTTCCTCTGGCAGATCTACAACAGTTCCCCTCCCGATATCCACGTGTAAGCCATCTGGGAGTACATAAACGCGGCTCCACACTATCTCACCGGGCTTGCTGTCCCCCTTCAGGGTACCACCGCCCATGGGGAAGTACATTGGTGGCTGTCTCTCGCTTACGGCCCCCTCATAGCCTCCCTTGAAATGGCTGGGAGGTGCACCTCCGCTGATTAGGAACACCCAGACATATTGATCCTCATATGGGGCACCCCATCTTATGTCGTGAAGGGTCGTCGCAGGGTCGAATCCTAGCGCATTCCAAACCCGGTTAGTTATTAGAGCGTCAATGCCTGCTCCCTCGTCCACCTCGTTAAAGTGTGGTAGGGATTCCCCAGGGTACAACTCAGCTCCAGTCTCCTTGTGGTAGACTGGGGGTCTATCGACGTTGTTCAGTAAACCCTCGACTAGATCGCTTGCGGGTGCCATATCTTTGAGACCTTGCTGGTACTGTATGCCTATGGTCTCGCATCCAAATTCATCTGCTATGCGTACAGCTGCGATGTACATTTTACACTGTCCCAAGATCTGCTCGTTTGTCAGCTCGGTTTTTGGGTCAGTGCCAGTCATAAACTTCATACCCTTGTCATCAAGCCAATGCTTGATCGCAGCTGCCTCCTCGTCTGACACCTCCCCCATGGCTGCGAGAAGCGCACTCTGGCTTAACCGTTCCTTGTAGACGCCTATATTGTTGAGAAGTTCATCCTCTATTATAGCATTGTACATTCCCATACAGCCCTCGTCGAATATGCCCATTATGGCCTTCTCATGCATTAGACGCTCTGCCATGCTCTTTCCCAGCTTGTACTCTTCTACTGGTAGTTTAGCTGGGTCTAGGTCCCTCACGTGACTTGTGTTATGTTCGATTTTCCCGTTCTCCAGCCATTCATTAATGGCCTCCATGAAGAAACGGTCTTGAAAGTCCTCGCTCCAGATGGTGCTGTAGGGTTTACCCATCTTAGATAGACAGGCGTTGAGGTTGAGCATCCCAACAAGCCCTGGCCACTGGCCGCTCCAGTTTGCTACGGTAAGTATAGGACCCTTGTGATCCCTGAGTCCTGCTAAAACGTGATGACTATACTGCCAGACTGACTCGGCGACGATAAGTGGTGCGTTATCTGGAATGTTCATGAATACGTCCATGCCCATTCTCTGGCTCCAGATGAACCCGTGGCCCAGTTCCTCGTCATAGGGGTGACCTCGTAATAGGTGGTACCCCCTGCTCTCGAAAGCCTTTCTTAGTTTGTCCTCCATATCTTTCTGAGCGGGCCACCCTTCCCGGTTGGCGGAGTGGCGTAGGTCCCCACTGGTCACTAGCACAATCTCGTTCGGCCCCAGGGGATCTGGTCTGAATAATTCTGCGGGTGATTCCATACAATGAATTGTGTGACTCACCGTGATAAGATTTAGTCTATAATACCCGCTCCAAGACGTCCTGGACCCTGAGGATCTCCAATGTGCTCGTCTTACCGGGTTCTATGAGGGTACTACCCGAGACTACGGCGATTATATCCTTCTTGTATATGTATTCCTCGTTGATGCTCTTCTTTATAGCCCTAGTAATCAGCTGATCTCGGTCATCCGTCCACTCCACATCCATGGGGTAAACCCCCCAGTACATATGCATCCGCCTGCTAATCCTAGGATCCCTGGCCACTGCCAGTATCCTAGTCTTGGGCCTATGCTTGCTAACCATGAGAGCGCTGACGCCACTTCTCGTGACAACGATAATAGCAGCGGGTTCCACGGCGTCAACGGCCCGGTTGGCAAGGTCACCTATCACATCCGTAATGGGTAGTCCTTTTAAGCGAATGTGCTCGGTCTGAGTTATCTGCTCCTGGACAACCCATCCGATATTGTTCATAACCCTTACCGTCTCGATTGGGTAGTCCCCAATGGCAGTTTCTCCGCTTAGCATA
>WJIV01000308.1 GCA_014730055.1 Candidatus Bathyarchaeota archaeon
GTATCAGGGGAGCCACTGTTCAGCTCTAAACATAAGTACAAGTCGGGTACAGGGTGGCCAAGCTTCTACAAGCCAATAGACTCCGAGAACATAGTTACAGTTGAGGATCGAAGCCTATGGATGACAAGGACGGAAGTAAGAAGTAAAGAAGGCGACTCTCACCTGGGTCACGTATTCAATGATGGACCTCAACCAACAGGGCGTAGATACTGTATGAATTCGGCTGCTCTCAGGTTCATACCCGTCGATAAGATGGAAGAAGAAGGGTACGGGGAGTACCTGGATCTTTTCAAGTAACTATCCAGTAATTTTTTGCGAAGAAAATCGGAAATAATAAGTTACGATTTTACTAATATTTCTATTATTTATCTGGCGTTGAAAACGACAAATGTATAAATATTATTTTTAACAATCTTAATTGATTAATTTGAGCTGCGACACATGTGAATTTCGTAATGATTGTCACATTAGGAAAGCCTATCAAGAAAGTAAGAGGTACAATCAGGAAGAAGATATAGATAAACTCAGAGAAATAAGCAATATGTTAGAACTACATGAGTCATATATAGTAGATATGAGAAGAGACGTCAACTCAAGGCTGGTAGAACTATCACGAAGAAAGAGAGCTAAAAGTAATTAGCATTAAATACTTTTGAATATGGAATAATTAAAAATAGTTGACTAAAACATAGTAAATGTTGAATAAAGCAGAGTCTTTTCTATTTAGTATTTAATCGATCGATTCTTGGATTATCTTATGATCCTCGCCAGGGGTATACTTTTTGGTCTATTTTCCTCTGCCGCAAGGACTGCCAGAGCTATGGCCCAAAAGATATCATCGTGGGTTCCAAGAGGATGATCATACTGTATAGTTCCTTGTTTGGTTAGGTGAAATGTTGGGGTGTTTAGTTCCGACAGGATTTCTCGATTATATGGTATACTGAGGGTACCATCTGAGATACGCGACTTTAGCAGCTCAGCCATGTGCATCTTATTCTTGTGTGTGAAAGTAACTCCATAGGCAGGGAGTCCCGAGGCCTTGAAGTCGTTAGTAATATGGTCTCCGTGTTTTGTGCTATCAAGATAACATGCGTGTACGATTCCCCAGTTAGAAGCGAGGACCTTGGCATACCCGATGACAGATGTAAGTGGCTCTCCTAGGGGGAACTTTTGGAGGTGAAGGAGATCAAGCCCTTTTGCTCTATCAATAACTGCAATAGCGCTGTGATCAACGCGTTCTGCGAGGTCAACACCCATATAGAAGTCACCATTCAGAGGTTTGTTGTATGGTTTAAGCTCGAGTGCAGGGTTGATGGCATTAGTGAGAAGCTGAGTTGGTAGCCATATATTGGATTCCTCCGCGAATTCTGCGAGGTACTCTGTCTCGTACGCGAGGGGATTATTCTCCTGGGTTCTCAGAATCTCCTCCTTGAACTCTGTGGCATATACGCCTTCCTTGTAGGCGGTTTCCCAGCTGATGTGAAACTGCTGGTAGCTGGTGTCTAAGCTTAGGCGGTGGAACAGCGTACCCTTACCCCACGGGGTGCTACTGAGAATTAGCCTGCCTCCGGTAGTTGCAAGCATGGGTATCATTACGTGCCTGAGCATAGATTCGTCGTTCCTGAAGAAGGCGGCCTCATCAACCATGATTATGTGTGCCTTATATCCCCTGATTGTCTCCTCGCTGTTGGGGAGGGCAACAATTCTACTCCCGTTTCGGAAGTAGATTCTGGTCCTTCTCGTTTGTTTAATGATACTTTTTCTAATCCCTTGGGGCATGTAGCCTATGAGCCTGTGGATCTCGTCCCTGAGGTTGATGCTCTGGCGCTCACTAGGAGCCACAAGTAGGATGGTCTGATCCTTGTGGAAGCTTGCGTGCCAGATGCCAAGCTGACCAAGGGTACGGGTCTTGCCTGATTGTCGGGGCCATCGTACTAGGATACGTTTATGGTGGCTCTTTAGAAGCTCTTCTTGGTACTGTGTTGGCTTTATTCCAAGTATCAGCCTCGAGAAAAAGACTGGGTCTTCCCTGAGCTCAGATATTATTGAGTCATCTTTTAGTGCCTCTTCAACGAGGCCTGGTTCAGTCGTGTTTAGTCTAACCTGGTTGAGGGGGGATTCATGTATGTATTCAAGTAGGTTCTCAAGTTCTAGGGGCGGCAAATTACAAATCTCCTATCGTATTGCCTATACTTTCTTGGCTGAATAGGTGAGTCTGCTCTAATAATCTTTACAAGCCTCTCATTCAGGTCTGGTTTTTCCTGGAATACCTCTTCAGGAGTATATCTCAAGATGGTGCTTGTCACGTTAATCATGTTGGCCATACTGTTCATGATCTTGTGACGCTGGGCATCTTCCAGGTTTGGGTTATTCAGCTCCTTGTTGTAGAGGTCTGTGAGGCTCCAGCAATATCTTAATAGATCTATTTTATCTCGTCTTACGGCCTCCTCCCTGGAGATTAGTGTAAAAAGTGAAAAATCAGGTTCAAATATTTTCTCTGGGGCTGGGGAGGGCTTTTTCTTTAAATTTAGCGATTTTGCCTTCATCTCAACCGAGTGCAAGCTTCTTCCTAAATGCCTAGCTATATCAGCATTAGATGTAGTAGGGTATAAATTCTTCAGGATATCAACTTCATCAAGGCTCCATTTCATAAACCTACAACTTAATCATTCATTTTACACTATATAACCATATCGTTTTTATAATAATCAGCATAAAAATTCACACTTTCACTCATCTCTCTCCTTTCTTATAGTAGTGATTCGAATGGATTGTAAAAAACCCATACAAAAAATCACTATAAACAACCTACTTCATATTATATAAATAAAAAACCTGTTGTTTATATAAAATAATATTAATTTTATTGATGCCCAACTAATAATAATTCTGATATAGAGATTTTGTAAGATTTTCACAAATTTTTATCTTTCCCTCCTTTTTTAATAACTCCTGATTAAAAAAGAGTTTTAATAAGAATTAATTCACAAAGTAGAACATTTACTTGCTTGAAAAGATTTGATCGTATTTTTAGATTGTTTTTAAAACATATATATAATTTATTTAGAAACCTTTTTACTGAACTAGTAATATCAGATTACTACCTTTTTGGTGGTTTTATGGTGGATGTATTGATGCTCTTTGGTGTGTCGGTTGTCGTTGCAGTCATAGGGCACCAAGTATACGAGACCTTCGGACTCCCTGAATCTATACTGATGCTTATTTTAGGGTTGATTATTGGCCCCGGGCTACTATTAATAAGACCATCCGAGATCCAACACCTAGTTGATAATATCTTTACCCTAAGTATCATTATTATACTTCTTGAGAGCGGCCTTACCACAGATTTCAGGACAGCTCTTGAAACTATGAGGAGCTCAACGTTCTTTACGATACTGGTCCTTGGTGTGACTGTTGTAATCTGCGGTTCCTTCACGAATATTATCATGGGTTGGGGGATTTTACCAAGCTTGATGCTAGGTGTAATCTGTAGCGGGACCTCTACCCTTCCTATTCTATATTTTACTAACCGGATGAAAATAAGCAAGGAAGTAAACCAGCTCCTGGTATTTGAGTCCATTATTAATGATGTGACTATAGTTACAGCGGTCGCAATAATTATTCAGGCAATTACCCTAGCTCTTAATCCATTAAAGACGGTTATGGGGATAGTGCAGTATTTCCTTGTCGCAATATTGTATGGTATCCTTGGGTCGACCATGTGGGCTTTAATATTGATCAGGTACCTCGAAAACCTCAAATTGAAGTACATTACGACCCTAGCTGTATCTCTATTAATCTACTCCTTTACAAGCACTCATGGAGGGAGCGGGATAATAGCGGTCATGATTTTTGCGGTTACAATAGGAAATTTATCCAATTTCTTCGCCTCCCACGGGCTTCTCAGAAGGAAGGTTAAACGCTTCTTTACAGGGATCGAGGTGATGCAGGACGAGGTCACGTTCTTGGTAAAAAACATGTTCTTCTTCATAATGGGTTTGCTGTTTGATATTCAGGCATTTAATCTGAGGATACTTGGTATAGCCATATCTCTGTCAATTCTAATGGTCGTGAGTAGGGCAGTTAGCTATAGAGTCCTCCAAAAAATTGACACGAGGTTCGATGGATCTCTCTTGGCTGTGTCATTAATGCTTCCGCGGGGGCTAACCGCTGGTCTTGCTGCTTTCATGCCCTTAGAGAAAGGCGTGAACATACCGTATCTGAAGGATATAATAATCGTGATGATTTTGTTGACAAATGTGGCCGCGACAGTTGGATTCATGATATTAGATAGAAGGAATAGATTATCTCGGAAATAATTACCTCTTCAGGGAGGATGGATAAGACTAAAATTTAAGCGGTGAGCAGGGTTATTCTAAGTTGACGAGAGTGTCACATGCTCAAGCCTTACAGCTGCTCCTAAGCGGTCACACCATCACAGAAGTAGCGGACATGCTGAATGTCTCCAGGACACTGGTGTACAACAGACGTAAGGATTTTATTGAATGTGCGGAGAGGGAGGGAATATCAGTGGCGGCTGAACAATATGATTTGGATGAAACTTTTGACGAATTAATGGAACTTTCGAGACTACTCAAAATTAACGAACTAAGCATTAGAGACGCAAAACGAGGTGCGGAACTAGTAGCTGTCATGGAGGAGGCGGAGGTAAAAGATCCCGAGGATTTCATGTCGGTTGTCATTGGGGAGGCCCAGAAGAGGGACCTATCTGGGGAGGAGGTAACAAAGTACGCGAGGGAACTCAAGGAGATTGAGGCCGATACAGGAAAAAGCTACAGTCAGATACTGGAGGAGATAGAGGAGTATGAGGAAAAGCACAAAGATCTTGAAAAGACCACTATGCTACTTGAGGAGCAAGTCCATGCTGTTCGTAGCGAACTTGAGAAATCACTTGAGGACGCAGAGGTAACGAAGGAAAGGCTTGAAGACTACATCTCAGTAAGGGATAGTCTAAGGGATTATGGTATCAGCTTTGAGGAACTTGGACAATTGGAGGCTGTCTTAAGTAACGTCAA
>WJIV01000309.1 GCA_014730055.1 Candidatus Bathyarchaeota archaeon
ACGTAGGCGATAATCCCTGGAGTCCAGCAAAGAATTCAAGATTCTCTTTAGCGGTCAATCTCCAATAAATATTCCTGTTGCCCTCTAAAACTGCAGCAACATCTAAAGCTACACTTTTTCCTCGTATATCTTCTTCAAAGACTTTAATCACCCCAGAAGTGGGATTGATCAAGTCACATATGCATTTGATGATAGTGGTCTTTCCAGCACCGTTGGGTCCGAGCAAGCCGACGATATCCCCTTCATCCACAGAAAAATTCACAGAATTTACTGCTTTAACATTTTCGCTTCTCCAGGATGGGTACTCCTTTGTTAACTCGATTACTTCCAATGCATGCATTAGTCTTCATGACGTTAAAAAAACGCAAAGATAATATATTTTGTGCTTACTGAAGTATAAAATAGAAAAGAGACGATCACATGGAGAAAGCAATATTAGAAACCATAGCAAACGATTACGCAGAAAAAGAATACAAAGTCCAAATAATATGTCCTGAGTTTACATGCCTTTGTCCCGGTAAAAGAGATCAGCCAGATTTTGCTATAATAACGATAATATACATACCAGATAATTTTTTACTTGAGTTGAAATCATTAAAATACTACTTAACTGGATTTAGAGACGAAGAGATTTATCACGAAAGCGCTACGAACAAGATTTTACAGGATCTCGTAGACGTGCTAGATCCTAGATATATACGTGTCATCGGAGATTGGAATGTTAGAGGTGGGATTAAGACTATTGTCGAAATCGACCATTCTTCAAAAGGGTGGGGAGGGGATCCGGAAAAAATCGATTTCATCGAAAGAAAGAATACAGCCTGTCAACCCAATCTTTGATAAAATTACTAATGAAAGCACCTACTGTTTTTCTGTTTGCTATCAAAGAGATCCCGATTATTATCAGAATCAGGAACGATCCAGGGGTGATCAAACTCCCACCAGTGAATTCAGGAGCACTTGATGTATAACCATAATCGATGTTCAGAGACACCTTAGGAAGTCCTGATGATTCCATATTCGTAAAGAGTTCCATAGAAAAGTATGGTGCTTTTTCACTGAAAGGCCACAGAAAAGCAAATCCACCCTGAAGGTCCAGTATTAGATGACTGATCAAAAAGAACCATGCTATGTATACACTCTGTAAATACTTTGGACGATAATATCTTACTAATAGAAAAGCAGAGAAGGGCAAAGTTATAGAAAAAATAAAATTATGGAAAACAACTCTATGTGCCCAGAGTCCAAAAAACGCGTCAAAATCCATTATTACTGCGAAGGGCAATAGAGATATAATCTTGGTTCTATCTATACCGAGAGCAATCAGTATCAATGCTGGAAATAAAGCATGAAACACGGGATCCATTATAGAAAAATATCCGTTTTAAGTATAAATAAATTTGGAAAAAAATTAAAAGGGGGAAGAGGAAGGAAGTTACTGGGGATAGCTGGTCAGGAACGAATCTAAACTCATTATAGAGTTATCTTCTTCGGCTGACCCTCCAGCGTACTTCAATGCTTCTATTACAGGAGGTTCTTCAGGCTGTTCATCGACGCTGATCACCTCATCTATCTTTTCCTCTTTTATTCCTTCTTCTAAAGGGAATAGTTTTTGGGATTCATCTTCGAATTCTTCGATGACTCCCAGCCCTATTTCATGGAAAAATTCCTTCACATACTCCATCTTCAATCTTTTTACCAGATTGTGAAGCATCTTGTTGGTCGTTTCAAATGCTTTTGCAGGGGATTTTCCACCAGCTATATTCATCGCCTTGTCGTTTTCAAATACGATCGTAGCTCCGGAATACTTAGAGATATCTTCGATGTGCCTCTGTGCACGTTCATATCTCTCTTTTTCGAAGGAGAAAGGCATTATAGCGTATGTAACTACTAATTTGCTGTTTCTCCTAGCCAGATCCGCTATGACCTTCGATGCACCGGTTCCAGTGCCTCCACCTAAACCGGGAACAACGACGACAACGTCAGCGCCGTCTATCGCTTTTATGATCTGCTCTTCGTTTAATTCAGCAGCTCTTTTTCCGATAACGGGGGCTCCTTTGGCTCCATCTCCATCGGTTATTTCATTCCCGATAAGCATCTGGACATCAAGGTCTCTTTCGCCCATTATACTCTTATCGGTATTAATACCGATGGTTTTCACATCCTTCATTTCCTGTCGAGTGATATACTCAACAGTATTGCATCCACATCCACCGACTCCAATGACTATCATGTTGTATTCCAACATGTTTTCAAGCATGTCTTGGGCGGTTCCTTCCATGAATCGGGTTTCTTCTTTGGGGGTTTGGGGGCTGTTTTCCATATTACTTTCCTCCGATTGCGTTTGTCTTGTGTGGGTCGGACACCCACTGTCCATCGCCCATTTTATTACGTTTATTTGGTCATGTACTTACTACTGTCCTTTTCTATGCTTCTCAGTGCTTCTACCTTTTTACTGATACTTCCAAGAGCCTCATGGTGAGATTCGATTTTACCAATATCTTTTGTTAGCATCCCTCTCTCAACAAGGTCTTGCAGGGCGGCTTCCCAATTTCTGTAATGCCCTATTGCGATCCAATACAATATACTATTCTTCGTATCTTTGTGTAGTGAAATTCTTGCTGGTATCTCATGTTCGTCTTTCGTTATGCTGTGTCTGTGTATATAGTCCAGAGCGGCTTCTCTTATGAAGACCGATCGGTTGCTGAAATCGTTCCTACTGATGAATGAGTCGATGACTTCGAGGTCTTCGTCAGAGATCCGCAACGATATTTTTCTTTCCATATTCACACCAAACAATCATTTTTGTAGTGTATTACATGTATGTCGTTGAAACACACATATCTTAGGGGGCTAGTCGGACATACCCTTATAAATGTATTACTATTTAATACTTTTCATAAAGTAATTTATTAAGGTTTTATTTAAGGATATCTACGATATAGAACACAAATGTAATACTTAAACCCTTGTGTCTCCCATTGTCTCCTTATTTACAATAGAGCTAAAGTTATAAATATTATGTTCATATCTAAAAACCTGATTAATTATGTTGAGAGTATTTAGATGTTGGATATGTGGAGAAACCTACCTCGGCGAGGTAGCACCGACTGATTGCCCTTATTGTGGTGCAGACCAGAAATTCTTGAAACCTGCAGAGGAATACGAGTACCCTGATGTTGACCTAACAGAGACATCAAAGCAGAATCTCGAAGAAGCTTTAGAACTGGAAGTTGGAAATGCGACTTTTTATTACTGTGCTTACAATCGAGCTGAAGGACCGAAGACGGAAGGTATGTTC
>WJIV01000044.1 GCA_014730055.1 Candidatus Bathyarchaeota archaeon
CTTTATCGCTTTATCCGGTTTAACTCTTCTCAAGTCCTCCAGTGTTTTGACCGACTTTAGAATCTTGAGCTTTTTATTTACGTAGAGTGTGAGGGACTTGTGCAGATTTAGGAACTGTTGACGGTCCTTCCTCTCTAATCTCATACCGTTATTGTAGAGTTTGAAGGGAGATAAAATTATTGTCAAAAAGGGATAGAAGATTTGAAATAGTGTTTTCTGGGATATTCCGAGTCAATTGTAGCTGGTTTTCTCTAATAAGAAACAAATTAGGCTATGATTTAATGAAAAAGGATTACATCAAAAATAGATTTTCAATTATTTAATCCGCCTACACGTGCCTCTAACTTTAACGACGTCAAAATATACAAGATACCAAAATCCCGGGTGAGTAGGGTGTGTTAATTAGTGCGGAGGGTGGGATTCGAACCCACGAATCCCTTCGGAATAGCCGCCTCAGGGCTACGCCTTTGACCTGGCTTGGCAACCTCCGCTTTATGGTCATAAGCCAGTTTTGGGATTTATCCTTTTGGATGGGCCGCAGCGGGGAGTCGAACCCCGTCCGAGGGCTCCACAGGCCCGTATGCTACCGTTACACCACAGCGGCCACGCAAAGACATTGATAAAAGCTATTAGCTAAAAGTGTTTCGTGAAATATTGTAAAATTGGAATATTTTCTTTTATCGGACGTAATCTTGAATGGTAAGAAACTCATAATTAACTAGTGAGTTTTTAACCATATCCCCCCAGATCCACATACTGTATTCCATAAATTAGAAAATAAAAACTTATATATTCGAAATTAATTCGATATTACTAGAATGCACTACGAAAATATTAGAAGTGAAAAATATGTCGGATGGAAGAAATGAGTTGAACGAATTAAGAGATGAGGTCGCCATACTAAGAAAGCAACTGTCTTCGATTGCTGAAAAGCTAGATAAGTCTGTTGAGGATCAGAGTGAGGCTGTTGAAACCCTCGAGGAGTCTGGGCACAATAAGGCGTCTATCGAACACGATGAGACAGTGGAATCGGAAGATCCCGACTCAGAGACCTTTGAAGAAAGGGATCATGATTGGAATTACGGTCGTAGGCACTATGACAATTTTGGGCGTGGCAGAATAGGTTCAGACTGGGGGGACAAGCTGGGAGACTACATTAGTGACATGGTGGATAGTGTTATGGAGAACGTCACCACGGAGTTAGAGAGGAATCTGTACACAGGGACCAGATCCCCTAAGAGCAGACCAACCGTCATGACTGACATGGAGGTTGAGAGGACCGTTCGTGTAATGAGTGCCCTGGGTAATGAGCACAGGATAAAGATTCTGGAGGAGCTTAGCTGGGGAGGAGCTTACGCCAGCGATCTTCAGGAGGCTCTTGATGAGATCAGTCCTAGCACTCTCAGCAGCCACCTAGATGTACTTCAAGAGGCGGGTATGATCTTGCAGGAGAGAAAGAGAGGAAGATACCTGATAACAATGGCAGGAAGAATCGCTATACAGATGGCAGCCCAACTCGCCAAGAGAGCAAATGTAATCAACTAATTTTTTAGCCATTCTAGGCATTTTATTCAGTATTGATAAAATCTTCAGCAAGTCGGTTGAATACATCAGGCATCATCCTAAATGTTGTCCACTCGTCCATGGCCTTTGCTCCTAGATTGAAGTAGAACTGGCGACTCGGCTCGTTCCAGTCTAATACAGTCCATTCAACCCTTCCGCAGTCCTTCTCTACTGCGATGTGGCATAGTTGTTTCAGTAGTTGGGTTCCTATCCCGTTTCCCCTGTACTCCTCGGGAACAAAGATGTCCTCCAGCCATAAGGTCGGCTTAGCCTCGAAGGTGCTAAAAGTGTAGTAATAAAGGGCTATTCCTACGTATTCTGATCCAGTATTCCCGGTGTTCTCCACCAGCAGGCAGTCGAAGATCTTTTCCTCCCCGAAACCGTACTTCCTGTATCTCTCGGGTCTCCCTTTGAACTCTAGCTTCTCGTATACGCTAAGCTGGTAGCATAGGTCCAGAATAACAGGTATGTCCTCTTCCGTTGCTTCTCTTATCTTCCAACTCAACCCGGGAATCTTCGGCATAATAAATCGAGGAATACTGGTCTCGCGCGCTTAAGAGGTTTGAGCAAGCTGTCTAGCCAACTGGTAAAGGTTAAGATGCTCGGCTTTTTTGTCATATCCCCCTAGCTTGAAGGCCATTTGAACGCTGTAACCAATTGTCAGAGCGGTCACTAGTGTGCCCACACCAACAGGTCCACCTAAGAAATATCCGAGGACAAGCACAGTAACCTCGATCCCTCCCCTGATAACAGAGACTGGAAGATCTGTCCTACGGACAAGACCCATCATTAAGCCATCCCTGGGACCCGCGCCAAGCTTAGGGTTTAAGTAGAAGTAGCTACCCGTACCGATCATTATTATCCCTCCCAGCAATAGTAAGAACTGGCTGACCAATCCGGTTGGCTTCGGTATCAGAGTGAACTGAATGATCTTGTCTATGAAGAGGCCAATGAAGTACATGTTCATGAAGGTGGCGAATCCTGGCGGGAAGCCCATGGCCCAACCTATGACCAAAACGCTGAGGCCCACTAACTGGCTTATCTGCCCAAGGGTAAGTGTTGTGCTCTGTGATAGACCGACCTGAAAGACTCCCCATGGGCTCATTCCTAGGCCTGAGTTAAGGTTCATAACGACTCCCACTGCAAAAAGGAAAAGTCCTAGGAAAAGGCTTGGGATCTTTAGGAGGAAACCTCGGACTCTCTCAAGGTTCATTATTCACACCTCTTAGGACTCCTTAGCTATATTTCTTTGCGATATCATGAATAGTACTTGGACCTATGTTATTACACATTGTCTTGGTTCTGGTTAAGTTTAATCGGTTTCGTCTTGATCCTCCCCGTGTACTTTCTGTCCCTGGAACATGATAGATTGGAGGAAATGTTTGGGGAAAAAGATGTGCTTGTAGGTAACTTTCTTGGA
>WJIV01000045.1 GCA_014730055.1 Candidatus Bathyarchaeota archaeon
GATTATGAATATCCTTCCCTTGAAAGCCCTAGCGACACTACATGGGTCACCTACATGGCTGGCGACCTGTCCTCTCTTTAGTTTATCTCTGGCTACACCTTTAATGTTGAATCCGATGTTGTCGCCTGGTCCTGCCTTGTCAATCTTTGTGTAGTGGGTCTCAATGCTGTTGACCTTGCCCTGCTCACCACTTGGCATAAAGACAACGTCATCTCCTGGATTCAGCTCACCGGTCTCTACCTTTCCAACCGGAGTCGTCCCAACGCCTCTGATTGTGTAGACCTCTTGGATGGGTATCCTCAGAGGCTTATCAGTTGGTTTTGGTGGAAGCTCGAATGTATCAAGCGCTTCGATCAGGGTTGGACCATTGTACCAAGGCATCTTATCGCTCTTGTTCACCAGGTTATCTCCTACCCAGCCGCTTGTAGGCACGAAAGTGATCTTGGACACATCATATCCTACCATCTTGAGTAGTCTGCTGATTCCGTCCTTTACCTCCTCATACCTGTTCTCGTTGTACTCTACGCTGGGATCATCCATCTTGTTAACAGCTACGACCATCTGGTCGACACCGAGAGTTTTCGCAAGGAACGCGTGCTCTCTTGTCTGTCCTCCTGGGTTTGTACCTGCCTCATATTCACCTCTCTTAGCGGATATGAATAGGATGGCTCCGTCTGCCTGGCTTGCACCAGTTACCATGTTCTTTACGAAGTCTCTGTGGCCTGGGGCGTCAATTACTGTGAAGACGTTCTTCCTTGTCTCCAACTCGTAGAAGGCGAGGTCGATTGTTACACCACGCTCACGCTCTTCTTTAAGCTTGTCCAGGACCCACGCATACTTGAAAGACTCTTTACCTAAGGCCTTGGCCTCGGCTTCGAAGTCCTTAAGGGTCTTCTCTGGAATAGCGCCTGCATCGTAGAAAAGGTGTCCAATACCAGTGGACTTGCCATGGTCTACGTGGCCGATGATTATTAAGTTAATGTGAGGTTTTTCCCTCTTGCTCATCTCTAAATTCTCCTACTCCATCAACCTAGATGGAGAATAAAAAAAGTTCGGTTTCGTGCTTTTAGAACCTTTTGTTTTCACACTCAATAAACCAGCATAAACAACCATTTTTTTAGTAATATTTGCGCAAAGTTTAAAGATGATCTGAGTATCCGAGTGATGGAATAAATATGGCTAATGGGTTGTACACTGCCCGCAGGCTCAGAAACGTACGTAAAAAAATGAGGAACAAGAGCAAGGACTATGTGCTGAAGCTAAAGCGTAGAACAGAGAAAATGGACCCGCTTGAGGGAGCCCCTATGGGTAGAGGAATTGTGCTCCAGAAGGTCGGTATCGAGAGCAAGCAGCCAAACTCCGCTATACGAAAATGTGTTAGACTTCAGCTAATCAAGAATGGAAAACTAGCAACCGCATTCCTTCCCGGAGATGGCGCTTTAAACTACATTGATGAACATGATGAGGTTACTATTGAGGGAATTCACGGACCTCGTTCGAGGTCTATGGGAGACATACCCGGGGTTCGATACAAGGTCAGCGCCGTAAATGGGGTTCCTCTGAAACTTCTCGTTCTCGGTAAGGCCCAGAAGCAGATGCGTTAGCATCAATTTTAGTAAAATTATTTTATTCCTGCAGTTAGTTGACTTTCAACTGCTCTATTCTCTCTAATTAAAAGAGCTAAAGGCATGCTTAATAAAAGAAGCCCAGATGCTAAGTAGAAGCAGTAATTTACACCGTAGTTTGCATATATTGCTGTCATGATAATGGGTCCGAACACAGAGCCCAGATCAAAGAATGTCCTATAGGTACCAATTGCTGCTCCACGTTGATCAGGTTTAACGGCCTCTGCCGATATCACCGGTCCAACAATCCAGATAGCCCCAGAGGTGAAACCAATTAGACAAATGATCAAAGCCATAGCAAAATATGCTGTCACAAAGCTAAGAACCAGAATTAGTATAGCTGTACTGATTATGCCAAATGTCAATATTGGTCTCCGACCCATTCTATCAGCGAGGTTTCCCATAGTAAACATGGCGACAACAAAGCCAATACTTCTGGCACCCATCAGATAACCAATTCTGGCCTCCTGGATCATTAAAGATTCTTCAGCGTAAAGAGGAAATATTGTATAAATAAGGCCCGAACTCATGACAAATTCAGCTAGGGTTATCGCTGCCATGAGCAGGAGGGTCCTATTAGCGATAACTTCCGGGATGTCAGAGAGTTTCAATGCAGTTATGGCTACCTGTTCTCTTGTGTCTCTCCGAATTTGTGGGGGTACAGCGATTAGTACTAAAGCTATTAGAGCCAGGGCTGAACTAAGCATAAAGCCGCCCCTAAATCCAAGCTGCTCAATCACGTAACCGCTCATACCTGAACCTATTACCATACCTATGAACTCGATTCCCTGAAATAGCCCCATGGCACTCCCACGAGTCTGAGAATCAAAGAGGTTTATTATGAAGGTCATGGATATGGCAAAGAACAGTGGTGCCCCAAGACCCATAATTGCTCTAACAACAACAAGATAGAATGGGGAGTCCACGTTAACAGCCAATAAATTCCCAATCAATGTGAGAAGGACACCTGCTAAAAGTGGCTTAAAGTAACCGAACCGGGCTGAGATAAAACCACTCGGTATCTCAAGAATGACTCTACTGACCCAATAACCCGCAACAGCATATCCTATGAGGACTCCTGTCGCCCCTATCTGCTTTGCAAACAGTGGGAGAAGCGGATTTGTTATCTGTGTGCTAAGCATCATAAGGAAAGCGATTACACATAGAAGATAGTATGTAGGAGAGTATTTCTTCAGACTCATTGATGCCATTAAAGCCTAACTCGGTGTTTTAAATCATTCCTCGTAGATAACCCTTTTATTTAGGTACCACTTTCAAAGACACTGCACCTAAGAAGTGGTCAAATGAGCGAAGAAGAAGTTCAGGTACAAGAAGAAGGAATCAGGCTATTCGGTGAATGGAATTACGACGGCATAGAAGTCAGAGATATTGGTCTAGAACGCTACCTGAACTTGGACCCGGTATACCTACCTCATAGTGGTGGACGGCATGAAGCAAGAAGATTCCGCAAGAGCAATCTTAACATTGTGGAGCGCTTCATCAACGGATTAATGAAACCAGGTTCCAGTGGCGGAGACAAGATCAGAATCACCGATACAGTACGAACGGCGTTCAAGATAATCAATCTGAAAACTGGGAGAAACCCTGTAGAAGTGCTTGTAAGAGCCATAGAGAACGCATCCCCAAACGAGGACACTACAAGAATCGGTTATGGTGGAGTAGTATACCGTTTGGCCGTTGATATCAGTCCTCAAAGAAGGATCGACCTAGCTCTTAGATTCATAGTTAAGGGAATAAGTGACCAGACATTCAACAACGTAAAAACCCTTGAAGAGATCATAGCAGATCAACTTGTAGGAGCGGCAAATAACGACGGAAACAACTTCGCTATAAGAAGAAAACAAGAGATAGAGCGAATAGCACTATCAAGCAGATAAAACCCCTATTTCAATAAACCGCCCAGAGCAAACCCTATTAATCCAACGAGCATAAGGTACAGGACCCTATTCTTAACCATTCTAGCATTTTCTCGAGTAGTCCTCTGCACGAGACTATATGAGGAATGTATTAAACCTAAATCCGTTATTAAAACAAATGGAATATACCAGATTGAAACCAGATTTTTAAAGACAGGAATGAGGGAAGAAAAAACTGAACCTAGGTAAAATAAGGCAGAGAATTTTGCTGCAAAATCCTCTCCCATAGAGACGGCTACTGTACTGATACCAGATTCTGCATCTCCTTCGACATCAACAATACCCTTAGTAATTTCTCTCCCCGTATTACTCAGAAAGGCTATTAGACTAAAATTTGTGGCAGTTAGCAAGTTGCCAGATAACAATCCTCCATAAATGAAGGGGAGACCAATACAGACACTTACAATGATATTACCCAAAAACCCAGTTTTCTTGGCCCAAGCAGAATAACACATCATTAATATCCAGGCTAGAACAGAAAGTCCTAAAGCTCTTATTGATACGAGGAAGGCAGCTCCTATGCCGATAACGCTGAGCAGCCCTGTAAGGATCAAAGCTCCAACTGGTTCCATCCTACCACTGGGTAGAGGCCTACCAGGCTCATTTATTTCATCAATTTCCTGATCAAAATAATCGTTAATTGCCATAGATGCTCCTGTCAAACTAAACCCAGTAATAAATGCAAGTAAGAGGTTAATTGATTGATCAAGCACTGAGGTCCCTCCTGATATTAGAGCCCCGATGATTATTGCTAATCCAAGCATCAGGCTGTTAATTGGTCTAATAATTTCCAAGTAAGCGCCGATCTTGCCCATAGCCTTAACCTTGTTTGTTTGTTTAAAAAGAAATGGATTTATCCTTTTATTCTATGCTTTTTCTATCCGAATCTTATCTCCACTACCTACTTTTTTGAATATTTTAGGATCTCCCTCGATCTTGCCAATAACATTGACTGCGCTAGCTGGTCTTATCTCGTCACCCTTGCTTGCTGGTGTTCTACCGAAGAAAATGCAGAAAGCATTGCCTGGTGGCCAGTAAGCAAGATCCCCAATTTCAACAACCTCTTTAGGATTTCCCAATTCAGATTCCACGGGTATTCTGAAATAGATCTCATCTCCCCAAGTATTCGCATTAGCTTCTATGGGTAAAGCCTGGTAGATTGCTTCTGCAGTTTCTTTATTCTCATCTGTTAATGTAGCTGCTATAGGCCCTGTTTTTTCAGAAAATATCTTTATCTTCATATCCCATCAAACCTACAAAGATGAGTTAATTCTTAAGGTTTTTACTATAGTTCTGTTATAGTTGTTGGATCAAAACAGATGAAGAGAGCAACTTGGCTGTTTCTATTTCTCTGCCTGCTAGGATTCTCCCTAGTTCCTTCTGTAGAGGGAGCGTCCATAACAGGTCTGGTTATAAATGAGAACGGGGAGCCAGTTGAGTTTGCTCGAGTATATATTTTTGACGATGGCTCTCTGATTAGTACTTCTTTAACAGATACAAAAGGAGAGTTTGATATTGATTCTGTACCTGAGAGCTTTGAGATAATTGTCTACGCTGACTCTAATTTAACGACTGGTGTTGATTATCTACCTTACAGCGACATGAGAACAGCTGGGGAACAGATTATTATAGAGTTAAAGCCGGCATCTTCAATTATACTTCAAGGCTCACTGCAATTTATTGACTCAGAGAAACTACCACTGCAGGAGTATTATATTGTCAAGGATATAGATAATAAAACTCTCAATCCCTCTGGAGTAGAACTTGTATTTACACAAAAAGGAACTCTCAAAATTCGCGAGGTTCCCGATGATCATATAATTGTACCCAGCAACTCTGAAATTATTCTGACAGTTAACTCCAGTATATTAATTGCCTCTGATGTCCTTACACGAGAATTTAACACCGATCTACTAGAGACACCGGTTAAGGGTGAAACTCTAAATATTGATGTTAGAGAATACAGCATTCCAATTAATCTAGAGATAGCGAATACAACACTCAAGGAACTTGCTACAAGATTATCAGAGATGGAAGAGTACGGCTTCTATACCGCCAAGCAAGAAGGAGCTGAATCAGCATCAAATAAGCTTGTACAGGAAGCTAGATCACTGTATCAACAGGACTCTTACAGCGAGAGCTTTGATAGTCTGAAAAGAGGATACATTAGAGCCGAACATGCTATCAGTGAACTTCAATTAATGTATAAAGACGCGAGTGTATCAGTTTACGTGCTAATAGTATTCCTAGTAGCAGCATCTCTGACCACGGGATATCTTCTGACCGAGGATACTAAACTAATGCTATTGGCAGACTTGGTAGTCACTGGATTGAGCCTATCAGTGTTCTACTATACGTACCCAGGGAGCAGAATTATAACAATTGTAAAATTCCTAACTACAGCTGCAATAAGTTTCTTGGGTTTACTTGCGTTAAGCACGTTTATACCCAGAATACTGAGTGTTGGATCATCTGATGGTAGAATTCACACTAGAAACCTGCTAGTTCCAATATTTAGTATAGCAAAGAGAAGCCAAAGGAGAAGGAGTCTCAGGTTCTTACTAACCCTAACGAGCATAACCCTTCTGGTTATGAGTTTTGTCACCCTTACCAGCTTCTCGGAAGGATATGGTATAATCGAGACTAGGCAGAGTAAGAAGGTTGGCTGGGAGGGTGTATTCATAAGAGAAGGAGGCTGGACCGAGAGTGATCCAACATTCATACTCATGACAGATACTGAGACAGACTGGCTTCTAAGTCAGCCTGAGGTATCATCTATCTCGCCTAAAGCTCAGAACACACCTCAGAGAAGCTCTTTCATAAGACTTGAGGGTGTGCCTATCAGCGGTGTCCTTGGATTCACATCGATGGAATTCAATTTGATCAATATTGAGTCAGCTCTAATATCCGGTTCAATGCCCGGGGATAATGGGATAGTGATCAGTAATAATCTACTAGAAGAGATTAATGCAGAGTTAGGTGATACAGTTAGTATTGGCTTACAGAGTTTTGTTCTCCACGGGGTTCTTGATGATTCCGAGTTAAGAAATATCCAAGACTTAGACGGTGAGAAATATCTCCCAGATAAATGGATAAACACAAATCCCGAGGGCGAGGTCCCTAACTGGGTGCTTGAGCCCTGTGAGCCAGATGAAGTTATTTTTATGAGCTTAGAAAACGCCCAGAAACTTCCTTCCACTGGAATACAGAGGGTTGCTCTATCCATGGAGGGGGGAGCTGATCCTTATGCATTTGCTGAAAGATTGGCGTTAGAAAGGGGATACAGATCATATGCCTCAACACCTGATGAGTACATATTGTTGAGGTTAGGCAACTACTTCGAGGGTAGGGGGTTCACCTTGGCAATACCATGGGCTATTGTTGTCCTGAATGTTATTGTTACAATGCTAAACAGCTTATACGAGAGAAGGAGTGAGATCGAGATTCTTTCCTCAGTTGGATTAAACCCCGCTCAGGTATCTGCTATATTTGTATCGGAGGCAACGATAATAGGATTCATAGGTGGGGGATTGGGTTATCTTTTGGGACTTTCCTTCTACAAAGGCATGGCTATTCTCAATATTGGTTTACAGGTTCACCAGAAGGTATCAGCTGTATGGAGCCTTGCAAGTATAGGCTTAGCTATCTCAGCAGTAATTACAGGAGCATTTGCGGCCTTGAAGAACTCCGTGGTAATAACGCCCAGCTTAACACGCAGGTGGAAAATAGATAGGGGAACAGGGGGCTTCCAAGAACCCTGGAGAATAACCGTTCCCATAAAAATGGAGAAATCTGAGGTAAAGCCATATCTTGATTATGTTAACAAAAGATTGAAGAGACTCGAAAATCACCCTGTTCACATTACCAGCTCTATAAGAAGAGAGGATATCGAAGAAGGAAAGAAGATCTCATTCATCTACAAGTCCCTACAAGCCTCTACTGGCAACTTTTACACAATAAATGAGCTTTTTGTTGAACCATTTGGTGAAAATGAGTACGGTGCCCGTTTAGAGAGCTTGGGAGACCCTGAATGGGTTCACGTTGCTGGTTCTCTGATACGACAGATCACTATGGACTTCAGCACGGAAGAAAAAATTAACCACGCTCAATCTTCTCAATCAAGCCATCCCTCATCCAGACAATCCGATCGCTAGCCTTGATCATCTTAAGATCGTGAGTAGCAGCAACTAAAGTTAGACCTCTCGTCCTGTTCAAGCCGTGGAGCAGATCTATTATCTCCATTCCCGTGTTCAAGTCAAGGTTTCCCGTAGGCTCATCTGCTAAAATTATTGATGGATCATTGGCTAATGCCCTAGCGATGGCAACTCTTTGCTGTTGCCCAGCGGATAGCTCTCCAGGTCTATGCTCAACCCTATCTCCAAGACCTACGGATTCCAGTAAACTTTGAGCTTTTTTCAAGCCATCTTCTCTTGGCATTCCGGCGAAGACGGTTGGCAATGCAACATTTTCTAGAGCAGTAAGTACTTGGATTAGGTTAAAGCTCTGGAATATATACCCGATTTTTCGGCATCTCAACCAAGCAAGCTCGTATGCATCAAGCTGGCTTATGTCAACTCCGTCAATGAATACACTTCCTTGGGTAGGTTTGTCTAATCCCCCAATCAGATTGAATAGAGTGGTCTTTCCACTCCCACTTGGTCCGACTATTGATAGGTATTCTCCTCTTCCGATGTTCAAGTCTACTCCATCAAGGGCTTTTACTATCTCTGTGCCCATCTTATAGTGTCTGTTTAAGTTCCTTAGCTCAATTACTGTATCATAGCTCATATCTTAAAGCCTCCACTGGGTTTAGTCTCGAAGCTCTCCAAGCAGGGTACAGAGAAGCTCCTACACTGAGGAATATGGATAATAATGTAGTCCCAACAAAATATGCTAAAAGCTGACTTGCAGGTGTCTTGAGGATAATGTCGAATCCAGTTGTGAACCCGGCTGATACCAGAGCTGTCAGGACACCCAGTATATAGCCTAATACACCACCTGAGACTCCTTGTATGGCTGACTCAACGAGGAATAGCATTAAAATATGCTTGTCCAATGCACCTATACACTTCATTGTGCCAATTTCCTGATATCTCTCATAGACCGAAATGAGCATAGCGTTCGTAATTCCCACTATTGAGACTATCAAAGCAACTACGACAAGCCAGAACTGGTAGACATCCACCTGCAGACTGGTTCCCCCAATCCTTGAGAAGGTCTGGTAGAAGAGATCAGTTATTACGAGGGATGTGAAGAAACTAATAGCGAGAGCTACACTTGCTATGTTAATTGCTGTACGCTGTATCCTCCTTCTTATGTAACCTATCCCAAGGCGTATTGCATCCATCAAGGTAAAAACAACCTTGTGTTCTGGGGGAATAGATCTCATATCACAGATCACCACCATCCTGAATTATAGAGGTTTTTGATCTATCTGAACGGGATAAGCTCCAGCCTAGACCAATTTTCCTCATCAAACTACCAGCAGCCTGAGCCCCGTTCTCATCGCCAACACACTCCAGTCTGGTTAAATATTGGCCACCATCATTTTTCTCTATAATAAGCCTGTTCTTCGTATAGACAGTGCTTATACTGGTACCTGTGTTACTATAGACGAACTCAAAAATCCATCCACCATTTTCTTCCTTTTTCTTAATCATTTTTGTTGAGAAGTTAAACCCTTTACTTGATTTGTAAAGTTCCTCCTCAAGGAAGGAAATGTACTTGTCTAACTCTTCTTCGAAAACCTCTACTGGGAGCTCAATAACAAAAGAATCGGTTCTTCTCTCAGCCTTGTTTGCCCTCCAACGTCGTATGAGACTTGGAGTAATATTTGTGCTGTTGAGAAGAGCTACAACGCCACCCACTAAGACGGCGGTCAGGCTGAGTCCTATTGCGGCTAGGCTCCAAGCAGCAGAAACCTTCTGCTCAACCTGTAGGCTCGGAGTCACTAAATAGATGAACTTGTAGGCACCCAAACCAAGGATATACCCTAAGGACCCGCCTACCAATCCGACTACTCCAGCCTCACCAAGAAATATCGTGGATATCTGTCTCGGATTCATTCCTATACTAGAGTATATCATAACCTCCTTACTACGCTCATAGTAGCTGTTAAGCATCGTAATAACAACATTAAGCATAACAATAATCCATGGAATGATTACTGGCAGTCCTTTTCCCTCAAAGTATCCTGCTAGCTGACAGAGGAACACCCCGTTTTCGGTCGAGGCCCAGACTCGGAATCCTCTATTAATTGCAAGTCTCTGCGAGAAATCCAA
>WJIV01000046.1 GCA_014730055.1 Candidatus Bathyarchaeota archaeon
AAGGGAGTCGAATTCATCGAAGAATATTATGCTGGGGGCGGCCATTCTGGCCTTTCTGAATATCTCTCTTATAGCCTTCTCCGACTCTCCAACCCATTTGCTGAAAATCTCCGGTCCACGTACGCTTATGAAATTTGCCTCCGACTCAGTTGCGACTGCTCTTGCTAGTAGTGTCTTTCCACATCCTGGGGGGCCATGTAGTAAAATGCCTTTTGGGGGATCTATACCGAGTCGGGTGAATCTTTCAGAAGCCTTTAAAGGCCACTCCACTGCCTCCATTAAACTCTGCTTAACCTGGGAAAGTCCTCCCACTTGCTCCCATCCAACGTTGGGTGACTCTATGAAGACCTCTCTCATGGCTGTTGGAGTAATCTCTCTGAATGCATCTTGGATGTCCTGATTGTTAACAACCATTTGCTCAAGGACATCGTGAGGTATTCTCTTCTCCTCAAGATCTATCTGTGGGAGATATCTTCGGAGGGCTTTCATTGCGGATTCTCTGCTAAGAGCCTCTAGATCAGCTCCTGTATAACCATGAGTGATCTCCGCGAAGTGTGTTAGCTTTACATCGTCTGATAGAGGCATTCCTCTTGTATGGATTTGTAGAATCTCAATCCTTCCCTCCCTACCTGGGATACCGATCTCAATTTCTCTATCAAAACGTCCAGGCCTTCTGAGCGCCTCATCAACTGCATCTGGCCTGTTGGTGGCTCCTATGACGATTATGTGACCTCTTCCTTTGAGCCCGTCCATTGATGCTAGGAGTTGCGCAACTACCCTTCTCTCTACTTCTCCCGTTACTTCGCTCCTCTTAGGGGCTATAGCGTCAATCTCGTCGATGAAAAGAATGCTGGGTGCATTCTTCTCCGCGTCCTCAAACATCTTGCGCATTCTTGCCTCTGATTCACCATAGAATTTGCTCATGATTTCTGGTCCGTTTATTGCGTAGAAGTTTGCCTCGGACTCGTTAGCGACTGCTCTTGCAAGTAATGTCTTTCCACATCCTGGGGGTCCATGTAATAAGACTCCTTTTGGAGGGTCAATTCCTAGTCTCTGGAATATCTCAGGGTGGCGTAGTGGTAACTCCACCATTTCTCTTATTCTTTTTATCTCCTCGTCTAGGCCACCGATATCCTCATATGTTGTTCGGCTGGGCATTTCAAGCTCTGGTACGGGCTCGCTGAGTATGGTTATCTCCGTTGTTGGTGCTATCTTAACGATGCCGTTAGGTCTTGTATTTACGACCATAAATGGTACGCTGTGGCCAAGCATCATTATAAGCAAGGTGTCTCCTCTGGTTGCAGGTCTGTCGATTAGCCTGTCTTTTACGAATCTGATGAAATCGTTGTCAACGCTTATCCTGATGTCCACTGGAGCGAGTTTAACCGATGTTGCATACTCTGCCTCGACTTTTTTAACTGATACAAACTCGTTTATTGAAACGCTGCTGTTCTTCCTGATGAATCCATCTATCCTTATGAGTCCCATACCCTGGTCCTCAGGATAGGCAGGCCATGCCTTAGCTGCAGTCGCCTTTTTTCCTTCTATCTGAACAACATCTCCCACCGTTACGCCCAGCTGTTTCATGGTATCTGAGTCCATTCTGGCTATGCTTCTACCTACATCTCGCTGCTGTTTCGCCTCTGCTACTTTTAACTGGACGCTGCTCAATTAGATTATCACCTAAATTATCAATCCCTTGAGGGAAGTGATTAATATAAAGATTAGTTTAAGACATTTACTACTAGTAAATTAATCTTGTTATATCACACCGGTTGATCTCGCAAGTTCACGCGCTCTTTCCTCAGTCATATTGATCTTGTTTAATATGGTGTACCTCTCGGGCCGGATGGATTGCGCTATCATTAGAGCGTCTATTACCTTCTTTTCATCAATACCTAGCTCACTGGCAGTGGTCGGAGCGCCAATAATCTGTAGTTTTTCTCTCATCTCTTCCCAGTTAAGCCCATGCAGCTTGGCCATCATAATACCGCCCACCCCACATTGTTCACCGTGTAGAGCAGGGGTCTCGTTTATTTTATCCAGGGCGTGGCTGAAAAGATGAGCAGAACCACTAGTAGGTCTGCTGCTTCCGGCGATGCTCATGGCCACGCCACAGCTGACAAGAGCCTCCAGTAGTGTTCTGATGCCTTCCTGTTTCTTCTCTTTGATTAGCTTTGCCCGCTTCATCACATGCTCTGAGCTCATCAGGCTTAAACTAGCTGCATATGCCCCATAATACTCGTTATTTTCCTCATGTGCTAGTCTCCAGTCCCTAACCTCAGTAGCTTTGCATATCATATCGCCACACCCGGATGCTGTGTACCTGAAGGGAGAGTTCTCAATAATCTTGCTGTCCATAATTACTGCGACTGGCGGAGACGCTTCGACTGTGTACGGCCTCCCTAGACCTTTTATTGATGCGAGGCTGCTCGCTATTCCGTCGTGGCTGGCGACAGTGGGTATGCTGATGAATTTTATTCCAGCCCTTGCCGAGGAAGCTTTTGCTATATCGATATTTCTTCCTCCACCAACACCTAGGACTATATCTGCCCCTATTTCCTGTATCTCGTGGATAACCTCGCCCACAGTATATAGAGTGGCATCTTTTACGAAGGTACACTCTGCCTGTATCTCATTATCCGTAAGATTCCTGGCTGTATCTTTTCCTGCCACCTTGTACGTGGTCTTCCCAGTAACTATGAGAGCTTTCTCAGCACCTACCTCATTGCATATATCACTGGTTCTATCCAATATGGATTCACCCACCAGTACAATTCTGGGTAGATCTATGCGGTGGACCTCGTTTTCTGGTAGTTTCTCCTTCAAATGCGCTCTTGCCCTATATATGTCAGCCTCATTATTAAGAAACATATAGATATTTCTTGCTAATTCAGGAAGGTTTTTAATGAAGTCATATTTTTAAGGTACTTGGACTTCCTTCTAAGGAACCTATCTCTAGACTATTTGTATAGGAGAATGTATCTAATGTCAAGTGAAACAGGAATACTGAAAGGCACAACAACGGTCGGACTAGTATGTAGTGACGGGGTTATCCTGGGTACGGATACCAGGGCAACAATGGGAAACTTCGTCGCGAGTAAGCGGGCCAAAAAGATCTACCAGATAACTGACAACCTGGCGATGACCATTGCAGGCGGTGTCGCTGTTGCTCAGAGAATCGTCGAGATCCTGAAGGTTAATGCTTCCCTCTATGAGTTGGAGAAGAACAGGCCAATACCGGTTGGATCTGCCGCCAGGCTCGTCTCAAACCTATTATTATCAAACAGAGAAGTTGGAGCCCCCCTACCCTTACAGGCGTTGGTGGGCGGGTTCGATGAGACAGGCCCCCATGTATTCAATCTGGATCCTTATGGAAGTCTAATAGAGGAGAATGTGGTTTCTACAGGCTCCGGCTCACCTTTCGCTTATGGTGTGCTGGAGGCTCAGTACGAGGAGAATAAGACAATTGAAGAGATGCTCCCCACAGTCGTAAAGGCAATTGACGCCGCAATGAAGAGGGATACTGCCAGCGGCGACAGCTTTGATGTCGCGATCATAGATAAAGAAGGGTTTAGTGCCCTATCAGAGGAAGAGAAAAAGGCCATTCTTGAGAAATGAGTAGATATTAGATGGATAATGCACAAGGACTAAGCTATCAGGAAATAAGGCAAACAATACTAGAGAAAATACCTCCAGAGGTGGGTATTACAAGGGTAGAGTTCGAGGGACCAAGGCTCGCAGTTTACTGCCAGAAACCGGAGATCCTGCAAGAGAAAAGTTACATTGTCGGAGAGATCGCTGGAATAATCAAGAAACGGATAGTTATACGTAGCGATCCGGGTGTTCGTGCTCCAGAGCTTCAGTCTGAGGCAATAATTAAGGACATATTGGACGAGGCAGGGTTGGTACAGGCCTACTTTGATCCTGCTCTCGGAGAGGTGGTCCTAGAGGTGGAAAAACCTGGTGTGGCCATTGGTAAGAACGGTGAAAACGTTCTAGAGATAGTCAAGCGTACACACTGGAGCCCTAACTTTGTGCGATCCCCCCCCATACCCTCGATGACTATCAAACAGATCCGTGGATTTCTATACAGTAGGAGCAAGGAAAGAGAGAGGGTCCTCAGGGAGACGGGAGAAGCAATATTTAGACCTAGTTACCAGCAGGCTGGTGATGTTCGTGTTACCTTCCTTGGTAGCACCCGAGAGGTCGGGCGGTCGGCGATCCTTGTGAAGACAAGGGAGAGCCAGATACTCCTCGATTGTGGTATAAACCCCGGTACCGCTAACCCTATCAATGCCTATCCTCGGCTAGATGTAGAAGAATTTGACATAAATAGGCTCGATGGAGTAGTAATCACTCACGCTCACCTCGATCACTGTGGGTTCCTGCCTTATCTATACAAATATGGATATGAAGGACCAGTTTACTGCAGCGAACCTACCGCCAGCGTAATGACCCTACTTCAAAGCGACTATATTGACGTAACGCGGAAAGAAGGAAGGGCTCCACCCTACAGTCCTGAAGATATTTTCGAGGTAATATTACATACAATACCGTTGAGCTATGGGGAGGTTACAGACGTAAGCCCGGATATCAGGCTGACTCTTCACAACGCTGGGCACATATTAGGTTCAAGTATAGTCCATCTACACGTGGGAAAAGGGCTGCATAATATAGTGTACACAGGAGACTTCAAGTACGGTCCAACTGCACTCCTACAGCCAGCATCAACTTATTTCCCCAGGGTAGAGACCCTGATAATGGAGTCAACTTATGGTGCACCTGATAATATAACCCCCAGCAGGGATGAGACTGAGTCAATGTTCGTTGACTCTGCGAATAAAATATTGAAAAAAGGAAAGGTACTGATTCCCGTCCCGGCTGTTGGCCGCGCACAGGAGATCCTTATGGTAATTAATCAGTATATGAACCAGGGAGACCTGCTCGAGGTCCCTGTCTACATAGAAGGTATGATAAGCGAGGCCACAGGAATCCACACAGCATACCCCGGCTACTTAAGCCATGATATCAGGGATCAGATCTTACAGCAAGGGTTCAATCCCTTTGAGAGCGATTATTTCACTGTAGTAAAGCAGCAGGACAGCCGTGATGAGATCACTGAAGGAGGTCCCTGTATCATTATTGCCACTGCGGGTATGATGGAGGGAGGACCTGTGCTGGAGTACTTTAAACGCCTTGCACCTGATGAAAATAACGGTATAATGTTCGTCAGCTACCAGGTGGCGGGGACTATGGGCCAGCGTGTCCAGTCTGGAATGGGTAGCGCACAGCTTTACAGCCAAGAGGGCAAGATGGAAGTTATCAACATCGCTTTAAGCACCCATACGATCCCTGGGTTCAGCGGCCACAGCGATAGGCGGCAGTTGACTAACTATGTGAAGCGCCTACGACCTCAACCTCGTAAGGTGTTTGTGGTTCACGGTGAAGAATCAAAATGTGAGCATCTATCTAGGTCTATATCCCGTAGAAGGGGTACAAGGGGTTACGCGCCTAGGCTGCTAGATACCTTCGCCCTTACCTAGGTCTTGTTTCTCCAGATTCGGATGTTTTTTGGTGTAATAATTACTCTTTCTTCTCCAAGCCTAGCTATATCACCATTATATTCCTGTACGTAGTCGTTTAACTCGTTGATTCCCCTCTTTACGTCATCTATATTGGTCTTTGCTAAGGGGGAGACATTGCAGATAACTACGTTTCCTGCTCTTACCTCGGCCTTAATGAGGTCTACGTCCTCGTAAGATCTGAGGGGTATAGCCTTGATGTACCTTGTCAGGCTCTTCTGGTCTTCCTCTTCTTTTCCGGACAATCGGTCGAGCATGCCTTTCATTTAACTCACTTTTGTCAATTTATTTTTATAGTTAGTGGAGTTTATTTCTACTATCTAGTAGTGTGCACTTAAATGCTTATCTAGGTGATCTTGATTGAACTTGCAATAAAGTTTTGCGATAATGCGTATCTCGCTGTGACATTTTAATTTATTATTTGACTGTTTTCGATGTCTTGAAGCTCATTTCTGCTACTTTAAATTATTGTAGGGATGCATTTCGGGTAGTATTCGGGTTGGTTCTGCAGTTCCTTTTTGTATAATCTATTACATTTCTTTTTCTTCACATCTATACCGCCATGTTTTTTACAGGAGTAATTGTGCTAATGTGTTCCTCTTTTTGTGGTGAAGCCACTGAATTCTCCTGTGGGCTCGGTTTTTTCAACCTTTAAATCTCTCACATTCGCCATTGTTGGACCATGGTGGCACCAGTTGATGAGGTTGTCGATGTCTTCCTCCTTTCCTTCTGCTAAGACCTCGACCCGTCCATCTCTCAGGTTCCTTACCCATCCCTTTACGTTAAGCTGGTTTGCCTTTCTTCTGGTGCTGGCTCTGAATCCTACCCCTTGGACTCTCCCGGATATATAGATGTGGGCTCTGATTATAGTTCATCAACTCCGTATCTTGCTGCTATGTAGCAGCTTCCTTCGTGGCTTACCATACAGGGTCCGACTGGGCTATCAGGGTTACATGTCGTATTGAATAGGGGGCAGTCCCATGGATAAATTATTGCTCTTAATACATCCCCGCATCTACAGCCTGGCGGCATCTCGTAGACCGTCTCTGTCT
>WJIV01000047.1 GCA_014730055.1 Candidatus Bathyarchaeota archaeon
CATATATACCAGCTATTGACATTAAGATGTGACAACTTTTTCCTCCTCCCATTTTACTGCTACACCTACGATCATGCTTCCGAAAACTGCCACAATTAGTCCCATTCTTAGAGGTAGGCTATATCCAAGCACTGAAATGATCCCAGCGGTCAATACGACTAGCTTTGAGGGCCGGTCTTTTACCAGCCTCCTAACGAGGGCGATGAAGGCTAATGGTACCACAAAATCTAATTGAAGATACTCGGGCAATCTTGCTCCGAAGGCTGATCCAAATATGATTGAAAGCTCAGTAGTGATCCAAATCGGGATAGCTGTGCCTAGATAATACTCTTTCCTGTTTGTATCCTTTTTCGAATCGTAACGTGCTATACTTAGAGCAAAAACCGGGGTCCATAGGAAGTATGCCAGTATCCATCGCCAGTAAGTTTTCATTTTCTTAAGATACGGGGATATTGAGACGCTGAGTATAAGGAACCTAACTCCTACGAAGAGGGAGGTAATAAGCAGGATCGTGGTAGGGGTTTCCAACTCTAAGAGCTTAAAAGCTGTTAACAGAACCGATGGTGAATATACCAGTGCGGAAATAATTGATGATTGTAAAGGGTTAAAACCGATTTTTGCTGACTCAACCCCCGTAACTAGAGCAATAACCGCGACAGGAGGGACTAGAGGGAGAATATCTTTTATCCCGTCTCTAAAATCAGAATTCACCAAGACAATAGCCATATTCTAATTCTTTTCAAAGAATATTAACATTGCAAAACGATGATATTGCCCTGTAAAAAACTTTAGATTAAATAAAAACAAAATTATATTTCATTTATCTTCCCTTAAAAAATTGAAGAGCTTTATCTGCATCATCATGAGCCTTAGATTAGATTATTTAATATCTTGAAGAGTTATCCGTTCATGAATAAAACAAATATATTATCTAATACGTATTAAAAATATTCAGCACAGCTATAAATTTGATAAAATGTCTTATGTCTTTGAAGGAAATGTCGGACCCGATTAAGGATTTGGTTGACGAGCATATTTTGATTAGCCGTTGGATTAACGTCTTGGAGGAGGAGGTTAAGACCATGGATATGAGGAGTAAGATTAAGCAGGAGTTGTTCAGGACTGTTGTTGATTTTTTCGAGGATTATACTCATAAGATCCATCATGGGAAAGAGGAGCAGGTCTTGTTCGATCGTCTGGAGGACAAGAGGATCGACGTTCAGGATAAGGTGATTATAGACGATCTGATACTGGAGCATGTCTCAGCTGGTATCAAGGTAGATAACCTGTCGAAGGCGGTGGAGGAATGGACTCCCGGTGAATCTAATGCTACTCAGTATGTGAAGTCAAAGCTGTATGATCTGGTTCTATTTTACCCGGATCACATGGAGAGGGAGGAGAAGAGGTTCTTTGAGAGAGCCATGAAGTACTTTAATGATGATGAAAGAGAAGAGATCTTAGAAGAATTTACTCTATTCGATGATTCTGAGCTTGAGGATATGTTTACTGAAATAATTTCAGAATTGGAAAAAGAGTATGATATTGAATAAAATAAAATTACCCTTTTATAATTGTAGGAGAATCTAGTTTTATTATTTTTTAACCTTCTATATTCTAAATGTGAAAGCATTATTAATAGCCCTGAAAAATTTACTCTGAGGATAAAATGCCAGAATTCGTAGACCCCTTCAAGGGGGTCATACCTGAAAGAAAATTATCAGACAGAGAACTTGCGAGGGCTCTCAGACTGAGCCTCTCCGCAGAGGAAGAAGCCATACATCTCTACGAGGCACTAGCTGACGCAACCACCAATCCCTTAGCTAAGGAGGTCCTTCAGGACATCGCCGACGAGGAGAAGGTGCATAAAGGAGAGTTCCAGAGGCTGCTGGAAATACTGCTACCAGATGAGTCTCGATTCATGGCCGAAGGTGCCGAAGAGGTAAATGAGATGGCTAAAGGAGAAGTTGAGGAACCCGAGGAAAAGGACATCCCGACAATTGGAGATATGAAGGAGGAGGATTGATATGTCAAAATATTTACACAGAGAAGACGCCCCCTGGGGCGATGATGTTTGGGAATTACTAGATAAGACAGCTATAAACGCAGCTAAGACACAGCTATCTGCGAGGAAAATTCTGAATGTCATGGGACCTTACGGCTTAGGTCAAAAAAGCCTACCCGGAAAGGAGAGAGAAGTCGGGGAATTTAGAGTTAGCGAAGGTCTCCGCTTAGCAAAGATACACAGGGTCTTCACCCTACCAGTTACTGATATTGCAGCCTATGAAGCAAATGGCCTACCTATGGATCTGAGTAATGTTGCAACAGTTGCATTGGAGGCAGCAAGGATGGAAGATGACCTGATATTTAACGGCTCAGAGGATCTGGGAACAGAAGGACTGTTGGATGCTGAAGGCATCCACAGCGTCGATCTGAACGATTGGGACGATGTCGGAATGGCTGCAAGTGATATAATTAACGCCGTTACTACACTTGATGAGGCAGGCTTCCACGGCCCGTATAACCTAGCACTTGCACCAAAGAACTACAACCTACTATACAGGAGGTATGAGCGAGGGCAAATGACTGAACTCGATCATGTGAGTAAGATAGTTGCAAGGCTGGTTAAGGCCCCCGGAATCGAAAAAGGTGGGGTCGTAGTTAATGATGGACCACAATATGCCAGTATAGCACTTGGACAGGATCTTATGACAGGTTTCATTGGACCAGTAGGTACTGACTACGAGTTGTCAATGAGTGAATCAATAGCTCTAAGACTATTACAGCCCAAAGCCATCTGTGTTCTGAAGTAAACAAAAATTTCTTTTATTTTTTTTTAAACAGTAGATTAGAGAATAACAAGTATATTCTTAAAAAAACTATAATATTCTCAGTACCCCTGCTCTAGGTTGGATTATGCTTCCTACATCTTTTAGATGAACAATACAAGCGGCTGCCTCCTCCTCGCTGATATCTATACTTCGCTGTATTCTTTTGACGAGGTCATACTCAGACATCTCCTGCATTCTTAATCCTTGGATAATAGTCATGGTATCTTGGAGACTACTAGAA
>WJIV01000008.1 GCA_014730055.1 Candidatus Bathyarchaeota archaeon
ACGATGCTCATCGCAGCCACAACTTCTGGAACGAACCCCATTATGGAGTTAACCATTGGTGCGGTTACAATGGTGTTACCAGCACCGAGTCCCGCAGCATATACAGCTCCAGCTTGTATCAAAACAAAGAGACCAGCAGCTAGATAGAGTCTTCCTTTGAAAATTCGTGTACTAAAGTTAACTATTGCTTCTATTGCACCCATCTCAGATAGTAGTTTCGCAGTAGCTGCTAATACCATAACGGCAGTGATACTCATAATCTGAGTTAAACCACTTAGATAAAATCCAGTAACTTGACCAACACCGTAGCCGCCAATTATCATAGCGACTATACCGCCGACAAGCCCCGCTATCATCATGTGTAACCTTAATGGTGGTAATACAAGTAACAGAATAACTGCAAGAGGTACTAATGTTATTGCTCCTTCCATTTCAATCAAAATTTGAATATGAAAGATTGTTTAAATAGGTAAGCCGTGTTCACATATATTTAACAGTAATTATTTCCTAAATTGGTTTATAACAGCTAATGTATAAAAAACATTCTACAATTTATTTAATCGAATTGAAAGCTAAGGAACTTATTGATGAAGCTAATGAGAAAGCAGTTAACAAGATATTCGAAGCTAAACCAACACTTGTAGGCTTTGACATAGCAAAAAACATTGTACCAGAAATGGACGATGAGACTATACTTCATGCAGGTCCACCAGTAAACTGGGAAAGGATTTCAGGTCCACAACGTGGAGCAGTAATGGGAGCCTTAGTGTATGAGGGCCTCGCTAAAGACCCGGATGAGGCATCAGAGCTAGGAGAAAAAGGAGAAATAAAATTAAGTCCTTGTCATGAACACAACTGTGTTGGGCCTATGGCGGGGGTAATTAGTCCCTCGATGCCAGTTATGATCGTAGAGAACAAAGAACATGGAAACAAGGCTTATTGTAACCTTAATGAGGGGCTTGGTAAGGTACTGAGATTTGGAGCTTATGATGAGGAGGTAATTGATCGGCTTAACTGGATGGAGGAGACACTATATCCAGCCTTAAGTACAGCCATGGAAGAATTGGGAGAAATAGATCTCAATACTATTACATCAAAGGCACTACACATGAACGATGAGGTTCATAATAGGAACGTTGCATCCTCGGCGCTCCTCCAGAGACTAATAACTCAGGGAATGCTAGATTCCGGGATAGACAGGGAGATATTAACAAAAGTCTATGAATTCATGTCCGATAACGAGCACTTTTACCTAAACTTTAGTATGGCAAACAGCAAGGCAACTATGGACTCAATTTTAGAAATCGAGTATTGCACTCTTCTTACAACGATGACTAGGAATGGCACCGACTTCGGTATACGTGTAAGTGCAACCGGCGACAAATGGTATGTTACAGAGGCACCAGTCGTTGATGGCCTCTATTTCTCGGGATACAGCAAGGAAGACGCGGCAAGGGATATGGGCGATAGCAGTATATCAGAAACAAGAGGTGTGGGAGGCTTCGCCATGGCTGCCAGTCCCTCCATAGTACAATTCGTTGGAGGAACCCCAAGTGAGGCAGTTAATTACACCAAAGAGATGTACGAAGTAAGTCAGGGAAAGGACCCTAATTTCACGATCCCATTACTGGACTTCCAGGGGGTACCTACAGGTATTGACCTTAGAAAGGTACTGAGAAAGGGTATAGCTCCAATTATAAACACTGGAATAGCACATAAAGAGCCCGGAGTTGGCCAAATCGGCGCTGGAATAGTTAGAGCTCCAATGGACTGCTTCAAGCAAGCTTTACAACAGCTTTCAGAGGACTTGGATCTTTAGGAGATAGAAAAATGATAGATTCTCACGTATATAAAATTGGAATGGAAGGGCCCGGAGATGTCTCGGGCATAGAGGAATTAATAGATAAGGGTGAAGTTTCGCCAGAAGATATTGTCGCAATTATAGCAAAGACTGAAGGAAATGGCTTAGTAAATGACTTTAGCAGGGGGCAGGCAGATCTTGCCTGCAAAATCCTTCTCTCAAAGAAGATGAACATAAGCTTGGAGGAGGTTGGCAAGAGAGTCAGCCTGGTAATGTCCGGTGGGACAGAGGGCGTAATATCCCCACACTTTAGCGTCTTCGTTAAGAGGGAGACAGAAGGCTCATCAAAAAAGGAAAAGAGGCTTGCAATTGGAATAAGTCATACCAGGGAGTTCAAGCCCGAGGAGATCGGAAGAATGCCCATGGTGAAGGAAGTAGCTGAAAGGGTCACGGAAGCCATGAATGAAGCGGGTATAAAAGATTCTAAGGATGTCCACTTCGTCCAGATTAAATGCCCTCTCTTGACATCTTCAAAAATTAAAGACGCTCGTGATAGAGGTGAGACAGTGGCAACCGATGACACGTTGAAATCAATGGGATACAGCAGAGCCGCATCAGCTCTTGGGGTCGCTTTGACACTTGGCGAGGTAAATGAGGAAGATATCAGTGATGAGAGCATCTATGTGGATCGGAGTCTTTACAGTGAGGTCGCATCGACTTCAGCTGGAGTAGAACTGGATCTATGTGAGATAGTTGTACTGGGTAATTC
>WJIV01000048.1 GCA_014730055.1 Candidatus Bathyarchaeota archaeon
CTAAAAAGTCAGAGAAACATGGCTTAAATTATTGAAAATCGCTAAATAGATAACGAAAAATAGGCTAAAAGTCGCACCCGCAAAACTCTTAAACCCAGCACCACCATTGTTGTAAATAAAGTATTTACTCAGCAATGAGTACGGTGATTAAGATAGGGAATAAACATAACGACTTGACCGTGGATAATGCTGTAATATTTTATCATAGCAAGGTAAGAGAGGCTCATCTAATCTATGCCTCGTTAACCGTTCTAGGATTAGCCGTTGCTGGGTTATTACTTTTTAGAGTTAGTAGCTTTTCAGCGGTTACAACAGTTCTCTCTTTTACCCTAATATCTTATGTCCGGTTAAACAAGTCTAAGAACAGGCTATACATTGATATAATTAACAATTTAAGTGGAAACGATGTTGAGCACTTTTTTAGATTCATAGATGCGGACCTAGACGGTTACCTCGAAGAAATGAGGTAATGAGGAGTTCTCTTGAAGGTTACCTAACATACAAAGATACATTGGTTGACAAGTTCTACCTATTTAATTTCCCTCACTTATTGCGTTGCAATATGAAGCTGTTATATTTGCCTTATTAAGAAAATGAAGCAGGATCTGCATCTAAAAGTTAATTAATCAATTTACTATTCTCCTGAATCACATGCATCAATTACTCTATATGTCTCTAGATCATTCGAAATAAGCATGCTAGACTTTGTAACTTTGTGACTCTTACAAGGTAATTTCAGCTAATGATGCAACATACTTCAAGGAAGCCATCAGAATCTCTTCATCCTTCAGATAGTCTTCTGATTTTTTCCTGTTTATCTGGATCCATTCCCTCATTTTATTTCTCCCAAGTGGCTGAAAATAGTCAATATAATCCCTGTTACGTAGCTCCTCAGCCATAGATTCTGGCACCTTAAGACCTAAGCCATCCTCATAAATACAGACAAACAGTTTTCCTCCAACATAATAAGCAGGATAACCAAACATCTTCCCAGATTTCACCTCAGGAATCTCTTTAAAAAATTCATCAAGAACAGTTTTATGTTCTAAATTAAACTTGACCAATACCTCACCTGTGAATATCAATATCCCCGTCTTAGAGCGCTCTATAAATACTTATAATCGAAAGCGAGCTGCATCTCCAACATTTAAAAGACGCCATCACTTCAAATTATGATATACAGTGTCTCGGATAAACGGGGAAACACTGGAAGAGATCAGCTTCAGGAATACAGTTAACTTCTATAGAAAAGAGCTAATAGAATTAAATGAAGGAGGAAAGGCAACGGAGATCTTCAAGGATAGAAGAAGAAAATCCTTCGTTAAAGCAGGCATCCTGAAAAGAGAATACGGTCATGGTGGATGCCGGTTAAAGCTCAGTAAAAGGACAAAACAAATTCTAAAAAATAGCTAATTTTCACTCCCAGGTTATTAACTTAGACGTAGTCGTATACAGTTTAGACTATGCGAGGCTCATATAGACCAGGTTAGCTATTTTTCCTCTGAACTTTTCGAATGCTTTATTCACCGGAAATCCATTCTAGCTCATGGAACTTGTGCTGCCTGAAAGGCTCAGAGAGGGTGATAATCTACTTGTTGTTGCTCCATCCAGTAACATTGAAGGCGTCTCACGGGGCTTAATCCAAATAGGGTTAAAGAATATAGAGAAGATGGGCTTCAACGCCGAGATCCATCCTAGCTGCAAGGGAAGCTACAAAGGCACCTCTGGGCCACCAAGTGAAAGAGCAAAGGTGTTACACGATTCTTTCAAAAATGATGAGGTTGATGGGATAATGTGCTTCTGGGGTGGCTGGAATAGTAATGATCTGCTGGATCATCTTGACTGGGGTCTCATTAGGGCAAATCCTAAGGTCTTCATTGGTTACAGCGACATAACAGTCATGAACACAGTACTATATGAGAAAGCTGGCTTGGTCAACTTCCAGGGCCCAGCCTTCATTACTTTCACCCATGAGTTTCTTATGCCCTGGGAGGTAAGGGTATTCAAAGATATTCTAATGAGACCAACTGAAACATATCAGCTTAAGGCTTCACCTAGTTATGTAGATGACCCCTATTATTACAAGCATCCAGATAAGGAAGTGAAAAAATCACCCAATCCTGGTTGGCGCATTATAAACAATGGAAGATCGAGGGGGAGACTAATTGGTGGGCATCTAGGTACACTTCTAGCCTTAGCTGGAACCGGATACTGGCCTGAACTGGAGGGAAAAATCCTCTTTATAGAGGAGGACGAGGGAGGCAACCCTAAGAACGTAAGAAGGCTATTTAGACAGCTTGAACAGATAGGGGCTCTCGATGAGATTAACGGACTACTAATAGGCAGGATTCCAGAGGTCACCGGAATAAGGGGCGACTTATCAATTGAATCACTTATAGGAGATATCATTGAGGAAGCAGATTATCCTATTATCACTGAAATGGATATTGGGCATACAAACCCCATTGCAACCCTACCAGTGGGCATAATGAGTGAGATAACAACAGACGATGAGAGCTTAATCTTCTTGGAGCCTTGCATAAAATAGAAAACACGACATATTTCAATCAAAAACTTGGCAAAATTAAACTTCTATATTTTTATGATCCTAGTTGTTTCTTTATTCAATGTTAAAGAGAATATATTCTTATTTCAAAGATCAACAGATTGTTTACTTGGCAACATCCGACAAGGTACAGCCACGTGTAAGACCCGTCACGCTAATACATAAGAACGGGAGATTTTTCATAATAACCGGTGCCAGGGGTGGCGCTAGCTCTGGAAAACTTTTACAGATAAAGGAAAACCCTAGAATTGAGTATTATCTCACCTTAGAAAACGAAGATAGTAATGGATTCATAAGAGCAGAAGGTGAGGCAAAAATAGTGGAGGACCCGATTTTACGTGCTGAAATTTATGATTCGGTAAATTGGGCTAAGGATTACTTTAAGACTGTAGATCATCCCGACTATTTCCTACTTGAGATTAAACATACAAGTTTCAAGTATAGGAACCCTGGGGAATATGAGGTTCTGGAACAGATAGTCTGACTCAATCATCAGTCAAATATTTTTTATTATCTTCCCTTGAATAACATCTATGTCTTTTATTTTTAATCAGCATGAGGTTATCCCTGGAGAAAAGGATTACAGATCATTAGATGTAGCAGAAATGCTGGATGGAAGTACACTAAGGATACCGGTCCACATCGTAAATGGAATTCAGTCAGGTCCGGTTCTTGGAATTTTCGCATGTATACACGGAAGCGAATACTACCAAAATAGAGTCATAAAGCGAATTGTTAAAGATATAGATCCCCTGGAGCTATCAGGAACTATACTAGCTGTACCCGTCGCGAATCCCTATGCCTTCCGCAATATGAGTAGGGAAACGCCAAACCCTCCTGAAGAGACAGTCGATTTCGCCAATATGAACCGGGTTTTCCCTGGAAAACGTTCATCACCGCTTTTTGGCAGCATGGAATCAACAGACATTAGCTTAACCATGAAGATGGCAAGTGTTCTCAGTGAGCAGATCATTTCGAAATGCACCCACATAATGGACTATCATGGCCAGATGAGGGGGATGTCACTCAAGAAGATGCTATTTAACCTGGACCCTGAATCAAGGGAAATGGCACGATTTTTTAGGCTAGGGATACTCCATGACCCTCCTGGAAGCCTGTCTAAGGGCAACCTCATGCCCATGACTGATTACGCTGGAAAACATGGTATCAAATGCATAGTCCCTGAGGTCGGTGGGGGCGGACATGGTGAAAAATTTGAGAAGGCATGCGAGGATATCGCATTCGATGGCACTTGGAACATTATGAAGCACCTAAATATGATTGATTGTGAGCCTCGGATAGCCAGTGAGCAATTCTATTTCAGAAATGCTCCACATGTGAGATCAACTAAAGCCGGTTACCTTGTTACGGATATGAGTCCATGGGATGTGGGGATCGCAAAGGAACCGAGGGAGGTAAAAAAAGGAGAGGTTCTTGGAACAATTTATAGTCCCTATTCACTGGAAGAAATCGAGAAGATCAGGTCACCATGTGATGGTTTAATTTACGCTTGCAGAGTATCAGGGGTAGTAGAGCCTCAGAGCGAGATCCTGGCAGTAGCAGATTTTGAGGGATCAAAATGGATATGATTAGGTAGTTCATCCTCTGTTTTATTCTAGTGATGATCTTAATTTTTCTTCTAATCTACCCGGGTCCTTCATAGCTTTCTCTTTACGTTCTTCCATCTCACTGATGGCGAAGGCACGTTCTAGGATACGTCTAGATCTCTCTACAGATGCAATATCTATCATTCTCCCATCCACGTTTACCGAAGCTGTACCCTCCTTTACTCCTTTATCAAAGGCATGGATAATCTCTCTCATCAGCTGAACCTCGTCAGCTGGAATAGAGAATCCCTTGTTTATATATGGAATTGGTGCTGGATGGATAGACTGTGCCCCCTTGTACCCTAGTCTTCGGGAGTTTACAGCAGCGTCATACGTTTTCTCTGGTTCCCCCCAGGTGAAAGGCTCTACACCTATGAGTCCCATGGGCTGTATTCCAGCTGCATACGCATCCATAAGTACCTTAGAACGTGCATACCATAGCTCTCGTCCTTCAACGGTAGTCTGAATACCCATCTCCTGTGTCAGGTCTTCAGCACCGACGCCAATAGTCACTATCCGGGGACTAGCGCTCGCTATCTCAAAAGCCTTGTTCACACCTAGTGCAGTCTCAACCGCGACCGCGATCTGGATAGAACCTTCCTTGATACCCCTACTCCGCTCTAACTCCGAGATGATATCCGCCCTTAATATGACCTCCTCAGCTGATTCTACCTTTGGTAGGTTAATGCATGTAAGGCCTGGCCAGACTGAGGATTCCAGGTCAAGTCTAGCTTCTTTGATGGGTCTGTTTATGCGGACAGCAATATCACTCCCACCCTTGCCAACAACTGGTATACTCTCTTTCACCATGTTCCTTGAAGCCTTTTTCTCAGCTTCAGGAACCGAGTCCTCAAGATCCATTATTATACAGTCTGCACCCCTAGTGTATGCTTTTTCTATAAATCTAGTCACGTTGACCGGAAATATCAAGGATGAACGCCTGACAAGTTTATTTATATCCGTGTAATGGGCTTTGGTGGATTCCATGATAGAAAATTGATGGTATCAGGCATTTATTTCCTTGCCAAGGGGCTCAGCTTTTATAGGCTATTTTCGCATCTAATAGTCGCTGAATCTCTTTCTCATCATAACCAAGGTCCATTAGTATCTCTTTAGTGTCATCTCCTAATCCTGGTGGTAGACTGTCTATTGATACCTTCGTATCCGAGAACTTTATTCCTGTTGCAACTGTTCTGTACTCGAAGCCTAGAGGATGCTGCCTCCTCACTATCATACCTCGAGCCTTCACATTGGGATCCTCTATTAGCTCTTCATCCGTGAGAACTGGGGAGCAGGGGACCTTCTCCGCAAGTAATTCAGTGATCTCATCCCTGGTTCTTTCTTTGAACCACTTTCTTAGGGCCTTAGATGAAGGATGGACCTCTTCCGGCGTAATTCCAAGGGTCTCGGCTACTGATATCCGTGGTTTTTCTCCGACTATCCTTATCACGATATAGCCATCTTTCGCCTCGTAGATACCATGTATCCTCTTAGAAGGACGCTTAGCCCTCTCATCCGCGGTACTATCCATGTAAAGGGTCCTAGTTAAGGCAAGACCAGAGAGAGTGATGAGAGCATCCGTCTGGGCGATATCAATTCTCTGGCCCTCCCCAGTCTGCTCTCTTCCTCGAAGGGCAGCTAGTATGCTTAAGGCGCAGAAGAGCCCTGGCACAGTGTCCCCTGGGCTACCTGCAAGGCAAGAGGGCTCCATTGGTGCTTGGTTGTTCAACCCGCGGGGTTCCCGGCTATTTAGCCACATCCACCCACTCATGGCCTGAGCTATAATATCGAAGGAAGGTCTATTTACATAAGGGCCGTCCTGACCGAATCCCGAGATAGAGGCGTAAATGATCTTTGGAGAAACCATTTTTAGGTCTTCGTAGCCGATGCCAAGCCTATCCATTACGCCGGGCCTGAAGTTCTCCACCACGACATCCGATTTTTTGACCAGTTCCTTCAGTATACTGACACCTTCATCTGATTTTAGATCTAGGACGATGCTCTTCTTATTGCGATTAACGAACATAAAATACGAGTTTTGACCTTCCACTGATGGATACTGAGGGGATGTCCTGGACGCATCACCCCATGGCGGCTCAATCTTAATCACCTCAGCTCCCATATCAGCTAAAAGCATTGTACAGAAAGGACCCGCGAGATGCTGTGTTAAATCAACGACCTTAATACCATTGAGAGGCTTCAATCAGGCACCTACTAATACTTAGTTTTTGTGGTTAAGAATTTTTAAGTAAACTAGATATTAGAGCCCAGAGAAAATTCTATAACAGGTCTACTCCTCAAGATTAATAGATCCGTATTCCATTTTATGATAGACATTATTATTAAATTGATAAGTCAATGCTATTTGATCGTCAGAATTGAAAACTAGGTACATTATTGGATCCCTTATACTCATGATAGCATTGGTAGGTTTGCTTTACTATTATTCACTTGAGGATCATAGTCAGGTAGTGGAAGATGAGAAAACCCCTGTTTACGTTACTATTTACTCCCATAATGAGGATTCTTGGGGACCTATCGTCAATACTCCTTACAGGTATAGGGATTACAGAGCTAATTTACTTGAAAGATTGCATATAATTCATGATTTTAATGCTACTTTGAATTGGCAGTCCGATATCACTGTACTACAGGCTATGATCGAACATGAGGTCGGCTTCAATAATAAGGAGACCAACGGCAAGAACATTCTCAGATATATGGTAGAGGACCTAGATTTTAGTGTGGACCCTCATGGGCATCTTGTTGATGCTAATTATGCTGATCTGGCTTACATGATAGAGCAGTTAGGAGTTGATTCTTCAGGAGTTATCGGAGGTGTCCGTGTATTCGATTATGGTTCGGAGTATAAAGGGATACTAGACCACCTAGACTGGCATAGCATAATTGAACTCCAGGAGGACGGGTACATTTATGGAAGGATGTATCCATCTTTTAGATGGAAGCCTATTATATTATCGGGGCCTGCAGTTGCAAGTCATGGATACGATGATTTTTCCTCAGGGGTATGGAGGCCAGGAAATGAGGAAGAATTCTACACGCCACAGGAGGAGGGGATCATCTACATTGGACAGGGATACCCCCACGATGAGTCAAATCTCGGCCCAAGAGAGGAAATGAAAGTCAAGGTATTCGCGAGCGAAGGGGACTACATAAAAGAACTCGTCGACAAGATACAAAACGGAGAGCTTCCTCCTGACAAGATGTATACGGCTTCCATTCATGTCAGAGATAACTCGATAGTAAAGTTGGGAGATATCGAGCATAACGTAAACGACGGGCTAGTGGAAATACTTACTGAGCTGAAACCACTCGTGGACCAGGGTCTAATAAGATATGTAACCTACCAAGAAGCTGCCAGGATATGGGAACAGGATTACGGAGAGGCTCCCAATATTGTGGATATAGATTGTTTCAGCATGTACCAGGAGATCATAGAACAGGCGACGAGTATTAGTCGTCGTCAGAAAGAGGATACACGAGAGATTAAACCAGTTATTTACGATGAGGAAAACTTCAAACTTGACATAAGAATCCCCTCACAGGCTGCAATTGATGAAGGCATCATGCTTAGAATAATATACCCAAAGGATTCAGAAAATACCAGATACAATGAGGGGTCTCCTATTGTGGTATTTGTACAAGGCGGTAGAGACGAGGCGGTATCAGTTGGCTCCTTTAAGAAAACGAGTGTATTAACTGGATACGGCATAACTCAGATCTACTTTAACCTACCCGGAACTGGAGAACCCCCTTTCAGAAGCGGTGGTGAATACGATAATAGGGGGATGAACTGCATCATAGCGTTAAGAGATGTGATAAAATTCGCCCTAGGTAAGATATCGGACAAGCAGGGATTCCTAATCACTGAACATGTACCATTTGTTAATACTGATAACTTGGGAATACTAGCTTCATCTAATGGAGGAAATCTTGCAGTTGTAACCCTAGACCTTTATGGTGAGGAACTGGAGGGGGTCAAATATTTTGTGGGTTTCGAGAACCCAGCTGGAGACGAGTACGTCAACGTAGATCTGGGCGGTGTAGGTAAGGCTAATCCTGCTTATATCACGGGAAGTACAGTTCTTGATCCACTGAAAGGTTCAGTGACAGATATCAATACATCCTTGTTGGAATATGATATTACATCAGGTGTTCTATTCCACGATAAAGACAACAATGGATTATATGACCCTGTCATCGACTACAAATACTCCGCATGGGAACATGAAGGGGCTAAATATTATAGTACAGAAATAACAAATGCCATACAAGCGAAAGACTTACTTAATTTTTCCTCACAGGGAATCGCGGGACCCCAAGAATCAGTACAGTTCTGGGAACTCAGGGACATGTCAAGACACTTTGAGGGCATAGAAGATAGTGTAAAAACAGTTAAAGGAGTGATAATTATCGGGAGAAAGCAGGACCATGTTCAATTTACCGCTGATCATCCTCATATATTGGTCAACTATCAGGGCTGGACGTGGGCTCCTTTTGTCAGATTAAATCCTGATAGAGAATATGTAGAATATGTCTTATCAGAGGAAGATTTCGAGTGGAATCATAACTTTACGGATAATCATGCAAATATAGAAATCAATAAAATTAGTCAAAATCTGCTTGAACCTAATATTAACTCAGTACATCTTATCACTGCATCAGTTCTTGAAATGTCCGATAGATTTCATCTTGATAATTGGGATGCAAACTTATCAAGTATTATAACAAATATTTCCTAATTATAAAGTAAATTATGACATTTTAGTAATATATATTCTAACTTTTAATCGAATAGTTTTTAATATCTATTTATCGTCTAGATGTTTATTATTCAATATATGCTTTTATTGATGTTAATTAGAAAAAAAATTAAGATACTGGAAGGTTACTACTCCATGCATCTATGTCCCATTTCCATGAGCCGTCAACACGCTTCCAGATCATCAAGTATTTCCCCTTGTCAGTGATGGAACCTGCACCTTCAGGTTGAATTTCTAGCTCATACTTCCCAATCTCGCAAACCCTATCTTCTCCCATCTCTAAGAGCTCAAGGGTCTCAACATCAGCTCTCTTCACCCCCATATCCATAGCGCCTTGCCAGAAAGCAGTAATATTATCTCTTCCCTTCATAATCCCAGCATTAGGAGGAAGAATAGTAGCATCCTCGGTGTATACATTCATAGCTCCAGAGAGGTCTCCACTATTGAATGATTCGACAAAAGCCTTGTTTGCGGCATCAATTCTATGGGATAAAAATACATGGAAAGAGTAAGACTGATGATAAAGTTATTTATTCGAGTAATAATAATATAATTAATAATGATTTTTCTGAACTAAATATTAAAAAAATGGATGAATACGTAAAAAATAATTCAAATGGTGTAGTATTTGAGGAAAATGGAAAAACAGGTCATATATGGTTAGATGAATTCACAACTAATAATACAGTAAGGTATAATGCAGGTGAAATAGTTATTTATAAAGGAAAAGAAAATAAACTGATACCAATAAATGATTATTGAATAAAAAAAATCCAATAACAAATAACTCACTAACTAGTATGCAAAATTTCTTACAGGAATTTGATCATGGATTAGGACAAAGTAACCCCTATATTATCAAAATACACTTAGAACCAATCAAAATGAACAAACGAACAAACGACCCCACCGGGGGGGGAGGGCCCTTGAGATAATTCTTCATTTATTTAAGAAAATATTCAAAAGTTGAGGTTTTGTAGTACTTAAGGACAATTTTCAAATGATCTTAGCTAGACGAGGTGAAGTGATCTTTTGAGGTATTGACCCGTATAGGATTGCTTATTGTCCATTATAGTCTCAAGTGTTCCCTGTACGATTATCTCTCCGCCCTTGCTCCCGCCCTCGGGCCCCATATCGATTATCCAGTCCGCGTTCTTGATCACATCCATATTGTGCTCGATCACAATCACTGAGTTACCCCTATCCACAAGCCGGTTGATTACCATGAGAAGTTTCTCAATATCTGCCATATGAAGACCAGTGGTAGGCTCGTCAAGGATGTAAATATTCCCCTTCTTATGGAGTTCCCTTGCCAGCTTAATCCTCTGTGCCTCACCACCGCTTAGGGTGCTGACCGGCTGCCCCAGCTTAAGGTAACCTAAACCCACATCGTTAAGTACCTTTAATCTGCTCATTATCCTCCGATCTTCGAAGAAATCCATGGCCTCGCTGACTGTCATATTAAGAACATCGTTGATGCTGCAGCCCCTATAATAGAGATCAAGTACCTCAGGCTTGTACCGTTTTCCCTCGCACTCGTCGCAGGTAACCGACACGCTGTCGAGGAAGAACATATCAACCTTGAGAGAACCGGTTCCCTTACACTTTGGGCATGCGCCGTCGCTGTTGAAGCTGAAGAGTTTAACAGGTTTCCCTGTTGCCTTGGAGAAAACCCTACGGATGTAGTCAAATACCTTCGTGTATGTTGCAGGATTACTCCTGCTTGATCGACCCACCGCTGACTGATCTATCACAATACAGTCGGGGTTCTCCTCGGAGAAGACATCCAGTATAAGACTGCTCTTTCCGGACCCCGCCACACCCGTAACGCAGAGGAATATACCCGTGGGTATCTCCACCGAGATGTTCTTCAAGTTGTGAATGGAGGCGCCCGTTACCTTTATCCTCCCCTTCGGCTTCCTTCTATTGCTCTCATAATTGATCTGTCTTCCAAGCATCCTACCAGTCAACGTATCAGATCTCATCAAATCCGCGTACGTACCCTCAAACTCAATGTTTCCTCCCTCTACACCGGCACCGGGTCCTAAGTCGAATATGTAATCAGAGTTCTCCATCACAGATTGATCATGCTCTACAACGAGGATGTTATTACCTTTCTCCTTGAGCTTGACCAGCATATCAACCAGCTTCGAGATGTCCTTCTGGTGGAGGCCCACACTGGGCTCATCGAAGATATATGTCAAGTCTGTCAAATCACAGCCCAACTGCCTGGCCATCTTAACCCTCTGGGACTCCCCCCCGCTCAGGGTACCCACACCCCTGTTAAGTGAGAGGTAGCCCACCCCAATATCTATAAGATTCTGGAGAATAGGCTTCATCCTGTTGACAATAGGATCGGAAACAGGACCCGAGACAGTCTCCAGGAACTCCATCAACTCTGTTAGCTCAAGGTCAACGAGGCTAGGTATGGTTTTCCCGTTCAGATTAACATCTCGGGCTCTCTTATTTATCCTCGAGCCACCGCAATCGCTACAGGGCCTATTGATGAAGAGGTTGCCATTTTTGCTTAGGTAGCTGGGAGTCTCATCATGGTTAACTATCCTCCTCTCAATAATGGGGACTATCCCGTAAAAATTGAAGTCTTGTATAAGCTGATCCGTCTTTATCTTTAACTTATCAGCGTGTAGAAGCAGATTAAACTCCTCAGTATCCCAATCTTTCAAAGGCTTATCAAGGTCAAAAAGTCCGCTGCTCTTTATGGTCCTGAAGAACCACCCCTCCTTCTTAAAATGGGAGTGCATGATGGCTCCTTCATTGAGGGATTTCTCCATATCTAGGAGTACATCGACATTTACATCAAGCTCTCTTCCTAGACCCTTACACTTCGAGCACATACCATAAGGATTATTGAAGCCAAAGTACCTGCTATCATATGTAACCGGATCCCCACACCTACTGTACAGGAGCCTAAGGTAAGTGTAAAGCTCCGTGGCTGTGCCTACAGTGCTCCTCGGATTATTTCCCAGCTTCTTCTGGTCTATAGTAATGGTGGTTGTAATATCCCGAATCTCATCCACATCGGGTCTGCTGATCTTTGGTAACCTCCTTCGGGCAAAGCTGCTGAAGGTCTCTATAAGCTGCCTCTGGGCCTCAGCGTATAGTGTATCAAATACAAGACTGGACTTTCCGGAACCGGAAACGCCTGTGAAAACCACGATTTTCTTCTTAGGGATCTTAACCGATACATTCTTCAGATTGTGCTCTCGGGCACCAATAACATGAATATGACTCATCAGGATCCACCAGAACTTGATAAATTAATGAAAGCTGATATCAGCAGATTCAAGATATTAAACCTCTCATTTTTCGCTTAAGGATTGAAACTAGAAAATGGATAAAACCTTTTTCATCTAAAAATCATCAGAAAAAATAATACTGCTGCATTCCAGAAGCCTTACATTTCATACAGAAACACGAATGGATCTAATCGAAAATAACTGAAGATAATTAAAGAAATATCAGAGTACTCTGATTCTCAAGATAGTAAGTTAGGTTTAGTGCAAGAACTTCATTATCGATGTTTTTCCTCTTCTACATTGATGCCCCGCTTCCCAAGTTCACTGAATATCTTATCAACAAGATAGTGATTTGATCCGAGTTTCTCCATAGTCACTACTCCCTCATCCTGAATATCTCCATCAGCAACTAATCTAGCTATGATAGAAGCCGTATAAGCAGTAGTCCTCGCCATGGCAGAGACATCCTTCTCATGATCATAGTACTCTAGCACACGGTAACCGAAACCAAGCCTGTCCCCATCCTTTATTCCTGAGACATCAACACTCATCGCCAGCAGATCACCCACCTCAGGCATAGTCAAACTCCTCTCAAGAATCCTAGCTGAGACCATCTTGGGCTTAACCTCCGAGTCCCTAACCTTAACAGGGTCCTCACTGAAGAACCCTAACTCTCGTAGCAGTTTTACCTTCTCAACGTGCCCAGGATACCTCAGGGTCTTCTCATAGAGGTTCTCAACTTCAGGAAATGACTCAACAAGAGACCTCAAACCGTCAGTATAGAAAGCCTCAAGCTTACCAACTCCTGGAAAATCTATGCCCTCTAGGCCACTCAATGCCGGAACCTGAATCAGGTCTCCCTTCTTCACAATCGAGACATCCCTGATATATTCATCTATTAGACCCTCTGCACTCCATGTTATCGTATACCCAAGTGGAGGAACCTGCTTCTCCGGGATCCCTCCCACCATTATCTTAGCCTCGTGAATGCTGTCAAGCTGGGAGGCCCCGTACCCGATAAGTAGATTTGATAGACCAGGGGCTACACCGCAATCCGGTATCATGGTTATTCCGGCTTTTCTCGCGTCCTCATTTAACTCAAAAGGATACTCGGGAGTAAAAGATACATCAACAACATCCCGGCGGGCCTCGATACAGGCTCTCAGAGCCGTTAAGCCATAATCCCCTGGAAGCGCACCAATTACGAGATCAAAATTCCTCAGGGTTTTCACCATTTGATCATAGTCAGCAGTATCAAACCTTAACGATTCACCCTCAACCTCGTAAGCCACATCTCTGGCTCGATTAATATCAATATCTCCAATCGTAAGCTCTATTCCCATCCCCGAGAAATCCTTGGCAATAACAGACCCAATCTGCCCAGCACCTAAAACAATCGCCCTCAAACTATACACCGTAATAAAATATATCGAACTACTGAATATTTTTACTGGTCTATCCGATGTTGATATAAAGAACCAGAAACCTCAATAAGCTGGTGAAAAAAAACTGCCTCTCCACAGAATTAAAATTACTCTACCAGCTTGGTTTGAGAAAGAATCGGAAAATATGCCCATGGTTTACCCAACTATAGAGGATAGGATGAGGGCAGTGATTAAGTTATCTAGACTCAATATTGATAACAATACAGGAGGGCCTTTCGCTGCGGGTATCTTCGAGACAAACGGCGGGAAACTGGTATCCTTTGGCGTAAATAGGGTAGTACCATTAAACTACTCAATGGCACACGCCGAGATGGTAGCCATCTCAATGGCCCAGAGAAAACTAAATTCCTACGACCTCGGAGGACCTGGCATGCCATCACATCAACTGGTGGTTAACTGGCGTCCATGCGTGATGTGCTATGGAGGAGTAATATGGTCTGGCATCCGCTCTCTCGTATTAGCAGGTAGCGGACCAGAGCTAGAAGAAATTACAGGATTTGATGAGGGCCCAATGCATGAGAGATGGGTCGAAGAACTGGAAAAGAGAGGAATAGAGGTCATAGATAACGTGTTGACCGATGAAGCCTGTGAAGTATTCCGAACCTTTGCTGATAGAAACGAGTTCGTCTATAATAGCAGACTAGGGTAGAAACCAAAAATGGGGAAATAAGACTTTCTCAGGATTCTAGAGGATTCTTTCTAGAGTCAAACTGTATCTTACCGTAAGGATAAACTGCGACAGTGACCTCATCCCCGTGTATCTCCAAGAGCCGACGTAAGATCTCTTCCCACGATGTCATCCACTCAATCCTATCATCATAGGACAACATCTGTCGCTTGGACAAGCGATCAGTATAGACGAGGATCCTGTCAGCCTGTTTCACCGGCCACCTCTTGTTAGGGTAACCACAGATCCGTTGCCAGGGAGCCCCCATCTGCTCAGCCCTGTAATGCAGAAGGGCCCTGCCCAGTGTGAAGCGGTGAACTGCCACCGCTGTTCCACCAACTCTAAGGGACTCTTGAGCTCCCCACCAGTCAATATCCTGGTCCGCCTGAGGGTAAGCATTCACAACAACTATGTCCGACTTCTCGGCTGATCTGGAATCATGGGCCCCGTAGCAGTTACCAACAGCTTCCAGCCAGGCCTCGTCAACATGCCCCGCGTAGAGGCCAATTAGCTCCCTGTGATGGTTATATACGCAGTTAACAGAGACATTTAGATCAGACATCCTAGCAGTCTCCTGCATGTCCTGCCTTTCAGGGTTATCCTTTATCCACCATATCCGCCTGTTTTCGGGCCTCCTTCCCTCTATTATGCTGTGATTATAAAGTATGGTATCAATTGATGATACCCCAGGCAGTACAGCCTTTCCCCCTCCTCCAGCACCAGCCCAGTGATGCTTCTTTACCCCGGAAATGCATATCCGAAGATCAGCGTCCGCAAACTCTTTGTTTACTAAGACAGGCGTACCTCGACTGGTCCTTCCAAAGTTCTCAAAGTTCTGGAAGGGGTTATGATTAACACAGTCATACTTGGCAACTACCGAGTCCCCCAGTTTACGGGCGAAGGCATCCAGATTCATCGGATTGTGGCAGCCAAAAGAGCCCAGTATGAAAATCTGGCTATCAGAAACCCCAGCTTTATGGAGGTGCTCAACTATGAATGGAAATACTCGATGTGCAGGTGTTGGTCTTGACAGGTCGTCACATGTTATAACTATTCTACCCGTCTTTCCCCGAGCCTGATCCAAAAGACTCGGAGAACCAATGGTGTTATCCAAGGCGTATCTGATATCCTCGTCTTTCATAGGGGTCTTATCCTTGCAAGCCATCTCAACCCTTTTGATTTTCCATCCATCCGGGAATGTGATCTCAATATCCTCATCCCCATAATGCTCGTTCACCCTCAAGCTGACCTTCTGCATAAGAATCGGATCAATAATGTTTGAAGAAGTATTTGAGAATAAAGGGTTAGTATTAGCCTTAATCTTACATCCCCTTTTTACGAAATAACCTGTAGCAGGTTATTTCGCGGAGTCATTGTTCCAGATGTCCAGTAAGTAAATATCTTCTCAAATCTGGAGGTCTTGGACCACCTCGCGAAGGCCCCATAGTGAGTTATGTGATCGTGTCTTTATCGTCATCCTACGAATAATTAGAAAGATACCACTTTGTCACTATCTTTAATCCAGTTAGCAAGAATCTTCATAGATCCACGAAGAACACCTTCTACCAACTCCTCTTCTTTCAGACCCCTGGAGTTAATACAAGAACCACAGACTCTAACCTCAACCCCCTTGCTGATCAGGGACCCTAGCATCTTCTCCATATTGTAATATCCTTCAGGGGTCTTCTGACCCCTCTTCGCAGAAATGACCGAATCACCCATCAAGAACAGGTTCACTTTCATACCTATCTCATCAGTAACAGAGGTTGATGCAAGCCTGAACGCATTCCAAGGTTTCTCAATTCCATACGGCGAGTCATTCACAATTATGGTCAATAACATAAGTTAGGCTTAGAAAGAGAATATATAACGGGATCTATTTGATGTCTTGACTCAAGTAAGTTAGACCAGCATATTTCTCTCTCTTGCACGCTCTACGAGCATTTCAAGCATATCACTCGGCAGTGGTTCTGGTTCACCAACGAGCATAACCTCATACTGTAGCATAGCCAAAGATTCAAGCACCTTAGCGTTCTGAGCAGCCTCCTCCACGGTCTTACCTATGGTTGTACAACCATGATGAGGCATCAAACAAGCCACATGCTCACTCATTGCATCCACCATGAAATCAGCCAGTTCTTCAGTCCCAGGCTGACCGAATTGTGCAAGAGGCACCCCTTTAGCAAGAGCAGGTGCTGCGTAGAGGTCAAGACCCATAGGTACTATCTCCTTTCCTATAATAGATAGGATCGTACAATATTTTGGATGAATGTGAACAACTCCTCCCGCATCTTGCCATTGAAGATACAATTTCGTATGAAATGGCGTCTCGATGCTTGGCTTTGCGGTTCCCTCAAGTACCTCACGTGTATTTATATCCACTAAGAGGAAATGTTCAGGTTCCAAGTCACCAAAACTGTAACCAGACGGTTTAATCAGACATGTCTTTGTATCTGGGACTTTGGCACTTATATTACCAGATGCGCCATGTGTCAAACCATCAGCGAAGAGTTGCCTTCCCACCCTGGCTAATCGTTCTCTTAGTTCTTGCTCAATATCTGTCATGGATACCAAGTAATGGACCACGATGCCAGATAAAAGGCATGTCTCTATAGTCTACTTATTTTCTGACGAGTCTCGACCCATTTTTCATAGAGTTTGATGTAAGCTTTTGAGGTCTCTACTCTTGGCTCAAAGGATTTTTTCCATCGTACCATTTTATCAATTGATTCACTCAGGTCCCTATAGTAACCAACACCCTTAGCAGCAAGCAAAGCAGCTCCAACAGCCGTGGCATCATTAACCTGGGGAACCAGTATGGGAATTCCGAGTACATCCGCCTGGATCTGCATCCACAAGTCGGACTTTGAGTTTCCGCCACAAAACTTTAGGCAATTGAACTTCTTCCTAGTTACCCTCTCAAGTTGTTCGAGATTCATTTTGACGCCGTAGGAGTTAGCCTCAAAAATAGATCTCACTAGACATGATAAGCTGAAACCATGTGAACCTGTAATCGTTGGCTCCACAGGAAGATCACCTGTCTTATCGACATCCCAGAAAGGTGGGCCTGAGTTAAATAGATGCGGCCCCAGAAAGGACTGTAATCCATTTGAGCCTGGAGATATATTCTCAGCTAGTTTACTCAATTCATCATAGCATTTTCCACATCCAAACTCATCTCTTACCCAACGTACCCCTCTACCTGTATACCCCACATTTGATTCAATGATCCAGCTATCCTCCAGTAAGTAGTTATTCGTCCATGTCCGTTTATCCGAGTCAAGTACAGGTTCCTCTACCATTACCTGTACTGGTGTAGTAGTTCCTCCAACTGCTCCGACCTCATTATTTTTCGCTGCCATTCCCAATAGCCCGCACTGAGTATCGGCCCCACCTGTAACTACAGGAACACCTGACAGAAATCTTATGTTGTCCGGAATTGAATCCTGTACGAGTTCAAGTACTCTACCGTTCTCCTTCACATCAGGGAAGATGGATCTGTCCAGCCTTAGAGATTCTATAAGAGCTTGATCCCAATTTCCGTCCGCGATATTAAATAGACTCGTTTCACATGCACATGTACGCTCCGTAGCCTTTACCCCTGTAAGCTTGAAGTTGACCCAGTCACTGATCATTAGTATAGAGGATATCCGATTATACGACTCAGTTCGCTTATCCTTGAGCCAGGGAAGAATTGAAGCAGCCATCCAGTTGGGAACTGGCCAGTGCCCTGATCTTTTGTACATCTCTTCACCAAATTCTTCCAGAATCCGATATCCGTATCTCCTACTCTCGTCTGATAGGGGGACTTTGATCTCCTCGCCATCAGGATCAATCAGCACGAACTCTTCACGCATACCGGTACAGCAGACGGCTTGAATATCGAACTCTTTTCCATGAATAAGATCTGAGACTGAGCTGGTGATCATCATCCAAGCATCATTGCTATTCCATCTTTTTCTATCCCACACGTATTCGGATCTTTCTAAAATATAACCAGTGGGAGATACGATTAGGGACTTGACTCCACCGGATCCGGAGTCAATGATAAGGAAGGCTTCATCTGACAATCTGGATCGCTACTCTTTCAACACTTCTTTGTTATAGACATGCATCTTTTGAATCGTTTCTCCCTTGAGAAAGCGTGCGACCTGCTGGGCTATCTGATTGTAACCTCTCATCTCTGTTTCTGGAGATCTTCCCGCGGTATGAGGTGTTAAAGTGATATTGTCTAGATGGATTAAGGGATTATCTGGCTTTAGGGGGTCATCCTCAAAGACATCAAGAGCTGCTGAAGCAATAACGCCCTCTTTCAAGGCAATAAACAGAGCTTCCTCATCAATTATGCTACCTCTAGCAGTATTGATCAGGACAGCAGATTTTTTCATCTTAGAAAGAGCACTTGCATCAATCATATGATAAGTTTCTTTTGACAATGCTGCGTGGATAGAAACGAAATCAGACTCACCTAACAAGTAATCAAGATCAACCGGATCACAGCAATCAGCTACTAAGACACTCTCCTCAATATATGGATCAAATACTATTACCTTCATGTCAAATGCCTGAGCCCTTTTTGCTACTCTACTGCCTACCTGTCCGTAGCCGATCAATCCGAGGGTCTTTCCATTAGCTTCCATCCAGTTAAAGGAGCCAAGATAGCCAGAACGACTCATTTCATTAATTTTCTCAAAGTATTCACCTGTCTTTATCTCCTTGTTATGCCGAGATACGTATCTCAGTTCACTCAAGATGAATCCAATGGTCTGATCCGCTACTGACTCAGCATTTCTACCAACCGCCCTCAGGACAATTATTCCCCTCTCAGTTGCAGCATCCTTATCGACGTTAACGGGGCCACCTCTAGATATTCCAATAACCTTAAGCTCATCGGAAGAATCCATTACTTCGCCTGTAAAAGGCGCGTATCCTGATACCGCGGCAGTACATCCTTTTATCGCTCTCTTGATCTCTTCGGGATCCCCGGATGCTTCCTTTACATTATTGATTATTTCAGTCGACCATTTGTATGGTCCTGCAATATTTTCCTTGTAAATAAGATTGTATTCTTGAGTTCTTTTAGGGAGAGCACTCTCAAAGGCACTTTTCCACATTTCCTCCGCTTTCTCTCTCATCCATTTGTCGTATAGAACAAGTATCTTGGGCAAGTTGAATCGATTATCGTGTAGTCTGCCTAGTAATATGCGTTTCTTTAGAAGTAATTGGATCCTGGGATTTCAGGAATCATACAAAACTCTTTCGATATTACCATAGAGTATGTCCTCTTTCTCTTTTCTCGTAAGAACAGCTGAGTCCTTGATGGTTTCTACAGGATTATTCACTGCCATTGGAGCAGATCAGTCAGACCCTAGGATAAGCCTATCAAAACCAACAGTATCAACGAGGAATCGAAGATTCCTGCTAGTAAAGGTTGTTGTATCATGCAGGAAGCGATCTAGGTAGGCATTTAGTGTGCTTTCAGCCCACCTTCATTCTCGAGGTATTGTCCAATCTCCCATCCTCCGAGGCAATTCCATACTAACTTTTATCCTCCTTTAGTGTTCCTGAACCTCTTAGGCTTAAAAATGGTGTTACATCTTTTACCCTATCTAAAAAATCCCCCAGGCACCAAATTATGAAAGTGGAGCGTTAGTTTTCAAAATCCCATTTCTGATAGACCGCATCTATGCCATCACCAATAATCTCAATATTGTTTATCTCTCCTAATCCTTCCTCAGAAAGCCAGCGAATGTAGTCTATGGTCATGGGATCAATTCCTATGCATCGGGCCCCCGTGGCATCGGCGGCAACTGGATCTGTACTAGCAATTATCGTATCCATCTTAACAGGAGTACCCTCCCAAGGACCTCTGCCAGATTTCCCGTAGAATCCATCTATCAAGGTGAGAGTTGGAGGTAGGGTCTTACAGATGTCATAGATTACGTTGTTCATTCCATGTCGATGCATAGGATATTTAGCACGAGTTGTGAGCATACCAAACATATTCTTTAACCCCATTGTGATGACCGTATGATGAAGGGTTTTCATAGAGGGAACAGAGATTATCGCTGACTCCGTGGCCATTCGGGCAACTTTGAACTTTCTTATTTTACGAGGATTCTCTACAACTAGCTCAACCTTATCTTTGAGTTTTCTCATGTTGATGTACTCCGAGCCTACCCTATTGATTACATCAATCATACCCGTCTCAACAATAGCATCATCAGGACTGGTTATACCCCCCTCCGTCTCAACAACTAAAACCTTCTTTCCTAGGTCCTGTACCTTTCTTAAGACCGCTTCAACAACTATTGGATCAGTAGTTATACCAGTCTCATATGTGTGGCTAGTAATCAGATTGGGTTTGACAAGCACAGTATCATATGGTTCAAGACTTTCCTTAAAGGAAATAAGATCTATAGCCCTGAATACAGGCTCTAGACCCCTCTCTCCTTTCACTACAGCTACCCTCGACATAGAATATTTACTGTAATAGAATCTATTAATAGTTCATATACCTCAAGAAAATTATGAGCGGGATTAAATGACCAATATGGCTGCTAGTATCTCTGTTGTTCTCTTTATAACATCACTACAGGTATGGCTACCGGGGACCAATTAGGTCAGCGAGAGATTGAGTCCTAAGTTTAAATCTACAGAAAATAGATCCGGTAAGAATCGAGATTTTCTAACGTAGTTCATGTATGTTTATCAAAAATAGGAAATTGTTTTTCGTACACATTACTTTACTTTACCATGGGAAGACTAGATGGAAAAGTCTCGTTAATTACAGGAGGAGCATCAGGTATAGGAGAGGCAACAGCTAAACTGTTTGTCTCTGAAGGATCATCAGTTGTTATTGCTGATATTCAAGATGATCGAGGTGAAGAGCTCGCTAATGAGATCGCTGCAGATTACATACACGTTGATGTAAGTTTGGAGGATGATATAAGGGCGGGTTTAAATTTTACTCTTGAGAAATACGGCCATATTGACTGCGTTTTTAATAACGCGGGTATTGCAGGTGCTGTGGGAGATCTCGATGAAGTAACAGTTGAGATGTTCGATAAGACAATAGCTGTAAATCTAAGAGGTGTATATCTGGGGACAAAATACGCCGCTAGAGCCATGAAGAAACAGGGTTCTGGAAGCATAATTAACACCAGCAGCATAGCAGCAATTAGAACCGGATACGGTAACCATATCTACAGTGCCTCCAAAGCTGGGGTTCTACAGTTCACAAGATCTGTATCCATGGAACTGGGAAAAGACAATATAAGAGCAAACTGCATTTTACCAGGGTTTATACCGACTCCCATGATAGCTATCGCCCGTGGTATACCCGTTGAAGAAGCTGACAAGAAGATATCTGTAATAAAGGAATCATTTGAGGGAGCTCAACCTATTAAGAGACCTGGATCAGTTAATGATATAGCAAATGCGGCATTGTGGCTTGCATCCGATGAGAGCAGTTTCGTAACAGGTCACGCCTTAGTTGTTGATGGAGGTGTAACTGGTGGTAGAAAGTGGAGTGACTACATGGGAGCATTAAGATCTTTTGAAAAAGATTTGGGTGTATAGTGAAAAACTTGATTTATCTATCATCTATTAATCTTCTGAGAGTTGATCTTTCTTTTCACTAGTCGGTGGTAAACCGGTAAAAACATTCGCTTTACTAACTGGTTTACCGGCTAATCTTCTAAAGGAGTTAATCTGACCTACATGTGTGAAAGCGTCCGCTAAAGGACCATTGAGGATATGCCAGAAGGGATAGTCTCTTATCTTAATTTCAGTTATTTCATGATTTTCCATATTTTGAGTTGTTTCTCTAAGATTTTTTATGATCTCTAAAGTCTGGTAGATAATCTCACTTGTTTCATCGGGACTTTGAAAGCCCTGTTTGTTAAAAGATATATTCATCCAGTTTACCAGTCCCCAGATGTGGCTTATTATTTCCCCAATACTCATGCAATCCTCACTGGGTCTAAAACTATACTCTTTCTCACCTAACCCTTCAGTAGCCCAGTAAAATCTAAATCCTAAACCGTCGAATAATCGAGTAAAAATACCTCCAGGATTTGCATTCTCTGGGTATTCAGGGATGTGATAGTAAAAATCCATATTCTAGTATTCAGAGTTGAGGATAAAAAATTTCAGTTAAATTTTCTATAAACTGTAACTCTAATTCGAAGAAAATAAGAATATTGGCTATAGGAGCCTAGTTCTCTGTAACCTTGTCTGACAGTAAAATGCTTTGTAAACGGTAGGTATGTCATCAGCTTCATATACGGTAGTCTGACCGTCAACTCTCTTTGTTCCCGGCATCCAGCAAGCTGCATCAGCTGCACCAGTATCACTAAAACGCATTTCAAGACAGTATGGTGGTTCTGGTAGGTCCACAGGCATGATCTCCCCTTTCTCAAGGCGTTCAAGGGCTCTTATTACACCCTCCGCAATTATTTTACGTGCTCTTACAGGGTGCTTGTTTCGTGCAACATATCTTCCCATACCATACTTAACAACGGAGAACTCTGTTGTAGGGCTAAGATCCTTGCCCTCCTTATGATAATAATCATCACCTGAAGCGAAAACCAAAGGCACATCGAAGCTACTAGCATAGTAAGCAGCGAGTCCAGCCTCTCCAAGTTTCTTTCCGTTTATTTTAACATGTTGAACCTCCCATACGTGGCTAAGGTTGGCACCCAATACACCTCTCATTGCGTGGGCGAAGAACATAAAACCGTCATAGGAAGAATCTATCCCATACATCTGGTCCAGTATCTCGGGGCTTTGCCTGATCAGATCAACTGTCTCTGGAAGCTTCTCAAAATCTATATTTAATCCTTTACCATGACTATCATTGATCACTATCTCGGCTTCCGGTTTATATCCAAGAATAGCCTCACAGAGTGCCACCATCTCCATGGTTTGAAGTCTCTTATTCTCCTGCTGATCTACTTGTTCACGACTTCTAGTGGCAATGCCGCTTACGCCTTCTTGGTCGCTGCTGATGTATAGTTTCATTTATGCTCCCTTAGGATTATTTTCTGCTGGCCATGCCGACCTATATGGCGACCTAAATCGTAGAGTTCTTCGAGGTCCTCTGTAATCTTGGCGAAGATATATGTTGGTTCTACTCCCTCGGGTGGCCCAAAAAACCTGCATTTCCCATATGTTATAAATAATCCATGACCCACAGGATAAAAGCCTACTTCTCCAGCAGAGCCATATATGCTGGGATTCTCAGTGTAGTCTGGAAAATCTGCATTAGGCCAAAGTCCGTGATCCCTTGCCATTTGCTTAAGTACTGAATCATGGCACTGTAGTCCTTGTCCACTCCAGAACTGATGCCAAGTCACGCTCTCGAGAGGTAAAATGCTCAGAAACGCTTTCACAGTTTTAGGCGCTTTTTCCGGCATAAGTTTTGATATGAAGGTTTTTTCTCCTATTTGAATCTCCATCTCTCTTACAGTCAAAATAGCTCAGGAATAACCCGTTTTGTGAGCATAAAAAATGTATTAGTCCTTTTAACTGAAATGTTATACCTCAATTCTCCTATTCATCTAATCTGGAGACCGAATGTATGCTCATTAAAAACGGACTGGTAGTAACCATGGATCCAGATAGAAATGTAATAAGGAATGGGGCCGTAGCCATTGAAAATGAATCAATAGTGGATGTTGGAAAGACTGAGAGGCTTGAGAAGGAATACTATCATTTGGATGCTATTGATGCAACCAATAAAATGATACTACCTGGTTTTGTAAATACACATAATCACATTTATCAGACAATTATGAGAGGCCTAAGTGATGATGGAGAGAGCAGGCATTCAAGTCAATATAGATGGGACATACCCCTATTAAGAGGATTAACAAAGGAAGCCTGCTATGCCTCTGGGATGTTATCCTCTATCGAGATGATAAGAAGCGGAATTACAACAACCCAGGACAGCCACTACATCAACTTTCACGGTGATGCTATAGATGGGATAGCTGAGTCAGCCAAGGAGTCCGGGTTAAGACTTGTATTAGGAAGGGGCTCGTGGGACTTACAGGGACTTGCTCCCGAGGAATTAACTGAGGACGTCCCAAGCGCAATTAGTGAGAGCAAAAAAGTTGCGAATAGATGGCACGATGGCGACATGATAAATGTGATTCTCGAAGCGTCTCTACTAAGTCAGGTTACAGATGAACTGATAGTTGAGACAAAAGAGACGGCTAGAGAACTTGGGTTAGGATGGGGAATTCATATCCAAGGCCCATTGGGTAGTCACAAGGATGATCCAAGAAGCAAAAATGATTCCTTAAGACAATACGGAGGCAGGGCTATCGAGTATCTTAACAGTTTGAAGGTACTTGGGCCTAATTCTTTACTTGTGCACTGCACTTTTACAACAAATAGGGAGATACCAATACTTGCTCAAACCAATACACCAGTTGCACATTGCCCCTGTGCGAACGCCTGGGCGGGTAGAAGCGTGGTGACACCTATTCCCAGCATGCTAAGTAGAGGGGTAAACGTTGGATTGGGAACCGATGGGGCGCTAACAAATGACAGCCTTGATATGATCCACGCTATGAATTTCTGTGCCCTGATTCACAAAGTTAACTACGGAGATATCACTGTTATGACCGCTGAAGATGTTCTTGAGATATCGACAATAAAAGCTGTGAAGGCATTAGGAATTGATCATCTAGTAGGATCTATTGAACCCAGTAAGAAGGCTGATCTGGTCATTATAGATAATAAATCAATTGGTATGACTCCAGCGCTACTTCCCATTAAAAACCTCATTTACAGCGCTTCCTCAAACTGTATTGACACGGTAATCATCAATGGTAAAATAGCTTTAAAGGAAAGAAAATTCTCGCTACTTGATCCACTTGAAACAGTTAAGACAGCTGAAAAGCAAGCCCAGAAAATTCTGGAGAAAAGTGGGTATTTAGAGGACGAGAGATTCCTTTTAAGAGGTAAATTTAACTATCTCTAAGTGTGTAAGTGAAACTTGGTGGATATTTGTATCCGTTTCTCTCTTTCCATTTCTGATTTACTTTATTCGCCCTTTCGCTGAGTTTATTGAGGTCAATACCAGGAACTAAGCCTTTTTCGATTACTGTTCTCCCATTAATTATTACCGTCTCAATATCATCTTGATTACCAAAGTATATAAGGCTCTTAACTGGGTCGTCTATTAACGAAGTATGGAAACTACTCATGTTTATAATTAACATGTCTGCCTTTGCACCGGGGCATAGGCGACCAATATCGTTTCTCCCTAACGCTCTTGAGCCCCCCAGAGTTGCAGCGTTAAAAACATCAGCAGCAGTTACTGCCGTTCGGGATCCTTCCACTATTTTAGCAGTAGTTATTGCCCATCTCATCTCCATCAGCATATCCATTGGCCAAGCATCAGTCCCAATTCCAATGTTTACACCTAAATCCCTGAATATAGCGTAACTATGAAGAGTTTTACCTATTCGAGCCCAGACCAGTGGAGTGTGCCCAAGCGTCGTATCAGATTCAGCAAGCATCCTGATGTCTCTTGGGTCTCCTATTGGGAGGCCAGGGGCCTGTGAAGTAGGGTTAAGACTCGTGTAAAGTAGATGTGTAAGTATGGTCTTTGGGGCTAGGAATCCAATGTCAGAGAGCTGATGGACTGGTGTTTTCCCATATCTTCTTAGACTCTCATAATACTCTGCCGGATATTGAGCTGTATGCATATGAACCGGTAAGTCTAATTCTCCTGCTTTCCTCCTTGTCTCCTGTAATAGTTCAGTGCTACATGCGTCAAACATGTACGGGAATAACATTGTGCGGATTAGGCCATTATTCGCGCCTTCGTACTCATTACAGAAACCTACACCAGCATCAAGAGCCTTAAAACCACCCTCTTGCTCATGGTAATACTCAGTCTCTCCTCTCTTATTCTTGTACTTTTTCATATCTGTGTAAGGATGGCTTATGTATGAACGTGCTCCAAGATCAGTAGCAACCTTAACAAACTCCTCAGCCTGTTCTCTCGGGGGTTGCAAACCGTTTGTCCCGAAGGCCGTGATTTCAACTATCGTCGTCGATCCACCTTTCAGTAGTTCAATGAAGCTGAATAATGAACTAAGCTTGATTTCTTCTCCTTTAAGATGATAATTGGGGTCCTCTATATTCATCAGCATCTCTTTATAGTTGGGTATTACGCCGCCCTCAGTTAAACCATCTATTCGGAAGTGAGTTATACAGATATTTGCTAGAGCGTGTATATTAATGAAACCCGGAGAGATCAGTCTTCCTTTCGCGTTTATGAATTTATCTGGTTTACCATTAAAATTTTTACCGACAAAAATTATTTTATCATCTTCAAAAGCTATCTCTCCGTCGGAAATAAGACGGTGTTTTTCACCATCGAAGGCGATGACCCAACTCCCCTTTATTAGGGTAATCATAACTAAGATGATGAGGAAGAGGTATACAAGTTTAACCTGGTATAGTAAAAATTAGATAGGTGCTCCCATAGGTACTTCAACAGGGGGAGTAAGGTCTACGGAATTTGGATCTTCCTCAAGACGTTCGACTAACGTATTTAAATAGAAGTACTGGGATACCTGTGACTCATCTTCTGTTTCGAATTCCATAACTTTTTCACTCAGATTCTTTAACTTGTAAAATGCTAGGCTACTTACTATTGCTGGTACATTTTTGTCTTTCACAAGTTCTACCATATAGTATAGCACAAGGTAGTTTACAAGCCTCTGTAATTCTTGATGATATGGATTTTCTTGGATCTTCAACCACGTAGATTCTAACAGCCTATCAATAACGAGGCTTAGTCCAGGTAGCCTTGGATCCCGAGCACTAAATTCAACAAGACGAGCTGCTCTCTCCGGATGTAGGATTAAACTGAGCGTCATTGATGCAGCTGTTTCCGCAGCAGCCATTGGATCAAAAGTTAAACCTGTCCTACCAGGAAAAAGGTCTCTTGTCTGTTCCAGATGCTGAGGTCGAGGGTGCATTAGATCTCTCAGTGATTTAGGTATTTCCAGAGTATGCGGGGATATAGTCTCAAGAAGTGCTTCTAGACCAGATTTTTGAATATCCGCGGGAACTATTTGAGGATAATCTTGCACATCTCCTCTAACTTTATAGTGATAATATAAGCCACCCAATACACTGGCTGTTGACTCTAACTGAAACCTGTGAAATAGGTAAGTTGTAACAAGGGGGTCCTCAAGTTCGGCGAGAGGTCTCCCGAATTTTACCCTATGTTCACCAAAAGTATCTAGTGCTATTCTCCTAACACGCATTATTCTGTAAAGTTCATCTACTGGATCAACACCATTGATCCAGTACGCTGCGTAAGGGCTTGCACTACCCGGTCCCGCATCCCTGCTGGGCTGGTAAAGGAGACCGCGATCGAAAGCGTTGTTGAGCAGTCTCTCTAATTCAAGCTCCTCGTCTACTTCATCAGGATAATCCTGATAACCATACTCAATACTAACCAGATCCCATTCACCAAGCCCTGTCTTGTAAGCATCACTGAGATCAAGCGAACCATTCTTTTCCTTTACCATCATAGCAGGATAATCCATCACGCTAGCTCGATCATTAATGTTACTAGCATAATTATGACCTAGCCCGAGAGTATGGCCCACTTCATGAACACTGAGTTGTCTAATTCTGGCTAAAGACATCTCCATCGCCTCAGCTGTATTATCTCCCTTATCCCTGTACTCTCCGATCAAACCCATCGCTATAAGGAAATCCTGCCTGATCCGGAGGCTACCTAGACTTACATGCCCCTTAATTATCTCCCCTGTACGAGGGTCAGTAACCGTCATACCATAACTCCATCCCCTCGTCCTGCGGTGGACCCAGTTAATTACGTTATACCTAATATCCATAGGATCAGCATGATCTGGAAGAATCTCAACCCTGAAAGCATTTTTATAGCCAATATTCTCGAAGGCAATATTCCACCAACTGGCACCCTCAACAAGTGCTGATCTTATCGGCTCAGGTACCCCGGGATCAACATAATATATTATTGGCTCAAAGGGTTCGCTTATTTTCGCGGAAGGATCTTTTTTCTGAAGTCTATGTCTACAAATGAATCTTTTCTTTAAAGGCTCGATTATGGGTGTAGCATAATCCAAAAAATCTACTGAGAAATAGCTACTCCTAATATCGAATTTCCTGGGCTTATAGGATTCATCTGGTAGTTGAATCAGGCTATGATGCTGTCTGAGAGTAATGTTCTCCGGATCAGGTACTACACTCTTTACCCAATCACCTGGCTCTCTGCCTTTATAGGTTAGTATCGCTTCGATCTCTGTGTTCTTTGGAAAATTCTTTGTAGCAGGAAGGTAAATTGCGCATCGCTCAGAGTCTAACTCATATTCACCTTGCTCTTTCTCTTTGAGACGCTGTATTACACCTTTAGCATCACGGAGGAAAAAGTCTGTAGCATCTATAAGTACTATATCTTTCTCTTCGGCTTTTATGGTAAATCCTCCTATAACTGATTTTGCAAATGCTTCCTCGACTGCCTTTTTCTCTCTTGGATTATCGCTTAATGCTCTATAGCCGTAGTTTAATTCTGTAAGGAATACCTTTGGTCCTATTCTTTGGAACATTACTATACGTGTTGTTCCTAGCTGGTTTCTATCCAATCCTATGTCGTTGCTTCCCAGACCAGCTTTTAGACTGTTTACATAAAGAAACTCTATGTCAAATTTATCGATCTCTAACCAGATCTTTCCTTCTTTTGAGTCCCAGTAATAAGTAAAATATCCAGAATGAATTTCCATATTTTCAGTAAATTCTGCTATAGTTTTTGTTTCTTCATTCTTATTCAATGCGATTCAATTTATACAATCATTTCGTGAGAAGATAACTTATTCTACAATGAATCCATTAGAACGTTTGAAATTACCAGACATAGTAAAATTATCTTGAATCTGTTTATATAATATTAAAGCAATTTTTAGACTATGAATAAAACAAGTGCCCGTAATAAATTAAAAGGGGTAATAAAATCAGTAACAATTGGTACCGTAACGGCTGAAGTCGTTATAGCGCTGGAAGGTGGACAAGAAGTAGCATCCATAATTACAAAAGGATCAGTCCAAGAACTAGACCTCAAAGAAGGTGACGAAGTGTACGCAATCATCAAGGCTACCAACGTTATGGTTGGTAAGGAATAACGGGAATCTAAACCATTATAGTAAATACTTGTATACACTTCGCTGTTCGAAAACAATTAACTCTAATTTTTATTTTCAAAAAACCAAGATAAACTATAAAAAATAGGCATTACTTTAAGGGAGACCGTGAATTTGAAATTATGGTATAAATTTCAATTCCTATAGGAGGATATTATTGATAAAAGATAATCTACAACCCAGAGTATGCCCGGAGTGCCGAGGGGTAGATATCGTCTATGATCTTGAATCAGGGGAACAGGTATGTTCGGGATGCGGTCTTGTTATACTTAGCCTTAAGATAGATGATGGTCCGGAATGGAGAGCATTCAGTCAAGAGGAGAGGGAATCAAGAACAAGAGCAAGTCTCCCTTTAACCCCCGTTACCTCTACTTTAATTGGATCACCAAACAGAGATAGTCGTGGTAATCAACTTTCTCAACCTAAAACTTTCCAGATGATAAGATTGCAGCAACTGCAAAAACAAATTAGGACTCAAGGGAGCATGGAAAGAAACCTATCTCAGGCTATCACAGAGCTTGATGGATTAATCAGCAAGCTTCATTTATCGAACATTGTGCATGAAGAAGCAATTAGAATATACCAACAAGCCTTAGAAAGAGATCTTGTAAAAGGTCGTAATATCAATGATATGGTAGCAGCAAGTTTGTATGCCGCTTGTAGACTTACAGGAGTTCCCCGTGCTCTCACTGAGGTAAGTGAGTACAGCAGTATAAGCAAAAGGGAAATAGCTCGTTCCTATCGAATAATACAGACAGAACTAAATATGGATATCCCTAATCCTGACGCTCGTCAGCGTATACCCCGGATAGCTGATAGTGTAGGGATGAGTGAGAAGGTCCAAAGAAAAGCTGTTGAGATACTTACCGCTGCTAAAAATGCTAGAATAACTCTGGGAAAACACCCGGTAGGTTTAGCTGCCTCTGCTTTATATTTAGCTGGGATTCTATGTGGTGAAAAAGTAACACAGGAAGCAATCTCAGAAGCGTCGGGAGTTACAGAAGTTACTATTAGAAATGTTTACCATGAGTTGAAAGAGTTCATTCATAGTAAGAATTTAATTTAAAGTTCTATACCTCCAGAAATTGTTTTAAAAAAGGAAAATTCACTAGGATTTATGAGACAAGACCAAGAGTTATTGAGAGAATCTATTGATTTACATCTTCATTCTGGTCCAAGTTTATTTCCTAGATTAATGGACTCCAAGGAAAGCGCTGAAGTGGCAAAAACTAATGGTATGCGGGGGATTGTCATAAAACATCATCATACACCAACTGTAGATAGAGCTTATTTAATTCATAAGGTGATACCTGAGGTTGAAGTTTATGGTGGGATCACCTTAAACTATGCAGCAGGTGGCTTAAATCCCTTCGCTGTTGATTCATGCTTAAAAATGGGTGGAAAAATTGTTTGGATGCCATCCGTTGATGCTAGGAATCACAAGACCCACTTCGGTGAACTAGGAAAATATGGTTCAAGATTGGATTATGACAAATCAAATATTTATGAAAAAATGCTTGGCATAGAAATACTTGATGATGAGGGAGAGCTCAAGCCAGAAGTTCATAATATTCTGGATATAATTTATGAACACGATGCCTCTGTTGCTACCTCTCATCTTGATAGTATTGAATCCAAGACATTGGTGGAAGAGTCAACAAGAAGGGGTATAAAGACGGTCGTGACCCATGTAAACTTCGTGACAACCTCACTATCCTTGGAAGAGCAGAAATGGATGGCAAACAAAGGAGCATTTCTTGAAATCTGTTATTCAAGCTTGTCTCCTGCATGGAGGAGTGCTTCAATAGAGGATGTATATGAAACCATAAAGAAAGTAGGACCAGAAAAATTTGTATTGGCTAGTGATCTTGGACAAGTACATAATCCTGCTCCACCTGAAGGTATGAGGATATACATCAGTTTACTCTTGGAAAGAGGTATTGATCCGGATGATATTAGAGTAATGGTTAGGGATAACCCTGAGAAAATACTTGGAATCGATTAATTTTTCTTAACCGATAGACCCTTTATCTATCTATTGTATATTAATTACATGTCGGAATTAATTGAAGCTAGAAACTGGTATGAGGAATGTAGGATTGATAAGACTCTAGAGTCACTCAAGGAAGGTGGATTCACTACATATTATGCAAAGGATAAAGATGAAGTAGTAAAGATGGTTCTTGATCTTGTTCAAAATGATTCTCTCGTTGGTTTAGGTGGATCTGTAACACTAAGGGAACTTGGTTTACCTAAGATATTGAAAGAGAGAGGTAAAGATATCGCCGATCACTGGGAGGCTAGGGATAAGGGGACTTCCTATGAAGAAGTTCTTGATCTTAGAAGAAAGCACATCAATTCTGATGTTTTTATTACCAGCTCAAATGCAATTACTGAGGATGGGATTCTTGTAAATATTGATGGAGGCGGTCAGCGAGTAGCTGCTTCAATTTTTGGCCCTAAGCACGTAGTTATAATTATAGGTATAAATAAAATTGTTAGAGACTTGGATGAGGGGATATGGAGGGCAAAAAATGTGGCTGCTCCTATAAATGCTAAGAGACTGAATAAGAATACACCGTGTGTAAAAACTGGAAACTGTGAGGATTGTACCTCCCCTGAAAGAATCTGTAATGTTACAACAATCATGCATAGGAAACCTAGTGCGACTAATATTACCATTATAATGGTCGGGGAGAAGTTAGGGTATTAGAAAAGATTACATTCAACACTTGTTTTGTTTTCTAATTGATTCCTCAAGTTTGAGTAAAGCATTTCCTTATATTTCTAATATTTTTGATTTCCTCAATCTTGTCACGTTAAGCCAGTGATATCTCATATATGATTAGTTTGACTTCTTTAGGAGATTGACCCTTAATACTTTCTCTCCTAATTACATTCACTTGAGGATCAGTATCTCCCTCAATTATGTTTTCCCTCCTTAACCCCTCTTTGAATAATCTATCCAGGAAATTTTTAACCTAAATATGTAATTCATAATGACATTGAAAAAATTATAGACAAAGTATAATTATAAGGATCAAATCTTTATTCAAGAAGACCTAGAATCCCATATGAGTGAGGAAATCCGTGGGGTAATTACATGGCTTTATTACAAGGACTTACCAAAAGCTATGAATTTCTATGAAGAGGTGATGGGTTTTAAACTAGAGGTGGATCAGGGATGGAGCAAAATATACAAAATAATGAATGGAGCATATGTAGGACTTGTTGACGAGACAGAAGGTTACCATAGGGCCAGCGAAAAGAAACCCGTAATACTTTGCTTGAATGTCGAGGACGCTGATGCCTGGCATAGAAAATTAATCCGTAATGGTCTTACTTTAGAGGAGATACCACATGAGTCTGAACGCCTTAAAGTTAGGGTTTTCATGCTGAAGGACCCTGAAGGGTATACTATTGAAATACAGCAGACCCTCCAAGGCGGATTGAGTATATAGAGGGAGAAAATTCAGGCGGTATCCGAGAAGATACCTACATATCTTACTAATGACATACTTTATTTCTCATCACCGAGATAGATCTAATATGTCTAGCTCAAACGAACCCTCTTTGGCTTATGGTGGTCAAGCCCTAATTGAAGGGGTGATGATGAGGAGCAATACCCATATGGTCTTATGTGTTAGGCAGCCTGATATGAGTATTAGTTCCGAGATTATGGAACTAGACTCAAGGACTAAGAGACGTATTCTAAGCCTTCCTTTCATAAGAGGTATTGTAATGCTCCTTGAGACTATGTATTACGGAATGAAAAGTCTAATTCATAGCGCTAATATAGCCCTAGAGGAAGAGGAAGAGTCCTTCACCACTTTTGATTATCTACTACTGATTGGGATGGTAATCGTAATAAATGGAGTTTTCATTGCTATACCCTTCTTACTTACGACTTATCTTGGTTTAAAGGGAATTATATTCAATATTGTAGAATCGAGTCTAAGACTTGGTATGTTCGTTCTCTATTTGTACTTGATCTCGAAATGGGGTGAGGTAGCAAGAGTATTACGGTATCATGGTGCGGAGCACAAGGCCATAAATGCTTATGAGGCTGGGGCAAAACTTGAACCGGAGACGGTATCAGGATTTAGTCGGCTAAATCCCAGATGTGGTACAAGTTTTCTTTTTTTCACAGTAATAATAAGCATAGCTCTATTCTCCCTTATTCCCAGAACCACGTTCATGCTCCGTTTAGGTTATAGACTGCTGTTAATTCCAGCGATTGCTTCAGTTAGCTATGAATTACTTAAATTAAGCGATAAATACAAAGAAAATCCTGTATTCCAGGTATTAATTGCACCTGGGCTTATATTCCAGAGACTAACTACAAAAGAACCTGAACTTGATATGATCCAAGTAGCAATACAGGCACTCGAACAGGTCATAAATATATCGCCAGAAGCAAATCAGTAACTATTCTTTTTCTTCTTTATCTTTCTCGTCAGGATCTTTTTTGGTGTCCTCTTTTAACTGTAATTTCATTATCAGTGGAGCAATTATGGAGTAGAAAAGTATAGAACCAAGAACAACAGGAAAGACCATATTTGAAAAAATATTTGGATCAGCAAATGCTTCTCCTTCAGGGTCATAAAGTACCGGCAACTGTGCAAAGACTAGGGCTGAGGTTCCGAGAGGATAAGTGAGACGAGTCATCACAGTTTCAATTCTCTCAAAATTTAAGGCCAAACCAACTGCAGTGCCGGCAATTAGACGTATTAATATTAGTAAAATTGTTAGCACACCACCGATGAATATTAACCTTCTATCCAGTGTTACTATCAAACCTGTGTAGACGAAATAATATGACTTGAATATGAATAGTACTTCATTATTGAACTCCATAAGACTTTTTCGATCAATACGGGGTCTGAACCCAAATCTTTCAGTGAATCTCCTATAATTGGCAAGTGCAAGCCCGAAGGTGAAACAAGCCATAGTACCACCACCTTCACCCGCTAATGCCTCAGCCAAGAAATATACTTGGAATAAAATCGCAAGGGTTAGAAGATAATTGAACTGTCTCCCTCTTAGCCGGTGAAGTATAAGAGTCCAGGCTAGTCCTATTAAAAAACCTATAAGGCTACCTATCGTAAAAATTACATATACATCTCTGAGTGACTCAAGTATCATGATGTCACCTCTAAGGTGTATATTGATCAATGAAACCGCAACCATTATTCTAACAGGATCTACTATGGTTGACTCTAGAAGTAATATTGACCTTACCCTATCCATACCCTTTATGATCTTCCTTAACTGATCTAGTAACCCTGTTACTGCTACGGTGCTCAAACCTCCCAACATCGTACCTAAGATCATCGAGCTTATTATTCCAAAATCAGGATAGATGTATGGCACTATCAATCCTGTTGCTACCACTATAAGTATGAAAGTTACAAAAGCAAGACCTGCTGTCTTTCTAATTATCTGTAAAAGATTATCTAGGTTTGTATCTGCACCCGCCTCAAAGGTTATTAATATAATGGATGTGACACTTACGACAGGAGAGATCTCCATGAATATCTCCTCAGGTATTAATCCTAGTACTGGTCCGACTATAATGCCAAATAGCAAAAGCCAAACCAGGTCCGGTATTCTTGTCCTTCTATAAACTAGGTTACCGAGGTAGCTGAGTATAATCAGCGCTGAAAATAAGAGAAGAATTAATCGAGGAGAGATTATTTTTGTTGTCCACCTAAACGATTATTAGTTATATTGATATGGTAAAAACCTTACAATCTTATTTCTTCTCAATTAACTCCTCCTGGGTCGAGGTCTCATAGTATTTATGAAATTGAGATGGGAGAACATGATACGCCCTATTTTTTATTAAATCCTCTAGGTCAATAGAGTTGTACGTATTCCAGAACAAAATGGTTTTACCATGCTCTCCTTGTTTTTTTAGCCATCTCAAGCCACCGTTTAGGGCTTTTCCCGTATAGGTTGGTTCAAGTGGAATTCCCTCTAATCTTCTCATTTCCTTTACTGTCTCATATCCTTCTTTAGTAATGTATGCATATCCTTTCCCAAGGAATTCATCGAGTAGAATTATATCTTTCTTAGTACATCTGATTTTTGGAATATTTTCATCATAACGTCTCATAAATTTACAAATATTATTAGATATACTAACCAATCTCGAGGTTGTTACCATCCAGGGCATAGCGACTCCAACGCTGATTACTTGAGTATTCATTTCTAGAAGCTTGCATCCTAGATTTAGGCCAGCTACAGTACCTAGACTTGCAGCGGGAGCAATAATATAGTCTGGTTCAGGAATATCTCCTCGATCTATCTGACTTTTAAGCTCAAAAATAGCGTTAACGAACCCTAAATTCCCTATTGCGGAACTAGCTCCTGGTGGAATATAGTAAGGTTTCCGACCTCTTAAACTATTGATAAAATATTTCCATCCAGACATTAATAATTCTTCAAGTATATTTCTGGTATATACAAGCTCAATCCCAAAGTGATAATCTAATAACAAGTTCTTTCGTATATAATCTGCGTTAGGCTGATCCATAACTATCCCCATTACATCAAAACCTTCATTTCCACCATGAATGCCTGTAGCAAGAACTTGGTTGGAACCGACCGCTCCAAGGGTGATCAAAAGCTCCCTATTTTTCTCTTTTGCATCAGCTAGGATATACTCCAATTTTCTTACCTTGTTTCCTCCATATATATAATGACAGCAATCATCACGTTTAATGTAAAGATCTGGTACATTGACATACTCTCCCATTTTTTCCAACTTTTCAATGCTTGAGGGATAATTCCCTAATGAGACAAAAGGAATATCCCCAAGACCAGAATAGAACTCATTTATTATGGGTACCATGTTAAAATTGTATGTTTTGTGTTTTTAACATCACCGAACCCTTGTAGTACTAATTAAATTGGCATTTTTTCTCAACTAAATACTATAAAGAATTGATAACTATGAAATGTTTCAGTATTACAACAGATATCCAGAAATTATAGATCTCAAAATATAGAACGAGAAGAATTAATAGTCCAATAACTTTAATCAACACAGGTACAAATTTTGGACTTTCCCAAACCACGAGTCGTAATCAGCAGATGTATTGAATTTGAAAATGTTAGATGGGATGGCCAAATTATCAATAACGATTTTGTTAGGAGGCTTTTACCATATGTAAAGCCAATTACAGTCTGTCCTGAGATCGGTGTAGATCTTCCTGTTCCGAGGGACCCCATAAGGATAGTAAGGATTGAAAGTGAAGATCGACTGCTCCAACCAAGTACTGGAAGAAACCTAACAGATGAGATGAAAAAATTAACAGAAAATTTTCTTGATAATCTACCCCCCGTAGACGGCTTTATTATGAAAAGTAGGAGCCCATCATGTGGTATTACCAATGTGAAAATATATGCAGGCTTAGAGAATGATCCTGTAATCGATAGAGGGGCTGGCATGTTTGGAAGATATGTTAAAGATAGGTTCTGGCATCTAGCTGTAGAAGACGACTATAGATTGAGTAACCATGAGATCAGAGAAAATTTTCTTCGTAAATTGTATGTCTTAGCAGATTTCAGAGAGAATACTGTAAATAAAATAGGAGATCTGGTTGAATTTCACTCCAGACAGAAAACAATGCTTAAAGCATATAATAAAAGCCGAATAAGGATAATGGAAAATATTATTTCAAATCATAATAGGAAGCCCTTTGATGTTATACATAATGAATATCAAGAACAATTATACAATACAATTGTTAGCCCTCCAAGATACGAAAAATATACAAAAGTTCTACAGAATTGCTTAGGTTACTTTAGTAATAAGATCTCAGAATCAGAAAGGAACTTTTTCCTAGATACGTTAGAACAATATCGCCAGGGTAGAGTACCTCTGATTGTACCTTTAGATGTAATGAAATCATGGATAGTACGCTTCGATGAAAAATACCTCTCAAAGCAGAGTTTCTTTTACCCATATCCCGAGAATCTAATGGATATTAATACTCTTGTTTAGGCATCTGATTAAAGGAACTATTGGAAATGACTTAAGGTCTCTCCTCCTCTATTTCTCTTTTGAGAAGGAGCGGAAAGAGGGCGGAGGCTAATAAGGTCATTGCTCCACCTATGTAAGCTGGACTTTCAAGACCAATTTTTTCAATCATTAATCCACCTAACCAAGGAGAAATTACACCCCCTCCATTCAAGCTGATTAATCGTAAGCTATTAGCTGTACTTTTCTCTTCTTCATCAAGTCTTTTCATAAATAAACTTGTTACAAGAGGATCTGACATGAAACGAGTTCCCATTCTCAGAATATAGAGTATAGATAAAAATGCAAAAGAGGGAGCTACTGGAAAGCCAAGAAGAAATATTGCAGAAGTAGCGATTCCCAAAGTAATACTTTTCAATGAACCTAGTCTTTTTGAAAAGGACGCTGCTGAACCCTTAGACATCGCCATAACTAGATTAGATATAAAGAACATAGTCCCCAGGCCAGCTGATTCTATACCAAATTTCTTGTTAACATAATAGGGGAAAAAGCTGAACATTATACCACCTGCAATGTTTACAAATAGGGTAAGTCCACAGATCTTTAGTACAGTCCTCCATGAATTAAGTTTAAACTTGAAGTCTTCTTTCAGGATTTCGTTGATATTTGTGCTTGAAATGTAATAGAAAAAATATTGAGCTATGAATAAGCCGGCTGCCATCAACATTGTATACCGATAAGCTATAGGTAATGAGAGGCTCAACCTCCCAACCATCAAAGCGGGAAGATAGCCTGCGAGACTTCCAATACTCATAGCGAAAATATTCAGCAACCCCCATAAACTGAAAGCTTTATCCATGTCGTCCTTTTCAAAAAAAGAGGAATAAAGAGGTGTTAAAACAGTACCTGTTGCATTGCAGATCCCTATTAGTAGGAAGGAGAGAGCGAAAGCTGGGACTGTTTGAGCTGTAAAGAACAAGATCATTGATAATCCAATAAAAAAGAATCCAGCGAGGATCATCTTTCTTTTTCCATATCTATCAGCAAGAATACCAGCTGGGACAGTCAATAATGTTGATCCTAATGAATTCATCATGAAAACTCTACCTAAACTGGTTGGCTCAAATCCTAAGCTAATAAGATAAAGCTGCATAACTGAATTAAATACACCATTACTAATTCCATTAGTAATCCCCCCAACTAGAAAGTACTTGGCATTCAAATTAAGTTTTGTAGGTATTACATTATCCAGTATCCCATTTTTTCGTTTCCCTGGTCTTAACAAATTTTTAGATTCCAAGGGTTCCATTATTGGATCACCTAATTATAAGGGACATATTTTTTGTAGAAGTTGAGAACCCTATCGAGAGCTTCATCAAAGGAGATCTGTACATTCTCCTCTAGCTCTATAACCTTCCTTATCTCTTGAATATTCTTCCTGTTCGAAACACTTATTCTCTTTGTCATATTTTATCAGTTACTGGAAAAAGAACTGAACATATAAAGCGGACTCAAGATTATTCATCAACAATTGTAGTCACAAATTGTGAGTATAAGATGTGTTTTACTTTTAAAAAGTATAAATATGCTTAACATGCAGTGAATGATGTGGCCAGTGAAATAGTAGTACAAGGAGATACTGTGAGGTTGGGACGAGTCGAAGGAAACCTCATAATTGATGATGGAGCTATTGAAGCATCAGATCCAGATAAAACTGTGGAAGTTACTGGGGAGCTTAAATGCATCGGTGACTGTAGTATATATGGAAACTTACGAACAAAACTAATTACAGGTAACAGGGTCAGGGCCAAGGTAACAGGGGATCTTCAAGCAGGTGAGATTGATCTTAAGCGAAGCAGCTTGGAGGTATATGGAAACCTCGGAGCTAACTCTATCAGAGTTGGAAATAGCTTATATGTTAAAGGTAAAACAGATTCTGAAAATATAAACGTCGGTGGAAGTTTTAAAGCAGATGACATTATAAGATCAACAAGAACAACTGTAGGTGGTAGCTTTCAATCTACTAATGACGTTAATATAGATTATATCTCATGCGGTGGATCAGCACGGATCGAAGGAAACACTGAAAGTATTAGTATTAAAGTCGGTGGTACCTTTCGCGGAGGAAATAGTGTAAGATCAGAAGATATTGATGTTGGGGGGAGTTTTAAAGCAAAAGCAGAGGTCGATATCTCACATCTGGATGTTGGGGGCACAATAAAAATTCAAGGTGGAATAATTAGTAGAAGTATGGGTGTTGGGGGGAGTTTCAGGTCATATGATTTTTTGAGGTTTGGTGACTTAGAATCCGGAGGAACAATCAAACTAGCCGGTGGAGAAGGCGGTAACATTCAAGTCGGGGGATCTTTGAAAAGTGAAAGAGATCTAAAGTTTGATAAAATAAATGTGGGTGGAACCGCAAAGATAGATGGAAATGCTGAAGGAAATAGCATTACGATTGGGGGAAAGTTAGGTATTTATGGCGACCTCAACTTATCTTCAGATCTAAGAGTTGGTGGAAAAGCAGAAATTAGAGGTACCGTTAAAGCCGAATCAGTACGAATAGGTGGAAAAATTGAGGCGGGTAAAATTGAATCTGATAAATTTATAGAAACTTACTATCTCAGAACATTAAGAGGTGCAAAGTCCTCTAGAATAGAAGTAGGTCGACGTGGGACTGCACACGGACCACTAATTGGTAAGGTGATAATAATCAAAGAGAGGGGCAGTATCGAGGATGTTTATGGCGATGAAGTTCATCTTAGGAGCGGAGTCAGAGCCGGTAAACTAGTTGGTCGAAGAATAATTTTAGAGCAAGGCTGTGAGGTAGATGAAATCATATATAGTGAGCAACTTCGCAGCGATTCAAGTGTAAGGATTAGAGTTCCCCCTAAGAAGACTGAAAAACTTCCCGAACCACCCTTTTAGGTGATGCCATTGGGGAGAAGGAGAACCCGTTATGATATATATCAAGATATTCTTGAGACGGTAATGAATCGCGGAGCAACTGGTATCACTAGAATAAGTTATGGTGCAAACCTTCCAGTTGACCGGGCAAAGGAGGCTGTTGAA
>WJIV01000049.1 GCA_014730055.1 Candidatus Bathyarchaeota archaeon
ATATCACCGAACCTCCTCACAAGACGTGGTACAAGCATATAACTGAAGATGGATAGGAAACGACTGAAAGCGTATATTGGGCCAAGGACCTCGCTACCTACACCGAATCTTTGGTAGAAGTAAAGAGGCATAAGGCTCCCGATCATCCCCCAACCGAGTCCACTTGAACTTCTTACCAGACTGAACTTTGCTATTGTACCCCAGTTTCTTATCCCTCTACGAGGTTGATCTTTGTTCTCTACTGATTTAGAAGGTGCCTCTCTAATTGGGATCAACAGCAATAATGATAACCCAGATATAATTGCACTAGCTCCCCAGATGACCTTATGTGCATCTATAATATCCAGAGATGAGCTGGATACTATGAATTGAGGTAGTCCACCGAGCGCACTCCCAATAGTCGTCGAAATAGCATTAGTAATCGCGAGAGTGCTGTAAACCTCCGCACGTCCCTTAATGTCAGTCTTATCGGTAATGTAACCAGATACAACGGGTTGCCCCGCGCCTATACCTTCTCCCATCGCACCCAAGCTCTGCGCGAGTACAAGCATCCAAAAACTTGTGAAAAAAGTGAAGATAACCATCCTAAGAGTTGCGAAAACTGTCCCTAACACGAGGAATGGTTTCCTACCATATTTATCACATAAGTAGCCAAAAGTGATATGGTGAATTGCACTCATGAAAGTCGCGATGCTGAGGAGTAAACCTACACGAACGGGACTGTACCCTAGTAAGCTGAAATAGATGGCATAAGCGACCATCCTAAATCCCATTATTATTCTTCTTGTGAACATACTCGCAGCTAGGTACTTTAGATCCTTATCGAAGGTTGATGGTAGGCGGAGGTACTGCAAAGTGCGGGAAATAGGTGGCGGTTAGCTAAAAATCTTGGTGAACCTTTCCACTATTACCTTCTCATCTCCGGGCTTCAGGTTTATACAGTTAATAATGAAGTCGTTGCTATTTCCCCAGTTTCGAACCCAGACTTCTGGGTCTTCCTCGCGCATCTTCTTAACCAGCTCGTTGGTCTCCTGAATGGACTTCCGCTCTAGTATTACATGGAGACCGATTGTGTGATAACCCGTTCCCTCTCCACTTCTAGGATAGTAATGAAATCTAGCATCTGTAAGACCAGGGAGATTTTTTATCTTATCCTCGATATAGTGAACCTTTTCCCAGGCGGGTTCAAATCGCTCCTTAGCATGGTCAATCTCCAACCACTCATCGAAGGCAACTAACATCCCAATTACTTCTTGCCGGTCCAGCTTGTAACCTCTACCTATACTCCGGTAGTAGCCGCTCTGTTCCTCAGGTCCTGCCTCTACTCCGATGAAACTATGAAGGCCGATTGCATCTACAAGGTCCTTTCGACCATATACAAAACCGGTGCTGTTTGGACCTCCAACATATTTCCCTCCTATAGCTACTAGATCACACCCCATATCGACGAACTCTGATAGCTGTTCTGGGGGATAAGTTGCTCCAGCCGCGTCCACTATAACTGGGACCCCCTGGTTATGAGCTACCTCAAGAACATCCTCGAGTTTAGCTATGCCAGGGTTGCCCCAGGCAGGCCAGGCATAGTGTATACCTGCTGTTCTATCTGTAATTGCGTTCTCGATTAGCTCTGGTTTGCATCCCCATCGCTCATCACCCACAAAAACAAATTTGCCACCAGCTACCTCTATACTCCGGTCATAGACAAGTAGTCGTGCGCATCTCTGAATTATGAATTCATCCTTCATGCCCTCGGTATTGGGGAGTCGCCTCATTTTCTCAGGATCCTTACCAGCCATACATGCAGCGGCGGCTAAGACAAGAGCATTAAATGCCCCGCTGGTAATCCAGGCAGCAGGCGCTCCTATCCTCTTTGCTATATGTTCTCCACCCTTCTTTATGAGGTCCCACATATAGCAATAGGATTCATTGGACTCTTCCATTGCCTCTAAAACTTTTGGGCTTAAAGTGCTTCCTCCCAGACGGGTTAAGTGGAAGGCAGCATTGACAGCGCGTTTAACTCCATATTTCTCGTATATGCTCATATTCTAAAACATGAGGAGTGCGGATAAAACAGTTTTCTACTAGAACATTTCATAAAGCATTCTCATATTCATTTAAGATATGACAGTGGACCTAGTTATCAAGGACGGAAAAATTGTTACCCCGAGGGGAATATTTGAGGGCAGTATAATTGCAGATAATGGCTTAATAGTTGGAATAACAAGGGACCAGCATCTACCTGATGCCGAAAGAGTCATAGATGCCAAAGGTAAACCTGTTCTACCTGGTCTTATTGATGGGCATTGTCACTGCACCAGCCCCCCTGATACACCAGAATCGAGCTCAAGAGCAGGAGCACTGTCTGGATTTACTACACTTCTCGACATGCCGGGCTATGAGATACCAACCTTCAACAAGGAGGAGTACTTGAGAAAGAAAGCAAGATTTACTGGAAACTGTTATTTAGATTATACGTTACATGGAGCAGCAGCTTCTGGATACCCAGATAAAAGCCTATCAGATATGTGGTTGACTGGGGCAACCGGAATAAAATTCTTTGTCTCAGATCCTGGTCCAGGCTGGCCTCAGACCTTAGATGGTGAAATACTTCAAGGATTTAAGGAATTAGCTGAGATTGATGGTTTGGCCTTAATACACGCTGAAAATGATCAAATAATTAAAGACAATCATAGACGATTAAAAGCTGAAGGCAGAAAAGATTTCTCAGCATACCTAGAGGAGAGGCCCAGAATAGCAGAGGTTGAGGCAGGGAAACGGGTGATTAAATACCTTGAAGAGACTGGTTGCCGAGGCCTCATTGTTCATACCAGTGTTCCCGAGACTGTCTTTGAAGCAGCTGTAGCTAGAACGAATGGAATAAAGGTAAGGGTAGAGACCTGCCCTCAGTACCTATACATCACTAATGAGCAAGTAAAGGAGAAAGGGCCTTGGGTCAAATTCGCTCCTCCTGCAAGAAGTAAAGAGACCGTTTTGAGGATGAGAGAGCTGGTTAACAAAGGCTGGATTGACACGATCGCGACCGATCATGCTCCATTCACGAAAAAGGAAAAAGAAACAGGTTATGAAGACATTCTAGACGCACCTAATGGTATACCGGGTCTGGAGCCTTTCCTACCCCTGCTTCTGAACGGTGTTAATGAGGGGTGGCTTACCTTAGAGAGACTTGTTGAGGTTACAGCTGAGAATCCTGCCAGGATTTTTGGATTGTATCCAAAGAAAGGAGCTATTCAAATCGGTTCCGACGCAGATCTCGTTATTGTTGACTTAGATAAACAAAAGAAAATTAGAAACGAAGACCAGATTACTGAGTGTGGTTGGACGCCGTACGATAGTTATGTTGTGAAAGGTGTTCCAGAAGTCAGCGTACTTAGAGGACATGTAATAATGGATAATGGCCGGATAACAGGAAGGAGGGATTACGGGGAATACATTCCTCGTTTATGAGTCCTCCCTTCTCAAAAAATCTCCTATATCAAACATATTTCGTATTACACGTTTATCAGCTGAGGTCTCAAACCTACCATAACCTAAGCACCATGAGCCAAGCATGATTAGATAATGATTGCCAAGGACAAGTTCACCATCGAAACTTAGTATATTTTCCTCAAATATGTCCTTACCACATATGAAAAGCCAGGCTGCATCCTGTTCAACGTAAGCTTTTCTCGTACTTGATTCTCTTCCTAACCTCTCAAGTAAGATAGAACTCGGTACAAATCGACGCTGATCCTTACCTATGTACTCACCTGCATAAACCAGTGAATTCTTTTCAATTACAGATGTTTTTAGTTCTTTACTTAAAAGGAAATACTGGTTATTAATAGTCATTATATCAGATTCATCAAAGTCCAAATCCGATCCCAGCTGCTCCAATAACCTTCTGAGAAGCCTCATTCTAGCTTAACCTCCGCTACAAAGAAACCTTGAGTACTGGTTTCATCGGGCCAGAAACGATGACAACTACTCAACTCCGGATCGAGTTCAACACCAAAAATGTTCGTCGGTGAATTAGATCCCGGCCCCCTAATTTTCCCAAGTGAGATATCATGGTTCTTCAAAAGCCAATGGATGTTAAATTCATTCTCCTCTGGTTCCAAGCTACAAGTGCTATAAACTAGGGTCCCTCCGGGTTCTAGTATCTCTAGAGCCCGTCTGAGCATTTTCCTCTGAAGAAGACTGTTTCTCTCCACATCTTCAAAAGACCTTTTCATAAACCACTCTGGGTCGGTCACATAATTTCCAGAGCATGGCGCGTCTAGTAGAATCTTAGAAAATTTAACTCCATGAAAATCTAGAGTTAGAATATCTGAATTGAAGACTAGACAGTTTACTACGCCCATTCGCTCTAAGTTGTTCTCGAGTGAATACAGGCGTTCACGACTGACATCTACAGCTATGAGATTTCCTCGATTTTGCATATATGAAGCCAGCTGTGTGGTTTTACCACCCGGTGCAGCTGCCATATCCAGTACAGCATCTTTGCTTTCTGGGCTTAGGATTTTTGCAGGGAACTGTGCTGCTGGCTCCTGTAAATAGAATTGTCCTAGAAGGTACTCGAAACTCGCTCCGAGACTGAAGGGGGAGGAAATTATTTCATAACCTTGATCTAGAAATTCGATCTCACGTAACTCAATACCTCGCCTTATAAGTGAAGCAGTCAGTTCACATTCATCAACTTTGAGTGTGTTTACCCTTAGAGCACTGAAAGTTTTCTCGTCTCCAGTAAGATCATGCCCGAGTTCTTTATATCTACTTAGGAAAAATTCACGGCCACCTTTGCCCATGGGTTGTTGTAGTCTTCTATATCTTTATGGGTTACTAAGATTTATCGAACCAGACACATTATTTCTAGCTATGAGGAGAAGAGCTAGGGATCTTGGTATAGTGATTGGTGATTTGCCCATCGGCAAGTATAATGCTATAACGGATGTGGATGGGGTAGGAGTAGGCCACTCTACAGTAATTGAGGGAACAGATATTCGTTCTGGGGTTACAGCGATCACTCCTCACGATGGAAACATATATGAGGAGAAGGTCACAGCGGCCGTGGACATATTAAATGGATACGGCAAGTCAGTTGGGCTAAATCAAATAGTCTTTGAGGGAAACATTGAGACCCCCATAATGCTCACAGAGACATTAAACACCTTCAAGGTTGCAGACGCTTTAATCGATTACATGCAACAGGGTTATGGGTTCATCCCCCGAAGCGTAAATTCTGTTGTTGGTGAGACTAATGGTAGTTATCTCACAAATAACATGAAACGAGTAATTGAGAGAGAAGCGGTGTTCAGCGCAATTGAGGAGGCTCAAAGCAATAAGGGAAACGTGGATGAGGGAAACATTGGGGCAGGCACACCCATGAGTGGTTATGGATTCAAAGGAGGAATAGGTACAAGCAGCAGAAAAATTGGAGATGCAAGGATTGGTGTCCTAGTCCAGCTTAACTGTGGAAGCAAGGAAGACTTGATGATCATAGGAGCCCCTGTTGGAAAGGAGATTGAACTACACGCACAACCAGAAGAATCACCGGGTAACAGCATAATGATAATCGTGGCAACGAATGTGGATATGGAAAGCAGGCAACTCTGGAAGATAGCGAAGAGGACATCGCTGGGACTTTCTCGAACGGGCAGCTTCAGCAGCAATGGGAGCGGGGACTTTACATTAGCATTCAGCACAGGGAAGAAAACTATAGATGACGTTCATGATTCCACTGAAGATAATAATGGAGAAGGATGGCTGAGTCCATTCTACAAGGCGACTGTTGAGGCTACAGAGGAGTCCATATTGAACGCTCTTTTCATGGCTGAAACCATGACCGGGCACCAGGGAAACACAAGGTATGAGCTTCCTCATGATCAGACGAAGGGAATATTGAGAAAATACAATCGGTTATAGTGAACCTTATTGATAATATGGGTCGAAGGGGGCAAAGAGTAACTGAAAAATATTGAGTTGTTGATCGGGGTGCCTCAAATTCCTTATCAGAGTCCATGGGTCTGATTTTACAATCCTCTTATTGGCAAGATATATCATAAAGGTAGAAGGAACTCAGGAGGAATTCACTTTTTAGTACAGGTTGCTTCCAACAACCCTCCTACTTACAAATTTAGATTGGGTTAAGGTTAAGGACCTAATTTCAGACACAACCCAGAAAATCTAAAAGGTTCTAGCCTTTATATCTTTGAATTAGTAGTTTTACATGTGAGTTAGATGTCTGAAAAGAAAATTGTAGATATAATGGATCTGGAAAAGATCAAGATACCATCAGCCCCACAAATAAGCCCAGATGGAGAGCGGGTGGCGTTTGTCAAAACAGAAATGGATTTTGAGAAAAATGAGTACCTGAATGACCTCTGGATGGGGGATATTGAAACAGAGTTAGTTACACAGTTCACAGCGGGCAGGCGAAAAGATAAAAACCCTATCTGGAGCCCTGACAGCCGATATATTGCATTTACATCAACACCACTATCCAAGGAAGGAGAAGAGAAAAAGAAACCCCAGCTATACGTTATGTACACCTTAGGTGGTGAGCCGAAGAAAATTACAGATATTGATAACGGTGTTGAGGAAATTAAATGGAGCCCTGATGGAAAGTGGATTCTATTCTTGAGTATGACTGAACCTGGAAGTAGAGAGGTATCTGAGAAAGAAGATATAAATGAGAATGAAGAGAGCAAAGTTAAGGTAATTACTCGATTAAAGTACAAATTCAATGGACCAGGGTTCTTTGATGGAAAGAGAAAACATCTTTTCGTAGTACCCATGGAAGGGGGGGAGGTAAAACAAATCACCGATGGTGAGTTTGATGTCTCAAACCCAGAGTGGATGTCTAATAACAAGACGGTGATTTTCTCCAGTAATCTTGAAGAGGATGCAGATAAGGAAGGAAAGGAGTATCTCTACAAGATAGATCTGGACAAGGGAGAACCGGAGAAGCTGATAGACACCTTGATGAGTATCTCAGGTATATCCGCGAGCCCAGAAGGAGACGAGGTCGTATTTGCTGGCCATGACTATAGGAAGGGATCAGGTACTAACCAGGATATTTGGAAGCTAAGATTAGGTGATAGAGATCTCGTTAATCTCACCTCGGGATTTGATCAGGATATCGGCACAAAAATAAGCTGTGATGTTAGGGTAAGTAGTCCGAACCAGAATCCGACTTGGCGTGGAGACTTCATCTACTTTACATCAACCTACGAGGGAGACGCTCCACTCTATAGGATACATAAAGAGGGAGGAGAAGTCGAGAAAGGTTTAGGTGGAAGAGACCACAGTATTGAAGCTTTCAGTATCAGCAACGAGGGAAAGATAGCTTACACGGTTCTAGATACTATGAAGCCAATCGAATTGTGGATTTGGGACGGTGAAGAATCCAAGCAGATAACCCATTTCAATGATGAATACGTGAATGAGACCAATATACAAGGACATGAGCATTTTACGTTTGAGTCCAACGCGGGTCATCAAGTTGAGGGGTGGTTAATGACTCCCCCTGGCTTCGAAGGCGAGAGTAAAATACCTCTAATCCTTCACATTCATGGCGGGCCAAGAGGAGCATATGGTAATAGCTTCTTTCACGAGTTCCAGTATTTAGCTTCACAAGGCTGGGCAGTTCTTTTCATCAACCCATACGGGAGTGGTGGATACTGGGAGGATTTCCAGGCAGGTCTACCCGGGCACTACTTTGAGCAGGATTATGATGATTTGATGAAGGCAGTTGATGTTATTATAGAGGATAAGGATTGGGTTGACGAGGATCGATTAGGTGTAACGGGAGGAAGCTATGGCGGCGTCATGACTAACTGGATAATAACCCATACAGATAGATTCGCGGCTGCAGTTACCTTGAGGAGTATCTCTAACTGGTATAGTTTCTTTGGGTGCAGCGACATAGGGTGGACTTTCGGTAAAAGAGAGATCGGAGGAACTCCTTGGAAGGACGAGGAGGAATTCATGGCCAAATCTCCGATTCGTTACGTGGAAAACGTAAGCACTCCAACTATGATAATACACAGTGAGCTTGATTACAGGTGTCCAATGGAGCAGGCTGAGCAATTGTATATAGCTCTTAAATATCTTGGAGTCGAGACCGAGTTCGTCAGGTTTCCTGAAGAGAATCATGATCTGAGTCGTTCAGGAAAACCAAAACATAGGAAAGAGAGACTGGAACATATTTCCAGATGGTTTAAGAAATATCTTTCCTAAGCTATAATTCTTTTATTATTTTATAACAGTAATTTTCATCCCAAACTGTTCTTTATCATTCAATTGAATATATTGAGTGGTTTTCAGAATTAATACAGGGAAGAAATTAGTCACATTCACGTCATTTTTATGGTAATACGCCAAATACGCGACATATGAAGAAAATATGAAGGTTTAAATACGATAATCCATGTGTACTCTGAAGTTAGGTGACAAAAATATGACACTAACGATTGATACAGCAGAAGAAGGCTTCGAAATGGTGCTAAAAGACTACCAAGAACTTGCTCTACGCTATCTCTGGAGACTAGATGGAGAGGGAGCAAGCAGCCGGGATGTCTGGATGCAAGTAAACGAAGATCTAAAGGGAGGACGCAGCATAAGCAGAGCCTCCATCATAAACTTCCTAAACGATATGGTGGATGAAGGCGTACTGAGCTACACAGAAACTACAGGTAAAGGCGGACACAGAAGAATTTACTCCGCAAAGTATAACGAGGCAGAGTACAAACAGTACATAGCTAGGACAGTCCTGAAAAACCTACTACGCGACTTCCCTGACGCAACTCGAACAGTCTTAAAGCAAGTCGAGTAAACCCTTTTCTTTTTATTATTTTTTTATTGTAAACTGTATTTTTAAAATATTGGAAAGTGGATTATTTTCTTAGTATTTTACCAGCTTTTACACCTGTATGTTCTCCGTCTCTCATTGTGACGACGCCATTAACTACGAGGTGAGGAATACCCTTAGGATACAGTTTGGTAGCCTCTTTGGGGACGAAATCAGCTTTATCTATTACAGTATCTGGGTCAAAAACCACAATGTCAGCATAGTTTCCCGGGTGAAGAAGTCCTCTATCGGTTAGGCCTAGTACTTGAGCTGGGAGGCTGGTCATTTTCCTTATAGCTTCATTTAAGTTCAAGATTTTTCTCTCTCTTGTATACTTTCCAAGAACTCTCGGGAAGGTTCCGTAGAATCTTGGATGCGGTGCTGGTATATGTTTGTTCAGGATTCCTTCTGGGCTATGTACCCTTCCATCTGTACCGAAGGCGACCCATGGCTGCTGCATTATCATATCAACATTTTCTTCTTTCTGATTGAAGTTCACGATACTAAAGCCGCCTTTTATCTCGCCACCGACAATGGCTTCAAGATATTCTTTAAGGAGTTGCATGGCTGTTTCCAAAGGATCTTGTTCTCTTTTCTCAGCAACTTCAGCTATGTTCATGCCTACGAGGTTTGGGTCCAGCGCGTAACTGCTTATTAGAGCTGCTTCTGGTCCACCTCGATCCTCCATGGATTCACCAAGTCCCTCCTTTATTTTCTCGTAAGTATCGGGGTCCTTCAGCCGTTTTACCAGTTCCTCATTTCCGCCCTCGTTAGCCCATTTCGGGATCCAAGCACCTAGGCCGGTTCCACTTGCCCGGTATGGATACTGATCTGCGGTAATCTGTACTCCCTCCTGCCTTGCATCTTCTATCATCTCTATCAACCGTGGGCAGACATCCCAGAAGCGCTTACTCAGAACCTTGAAGTGACTAACATTAACTGGAAGATTAGCCTCCTTTCCTATCCTTATAATCTCCCTTATAGCGCCAACCGGATCTCCCCTATCGCCCTCGTCTCTTATATGGCTCGTATAAAATCCGCCATGTTCAGCTATTACTTTGCTTAGCTCGATGACTTCCTCTGTTTCTGCATAACTCTGGGGGTCATACCTTAGGCCTGTTGTGAACCCCCTGCAGCCTGCTTTCATGGCTTTTACTAGTTCAAGCTTCATGGATTCCATCTCTTCACCCGTTGGCTCTCTCATCTCCATGCCCATTACATATTTTCTAACAGTACCGAATCCTACCAAGGGAGCTACATTGATTGACATTCCTTCAGACTCTACAAGTTCAAGGTACTCATCCATAGTGCTCCAATCTACTTCAACTCCTGCTTCAGCCAGGTAGGGTGTCTGTCTGCGGATCTCATCTCTCATCTCATCATTAAGTGGGGCTGCCCCGGATCCACAGCTCGCATAGACGGTGGTACTAACACCCATGTGTACCTTGCTATCAGCTTCCCTGTTCACAAGAATTGTAAAATCGCTATGGTCGTGAAGGTCAATGAATCCCGGGCATACAATCATCCCCTTAGCGTCTAGGACTTCCTCTGCCTCTTCATCGATCTTTCCTATCTCGATGATCTTTTCTTCTTTAACTCCTACATCGGCCTTGAACCAGGGATTTCCTGCCCCGGTATTTACTCTTCCGTTCTTAATTATCAGATCAAACAAGGGTAATCATATATATGTCGTCCAATGGTTTTATAGCACTATTCACTGCCCTTAAGGTGGGAAATATTTTGACAAGTTTGACGGAACCAAAGAAAACTGCTTTCAAATGGATAGAAGAGAATGAGGAACGATTATCTGATTTCCATCAGAGAATATGGAACTATGCAGAGACATCCTTCAGAGAATACAAGTCTGTAAAGGCTTTTGCAGAGTTCCACAAGGAGGAGGGCTTCGAAGTGGAACTAGGAGTAGCGGGAATGCCTACTGCCTACCTAGCTACATGGGGAGAAGGAGAACCCGTATTATCCACATATACGGAGTATGACGCAGTCCCAGCTAGGTGGCAGGACCCTGTGCCTTACAGGTCCGCGGAGAATCCTTATAGGGCCGGTCATACCGATCCCCACAGTGCTCTGGGGACCGGGGCATTGGCTGGTGCTGTTGCCGTTAAGCATGCAATGGAAAAGCACGGTCTCGAAGGTAAAATCAAGGTTTTCGGAACTCCAGCTGAAAAAGTCTGTGCAAAGAGCTGGTTCGCGGCTAAGGGCTTATTTGAGGGCCTTGATGCATGCGTTGCCTGGCACCCTAGAGGAAGCACCACTGTTATGTACGAGACGCAATGGGGAAGCTACTGGAACGCAGCTTTCGTATTCGAGTGCAACGAACCCGAGACATGGATGGCCTACGCCGAGGACCTACCTAGAAACGCCAGAGCACCAGGAGCCCTCGACGCAGTATGCATGATGTATACAAACACCAAGTATCTCAAGGAGGCAATGCTCCCACGTACTGGTCTATGGACAATAAATGAGGCGGTGATGGCGGCTGGACAAGCGACAGCGGATAACATGCCACCAAAGATAGGAATTATACAATATGCTTTCAGGAGCCCTAGTTTGACTCAGCAGGAGCAGATTGCTAAGGTGCTAATCAACAATGCCGAGAATGTCGCAAGGATTACCGGGACAAATGTTAAGGTAAGATGGGTCACAAAGCAGAGGACAGGGTTATTTAACAAGGCCCTGGCTGACCTCGCCTACGAGAACCTTGAGCTCATTGGTCCACCGAAGTTCACAGATGATGACAAGTCTAAAGCCAACGAGATCCTGAAGAATCTAGGATACGATTCTCAGGACGAGCCTTTTAATGAGGAGCTAACATCCCCGGAGGAATGGGAAGCCATGTGGAGAAGCGTCATTCCCAGCCACCAGAAGAAGTTCGGCAGCGATGATTATGTTGAGTTTATGTGGCACTGTCCGACTGTGTGGATACAGGTCTATCGACCGAGGATAAGTGTTGAGGGGGAGAAGCTGCCTTACTGGCCAAACCTCGCGTTAGGAGGTATGAAAGGGCCAATAGATCGCACAATATACACAGCGGGAAAATCAATAAGCGGGACAATGATGGATCTTCTGACCGAGCCAGGGCGACTTCAGGAGTGCAAAGATGAGTGGAAGCGCAGGATAGCCCGAGAGTATGAGGAGCCGCAGCTTGATCCGAGCTGGGATCCGCCTATTGATCTCCCATGGCCTGAGTACGTAGTTACGGAGAGGGGATATGACTGGCATATCCCTACCCCCAAAGCATGAATTTCCCTATTTTGATCGCCAGTTTTTTACATTCATCAAGCGTGATATGTTTCATATGAGAGCCCCGGACTTCGACGATGTTAAGGAAGCCATCGAGTACAGGATAGAGGATATCACAGAGATGCTTGCACCACTTGAGTACGAGTATGCTGAATTCACTGCTGAAGAATTTTACAGGTTCCTAAAAGGCGACATATTTACGCCTGAGAGCGTTACACTTCGGGATATTCTAGGAAATGAATACTTGATGGTTCACAAGATAGTTGAGGCAAGCGAGTTAAAGAACAGGGGCATTGAACTCGATGAGAAAACCATGAAACAGGCACCGAGAGAAATTGTCTATAGCTGTCACCTGATGGCTGTAGAGTTTGAGCTCGATTACGCTCTTCTTTTAGAGGACTACTACTGGATAAAGCACAGGCTGCCATTGCACGAAAAGGTTCTTCTAGACCCGGATCTACCGCAGGAACTCAAGTCCAGAGCTGAGGACATACAGTCACACTTCAGAAAATATGAAAACTATTAGCGTTCTAAACTTTTGAACGATTGTTCTATTTGA
>WJIV01000050.1 GCA_014730055.1 Candidatus Bathyarchaeota archaeon
CTCTCGCTTAGTTCTTGAAGCCTGTTATAAGCCGATACTCTTTCACCCGAGTAATACATGGTCTCGACCTCATCTACGATGTCTAATAAGTCATTTTTAGTTGCATTATCATCATTATCATCTATTTTAAACACTAACTCATTAGAAGTATCGATGTATAGTCTATACCCCTTATTTTCCTGTCCGTCCCACTTTGATAAGAGAGTTGTATTTTGCACCGTGTCGACATCTACCCAAAGCGAGATTGTAAATTCCTCCCCTTCAGGATCTATACTTAAGTGATTAGATATTGCCATATCCTCGTCCGAATAGAAGCCACACCCACCGTCTATTAATCCCGATTCATCCAAATGCTCTCCATTATAGATTCCATGATTGGCATTTCCTGTTGAGTCATATGCATTACCGGAGGTTTCCTCCAAGTGTTGAACGATGTTGAACCCGTTCCATAGAGCCACCGAGTTCTGCTCATCAAGAGCATTAGGATTTCCATAATACATATCTAGTATTGTGTCAGTTCCGCTTGAGATGCTGGATACTCGTACCCAGATTAGACTGACCCCGTCTGGTTCCCACTTCTCTATCTCGTAAGGTAGTTCGGTACCAGACTGATTAAAGCGTATATCCATACCCGTTGTATTGGCCAATTCATAATCAAAGTTAGAACTCGACAGTCTAACTAAAACAGGGAACCCGGTTAAACTAGAATCAACTAGATCGGATTCTATGGTCAGTGTTCTCTTATACTGCCAGCCGTTCTGGCTAACATTTTCCCTATCTCCTACTGTTATAAAATTATTCATAATACTGTTATATACCGCATCTATCCAACCGCCTGACTTTGAAGATTTAGCAAATCTGATCTCATCCATTCTGAGAGCTGACCCAGAGCCTCCACCTCCCAAGTAAAGAGATTGATCGTTGCTGATACTGCCATATCCAGTTATATCCTCTGTATCTGCTGGTGCTCCATTAACATAGAGGTATAATGAACCGGGCTCTCTGACACCTACAACATATTTCCATCCATTCCCAAGATACGAGGATACATCTCTATGGCTGATTAAACTACCAGGCGGGATATCTGTTATGTTATCTCGGAGTATATCGAGATTTCTCGTTATATTATTAGATTCAGAGAGAAAAGTAACTAAAAATGTGCCATTGCCTAAATTTCTGACAGCCCCAGTACTAGTCTCATTATATGTTTTATGACCCTGAATACGGTAATTTACTTCCGTCAGTACGCTTACAAGATTTCGGGGCATCTTTTCAAGTGGTTGGCCTTCTTCCTTCAAGAACCTAATCTTGAAGGTTGTCTCTCTTCCATCCGACTCTATTAACTCTAGAAGTTTAGCCTCAAACTCAATATTTACCTCATCCTCTAGTCCATCAAATCCCATACTGTCTAAAGCTATAGATACATTTGACATTGCAAGAGAATATCCCCTCCGATCTATTGGGTCATACCATTCACACTCAAACATCGGTATGCTAAAATTCACGCATACACCAGCAGCGGGATTATTTTTCATTACATCTCTCTGCCATTCATCTATCAGATCAAGGCCCAGATTATCCTGCCCAGTTAACTCATCAAGACTAGTATAATTTTGATAACTGCTAGCTGCCGCTCTCTTATTCAAATTATTGGAGGCATCTGCTAACCCCTTCGTAACCGCAGCCTGACTACCATAATATATCTGTGTAGCCTTTTCCCTGTATTTTGGTTGTGAGAGGCTTAGAGGGAGGATTGATGTCTTTATTAAGAGGGTTGAGATTGAAAGCATTATTATTACTATACCTAAAACAGAGAGAAGTAAGATCTGCCCCTTTCTTTTTCTCAGTGTATGTCCCCTCTTAATGTTATGTCGATGCGGAGGATGTCATACTTGACCTCATAGATAAGATCCTCAGCTATAGCCTGGTAGATTTCATCCAATTCTGAGGCGGAAGGAGCATAGAAATATTGTTCGGTCTTAATATCTACAAGTAGCTCTTCATCTATATCCTCCTTATCACCGAGGCCAATAGTGTAAACCTTTATCCCCATGTCATGGGATTCCCGAGACTGATTAATGGCGTACTCCCGCGAGAGTTCTTCCTGACCTGACTGCCCATTATAAGTATTAGTTATCCCGTCTGAAAGTAGAACAATTATCCAAGATGAGTTATATCTCCCATTAACATCAAACTCATGATTAGCATCGTATATACCCGCCCCTATATCGGTCCAACCACTGGGATTCAGAGTATTTATTTCCACTTTCACTCCGTCATGATCAAAAGTTAAACTTGAGTCAACAGTTGAAGTAGTAGAGAAGCTAACCAAACCAACTTTATCAGTAGTGACATTAAGTCTGTCTACGAAATTACAAGAAGCCTCTTTAGCATAGTAAATTTTGTTATGTACATCTCCTTGTATTGCGTCATCCATGCTGCCTGAACGGTCAACAATGAGAACTATATCAAGTAGAACATCCTCAACTTTGATCAATGGGTAGGAGAAAGTGTATATACCCTGTACGGACGCCGTATTCTGATAATCTGAAGTCGACCCAGGATCAAGATTTGTGATGTTTTCAGCTATAATCTCACCTGTAACTAGGCTCTCTATGGAGACATCATATATCACATCAGGAGGAAGAAGTGATTCTATTAACTCTCTTAGAGAAGATTCCCAGAGAGCACCTTGCTTTTCTTTACTAAGTATTAGCTCCTGGTCCTCAAGAGTGTTAAGAAGATTCTGTCCCATTACCTCAAGATTGCTATTTTTGGTTGTATAGGTTGAAATGTTGGATCTTGAGATTACGTAGTGACCCATAAGAAGGAGGCTGCACGCAAGTATTGCCTCTAGGACTCTCATCATTCCCTTCCTATTCTTGAAAATATTTAGTTCCAAAGGCTAAACCTCACAATATAGTCAAAACCGTTAATCTTCACATTTCTTGTTACTACCTCGGTATTATACCCAGATACTGAGCCCATAGAAGATACGATAGTATTGATTACGAGGGGAGTATCTGGAACAGTTATATTATAACCGTTTACATCCAACAGATACAAACATCTGCAAGTTAATTGCTCAGTATATATCAATAAACAACCATTATTAGTAGCGCCAGTTATATCGATCTGCGCTTTACCAATTGAGTTCGTCAAATCTGTATCATAAGCTGCTACGAGATCAAGGTCCAAAAATGCCTCTACATCATCTTCAGTCAGGTCGCTAACCTGTGACTCAGCTAGATATGCTGTTGTAACATTTACGTTTGATACTGGTGTAC
>WJIV01000051.1 GCA_014730055.1 Candidatus Bathyarchaeota archaeon
CTCAAGGGCCTTTACCACGGGGAGAGTCTCTCCAGCAAGCATGCTTAGCATTGCTCCACCGCCAGTTGATACGTGACCCATGTCTTTCTCAATCCCAAGCATAGATGCCATAGCACCCATATGGCCACCCCCAACTACGGTGTATCCGGAGCACCTTGCCATACAGCGTAAAAGCTCCTTGGTCCCGATGTCAAATCCACGTCGCTCAAACATTCCGAGGGGTCCCTCAGCCACTACTGTCCCAGCTTTCAGTATCTTTTCGCTGAATTGTGCTATAGTGTTGAGTCCAATGTCGTAGATATTTGTCTCCTCGGTGATGCGCCCTGTTAATATCTCTACTCTTTGACCTTTAACGTCGAGTGCTACATCAACGGGAAGATGGATTTTTTCAGGGTATTTATCGAGTATTATCTCGGCCTGATCTACAAGGCTTCTTTGCTCATCATCAAGTTCGATATAGTATTCTCTCATACCGCCCTGTGCCATGTGAAAGCTATTTCGTATTAGACCACCAATTAAAATGTGGTCTGCAATTTCATCTCCTAGCACCCGTTGAATTACGGGTATACGATCCTCTACTTTTGCCCCTCCCAAGAGGTATATGCTAGGTCTCGGTGGATTCGCCAGGACCTTATTCAGTGCTCTTAGCTCTTTTTCCATTAGTCTTCCTGCTAGCATTGGGACTGTGTTGCTGAGTCCAACTAAGCTTGCCTGACTCCTGTGAGCTGCTGCGAAAGCGTCGTTTACAAAGTAGTCAACGAGAGGGGTCATCGCTTGAACAAAATTCGTATTCTCTAAATCCTTCGCTGGGGCGATATTATTTTCCTCATCGAGCATTCTTACATTATTTAGGAGTAAGATCTCGCCCTGTTCAAGGCTTGTTATCTCTCTCTGAGACTCTTCCCCGATTATATCATCAGTGTACTTTACTGGTCTTTCAAGGTACATGCTGAGAACTTTTGCATGCATGTCTAGGTTTGTGAAGTCATATTTTCCAGGGCGACTCTGGTGCGCGCCTAGAACAAGCTTTGTTTCTTTTAAGCTGTTTATTGTGGGAATGATAGCCCTGATTCTCGTGGCATCGAGTATTCTCTTGTTCTTGGGATCAAGTGGGCTATTGATGTCTACTCTGAGAAAGACGGTCTTTCCGGTAAGCTCAACATCATCAAGGGAGAGGAAGTCATATACCATGATGTAACCCGGTGATTGGATGTTAGACTGCCGGTTCTATAAAAAACATGCTGAAGATAATAATGGGATCAGGACGACCGACTATATTTCGGTGAGCCAGAGTAGCGTATCTCCTTCATTTACCGAGTAATGGATCCTTAGGAAAGTAACGGACCCACTGAAGGGCGCTGTAACGGACTGTTTAGTCTGCCCAGTTAGATCTGATACACCACCAAGTACATCTCCTTTCTCAACTTTCTGCCCCGCCTCAACTCGTCTCCTCCATATGCCTCCGGTCTTGGCCCATATTCTCTCAGTTTTTGGATTAACAGGCTGGTCACCTATCTTTGCTTTTCCTTTGATCATACCAAGGTGAGTCATGAGGTTCTTTATCCCATTGAAATGGTATATTACGTCTTCATCTCGTATCGGGTACGGGGTCCCGGATTCCGTCATTATACATGGGATATTTAACAAGTTGGCCGCTTCTCCCGTGTTCCCTGATATAGAGGTTGTCTCTATGAAGTCACAGTCAAAACATCTGGCCATTGTGATCATTTGCTCAGCTAGATCCTTATTTTCTGTCTCATAGATGAACATCCCTCGTTTTACATCCTCTCCGAGGTCAGCACTGTGGCAGTCTACAAGATAGTCGGATTTTGAGACAAAATGGGTGAATACCTTATGTGCTACCCTTTTGGTTATGCTTGACTCTGGATCTCCGGGAAAGACTTTGTTCTGGTTAAGATGATCAAGTTGATTGTTGTATGGTTTACGGGAATGGAACCCCTCAGTATTAACAACTGGTACAAGCAGAAGGGTCCCACTGACATTTATCGGATTAATATCTTCTGCTAATCTAAGCACAGCTTCAATAGGAGCTGTCTCTAAAGCATGAACCCCGCTTAGCACGGTTAGTGTGGGACCCTCTCCTGACCCATTTATGACGATGAAAGGTAGTTCAATATTGTGAGTTGATCCTTCGGCTACTTTCAAGAATCCTCTATGTATTTCTCCCTTAGGTACTTCGATGTTATCTATAGTGAAAGACATGAGGAAGTATAAAGTTGTATTATTGAAATAAGATTTGGTTAGTAAGTGTAGTTAGCGATAAAGGGTCGGCGCCAGTCCTTGTACCAACCGACGATTTCCGGCTTTTCATCAGTCACAACAACCGTATCGTTGCTCATCATTAATTCCCCATTGGGTCCTTTTATTACAAATTTTAGAGCAAGAACCATCCCCGGCCGTATTTCTGTCTCGTCTGCACTAATTAGATATGGTGGCTCATGATCAGACACACCGATGCCCGTTCCCAATGCAAGGTAAGGTACCAAATTGATCCCTTTTTCCGCTGCGGACTGCTTAATTATCTCATACACCTGTTTGCATGTTACCCCAGGATGTATATTATCCAAAGCAATCTCTCTTAGTGCGACAAGCCCATCATAGAAGGCTTGTTGTTCATCGGTGGGCGTACCCATGGTAAGCATCCTAGCGCCATGATTCCAGTAGCCATTCTGAGTTGCCCAGAGTTCTATTCTCATCAATTCATGGTGCTTTGGAATCCTATCAAACCCTATCCCATAGTTCGGGGAAAGAGGCCAGAATTTTTTGGAGTTTTCTCCAGTTGTGACCTGAGCGATTGCCTGATGCCCAACTTCGTCTAGCTCTCTTTCCAAGGCATGTATTCTTACATTCTCAGTATTACTCATCTCTGTGCTGGCCTGCTTAACTAAGACATGGTGGGCTTGACCTGCGATAGCGTGATCAGTTTTAGATGCAACTTTTTTTAATAACTCTATTTCCTTTGGGGTCTTGATTATCCTCAGATTTCTAAGCCACATGTCGCAAGGGGCTATCTCGAAATCCTCTAACACCATCTCCAACCTATTGTAAAGATTAAGAGAGGTTCGTTTCGTATCTATTCCAATCTTCCCTGTCTTTCGAACATTATTCTTAGCTAAGTTTGAGACCACTTCTGCGATGCTGCTTGGGCTTCCAGGTTTCTCAGTGTAAGTCTTTGTTTTGTTGATCCATGATAGGTTCAGGAAACTGCTCTCCCACTCATGAGGCAAAATGGCTACAGGCTCCTCCTCTTTCGGCCAGAAGATGGCTATATAGCGGTCAGGGTAACTTGGAGGAAAATGAAGATAGGCCCCGCTTAGGTATTGGACGTTGTCATATCCGAAAACAATAACGGCATCAAATCCGGAGGCCTCAAGACTTGATTTTATTTTTGGGAAAATTTCATCCTTCATATTATTCACCTTCTAATGGGTTGCCCTCCAACCAGTAACCGGGTAAAGCTCATCCCAGCTTCGGTACCAGCTAAGTTTTCTATTACCTTCTTCAGTTATCTCATAGACATCTTTATTGTGTATTAACTCCTGCCTTGGACCATAGGTGTAAATATCTAGGGCAATAACCATCCCCTGTTTGAGTTCGGTGCTGCAGCTCAAATTAAGGTAGGGAGGCTCATAATGGCTGGTGCCGACTCCATGACCTATTCCAACATCCTTCCAGAAGGATATGGTCTGCCGTTCTGCGGCTCGAACTACGTGAGCGTAGACCTCATTACAGGCGACACCTGGTTTTAACATCTCCAGAGCAGAGTTTTTAAGTATCGTATTCTCTTGAAATGCAATCTCCTGTTCTGTTGAAGGGTTTCCTGTTACACCCATCCGACCCATATTCGTCCAGTATCCTTTATAGTGACAGCTTACATCCATTCTGAAAATTTCCTCACTTTTAACCCAGCCTCTTTGAGGGGTATAATAAATCTGACCATCGCTTCCAAATGCTGTATTGAGAAGGCCTACTCCACTGGCACCATTTTCGTTAATATGAACCCTGATCCTTTCTGTAAATTCTGGAATGGAGTACCCTGGATTATCAACTGCACCCTCTAGATGCATAAGAGCGTAAACTATTCCTCTATCTGCCTGTAGACATGCTTCTTCGATAAGCCCAATCTCACCAGAGGTTTTTACTAGTCTCAGATCTCTTAACATGGGATCTATGGGTTCCCATTCCACCTCTGGGAGTTGATTTGATAGCGAGTTCATAAGAGCCTTCGTTATTCTACTCGCATCATATCCTACTCTTCTCCCATTGAGGTCAAGAGCCTGTATGTGCTCGACTAGGCACTCCACAAAAGCCCCGGTCTCTACTGCAGTATTCTCGTCATAGATATGCAGATCCCCTTTCCATCCCTGGTCTTCTATAGGTTGTCCCAAGTCATAGGGGCATAAAATAGCTGGGGTACCGTCTTTGGGTATTAAAGCCGCGGCTTTTCGCATCGGATAATACTCAGCAAAGGGCAGTACAGTATGAGTGAGATAGTTAAAATTATCTACACCAAATGCAATCACCGCGTCAACTTCGCTTTCATGTATAGCGGTGTCTATTTTCCGTTCAAGTTGCTCCATTTTGTGTACTCCTAATAAGGTTAGAATTCACTTAATCGCTATTAAAAAGGATATATCTAAGATATAAGCGATCAGTTTTAGAAAAAAGGTAATGATTAATAGAATTTCTGGATCTCAATAACGTATCCTTCAGGATCCTTAAGTAGGAAAATCCTTAGATTTAGCTCTTCATCATCATGAGGCTTATTGAGTGTATCTACATTGTTCTCTATGAAGTGCTCATACCATGCATCAGGGTCATCCACTACAACTGTTAACATAACTGGTTTATCCTCACTTGGTTTGTGATAGCCGACATTACCATCCACACAGCCTACGTAGGCATTTTCTGCTACCTTGAAGATCTTGGACCATCCCTGATCTGTGGTCAGCTCGAATCCCATTATTTCCTCGTAAAATTTTGCGGCCTTATCTAGATTCTCATAGTAGAGAAATGTAATCAATCCATCAACATCTGGAACCATGCAAACCATAATGTTGAGGAGGATTATAGTTATTTCTGTGAGCATAAGTCTATAAGTCGTCTTTCAAGTTCATATAATGATTCTTTATGCGTTTAGAAGAGATTAAATCGCCTGGACTTGCTCATACAAGCTATTATTTGTCAGATCAGGGTAAGGCATTAGTTATTGATCCCAAGAGAGATATTGGTGACTATCTCAAGCTTGCGAGGGAGGATTGCGCCAGCATAGATCTAGTTTTCGAGACTCATAGAAACGAGGACTATGTAGTTGGTAGCTCTGAGTTGAAGGCTGAGACCGGAGCTGAAATCTGTCATAGTAAGGAGACTGATTTCAAGTATGGAGACCATAATCTTAGCGACGGTGAAGACTTCAAGCTGGGTAACCTGAAAATTGAGGCCTTGTACACTCCGGGGCATACCTTCGATAGTATGTGTTACGTCCTTTATGATTGGAGAAACAGAGAAGACCCCCTGATGGTTTTCACCGGTGATACCATGTTCATAGGGGATGTTGGTAGAACAGACCTCCCTGGAGAAAAGTATTGGGAGGAGCTTTCAGGCAAACTGTATGATAGCCTTCATGAGAAGGTCTTGCCATTAGGAGATCACGTCATAGTTCATCCCGCTCACACAGCTGGAAGTATTTGTGGTAGCCGTATAAGCGATCGTGAATGGAGCACCATAGGATATGAAAAGAAGACCAATACTCAGCTAACCATGACCAGAGAAGAATTCATAGAGGACCGTTTAAACAACTTCATGCATCGACCTCCGTATTTTAGGAGAATGGAAGAATGGAATCTGAGAGGTGCACCCCTACTCTCAACTGTTCCAAAAGTTAAGATGCTAAATCCAGTTGATTTCGAGAATATGTACAACATGGAGGGAACCATCGTCTTAGATACTCGTGAACCTGATTCCTTTGCTGCTAGTCATATACCTGGAAGCATTAACATATGGTTAGGGGGAGCGACATATTTCACAGGCTTAGTTATAGACTACGATCAGAGAATACTTCTTGTTCTTGAAAAAAAGGAGGATGCAAAAACCGCTGTGGATTATCTTCACAGAATCGGATACGATGACATTCTAGGATACCTATGCGTTGGACTAAAAGCCTGGAGAAATGCTGGAAGACCGACAACTAGTCATGGTTCTATACACGCCCCCGAGCTAAAGGAGAAATTAGAAAACAACGAGGTCCATATTCTAGATGTGCGAGAGGCCCATGAATGGGAATCAGGACACATTGAGGGAAGCCAGAATATCTACGTTGGTCATCTTCAGCAGGAAATGAGTAAAGTACCCCGTGAGAAACCGATAGTAGTACACTGTGGATGGGGGGGTCGAGGAGGTATAGGTGCAAGTATACTCAAGAGAAACGGCTTCGAGAACGTCTACAATCTATTAGGCGGTATGCATGCCTGGAGACGTTTCGGATACGACGTGGTACTCAGCAACTAGTTTTTATATTCCCCTTATTTCCCGCTATAATTGATCTTCAAAGCATGATACAGGGTCTATTAGTAAATATCATAATTTTAGTCATCGCAATAATAGTGCTAGATAAAGCTAGCCATTGGGCAATTGTTAATTCAATCAGAATTGCAGATATCACTGGATTTGGGCGAACAACAGTAGGATTTATTCTCGTTTCTCTCTCAACCAGTTTTACCTGAATTATCTGTTGCATTGTTCTCGACTACTGATGAACAATCAGTGGGAATTGCTATTGGAAATGTCCTGGGTAGTAATATTGTGAACATTTGCTTTGTATTGGGGGTCTCCATACTTTTTGCAAGTTGGAAGCA
>WJIV01000052.1 GCA_014730055.1 Candidatus Bathyarchaeota archaeon
CCTTTGTGTTAAGCCAGGGGATATTGAGAAAGTACTATTAGAAATTAAGGATGAAATAAAGGGTAAACTGGTTATCTCTACAGCGGCAATAATTCCACTGGAATTCTTTGAGGCAACAGCTCCCTTGGCGAGATATGTAAGGACCATGCCCAACATTGCTGCAATGTCCGGGGAGTCATTTACAGGTTATTGTATGGGATCTACTACAACGCTTAATGATAAAGATACAACTGAGACGTTACTGAAAACTATGGGTATCTGCATGGAGGTAGAAGAGAAATACATGGATGCAATTACTGGACTTAGTGGAAGTGGACCTGCGTACGTTGCAATTGTAATTGATGCACTTACATATGCTGGTCTTAGGGTTGGTTTGCCAAGGGAGCTTTCAAAAGCTGCATCGGCTCAATCAGTCTTAGGGGCAGCAAAACTGCTTATTGATGGTATATACACACCATCGGAAATTGAAGAGATGGTCACAACCCCTGGAGGTACAACCATTGAAGGTATATACGAGATTGAAGATGGAAAACTCAGGACCGCTTTAATGAATGCAGTACAGTCCGCTACCAATAAGTGTACAAATATAAGATATAAGTGGGAAAAGGAAAGCTAAACAATATAATTCAACTACGTACTATATTTCTCCTTGAGGAATTCAAATGGAATATGATATTATCATACGCAATGGTAGAATAATTGATGGGACGGGTAATCCTTGGTATAACGCGGATTTATGTTTAAAAGATTCTAGAATCGTGGGTATCGGGAAGATAAATGCTGATGCTAGAAAGGAAATCGATGCTTCCGGTTTAATAGTAAGCCCTGGATTTATTGATGCTCATAGCCATGCAGATTTTAATACGCTACTATATCGAGAAATGGAGAACCTTGTGCATCAGGGTATTACTACAGTTATTGCTGGGCAGTGCGGTTCAAGTCCTGCGCCAGTAAGTGAAAAAAATAGAGAACAAGCACAAAAAGAAATTGATGCAATTCTCCCTGAAGGAATGGAACTCAAGATCGATTGGAGTACTTTTGATGAGTACTTGTTAGAGGAAGAGAAAAGTGGGTTAGGTGCTAATGTAGCTCATTTAGTTGGTCATGGGGCAATAAGAGGGGCGGGTATGGGTCTAGATGCAAGGGAACCCACCACCGAAGAATTAGAAACGATGAAAAAACTTACAGCTGAGGCTATGAGAGCAGGAGCTTTTGGACTCAGTTCTGGTTTGATATACCCTCCAGGGATATATGCAGGGACAGATGAGTTAGTTGAATTAGCAAAAGTCGCTTCGCAGTATGGAGGCATATATGACTCACATATAAGAGGTGAGGGTAAAACTCTCATTAAAGCTTTAGAGGAAGCCATTTTAATTGGTGATAAGGCTAATGTACCTGTTCAAATTAGCCACCACAAGGTTGCAAGTAAATCCATTTGGGGTAAGAGTAAAGATACCCTTCAGATGTTTGAGGATGCTAGGGAGCGAGGTATTGATGTAACAGTTGACCAATACCCCTACAAAGCTGGATCAACAAGTCTGATGACCTTATTACCACCTTGGGCTCACGATGGTGGAAAAGATGAGGCGCTAAAAAGACTTAGAGATGTTGAAAAGCGTAAAAGAATGAGAAAAGATATCGAGAATGGAATATCGGGGTGGGAGAATTTCGCTGGTGAATTAGGTTGGAAAAATGTTTACGTCACTTCGGTTAATACGGAAGAAAATAAACCAATTGAAGGTATGAACATTTCAGAATTAAAAGAGTATAAGAATGAAGAAGATGAATTTACAGCCTTGTATAAACTTCTATTAGAGGAGGAGGGATCTGCTGGCATGGTTATTTTCTATGGAGATGAAGAAGACGTTAGACGTATAATGAAGCATCCCCTACACATGGTCGGCACCGACGCTGGTAGTTGCACTGTAGAAGGACCATTTTGTAAGGGTAAACCTCATCCTAGGCATTATGGAACATATCCCAGGATCCTTGGTACATATGTTAGAGAAGAAAAGGTCCTAACCCTTGAGGAAGCTATCCGTAAAATGACAAGTTTTCCTGCTCAGAGGTTCGGTATAAAAGATAGGGGGCTTATTAGAAATGGAATGTGGGCAGATATTGCAATATTTGATATTGAGGAAGTGGCAGAGAGGTCCACATATCAGGACCCACATCAATTTCCATCTGGTTACCACTACGTGATTGTCAATGGTGAGGTTACACTAAATGAGGGTAGATACAAGCCTGTGCTGGCGGGAAAAACTCTTCGCAAAAAGATAGATTTTTTAAATTTATAATTTTTTGATATTTAAAAAAATAATTCGAGAAATTTATTTCTCTTTGATATATTTTCCGAAGTGTTCAGGAGTTGCATGTACTACAGGTAAATCTACCATAGTTTTCAATCCAGGCTCTGAATTGATAACGTGAGGAATCATGTTAGTGGTCATTGCTATAGTGCCATGGTCTCCGTGAACACACGGACTTATCTTCTGATGAATTGGTGGAACTCCCTCAATATCGACGCTGTCAAATTCCTCTGGTGCGCCTATATATGCCCTGAAATCCATTGTGATCTTAGCCTCTCCATCAACTATTCCATATGCCATTTGTTTTGTTCCTGCGTTTACTCCTTTAGGAACCTTTATCGCGTCACTTTCAACATCGTGATCTAGCAAAACTGCCTCTGGAGGATCTACCTTGATCTCTTCAAGCTCCCACTTAAGACTATCAGAGATCATTTGGATGCTCTGCTCAAGACCTACATGTCCAGTTATCTTTCCACTATCTATTGCTTTTCTAAACTCATCTTTAGTCATCCCAGCACCTATCTTCTTCTGGAATGGAATTCTACGAGTTGCTGCATTCATTTGCCTTGTTACATATATGGATTCAACCTGTTCACAGGGGCCAGTAAGGAATGTTGGAAGTGTGTCCATTAGGAAACCGGGGTTAATTCCAGTTCCGAGAAGAGTTGCACCATGTACCTTTGCTATATCATCAAGTTTATTAGCATATTTTGTTCCTTCTTCGGTTGCATAAGGGTATCCTAGCTCCTCACAAGTACTCACAATATTTATTCCATGATTTAATATCTGATCAAATTGATCAAAAACTTGTCTAAGGTAACTAAGAGTTGTGTGGCATACTACATCAGGGTTTGTCTCTGCGAGAACTTTATCTGCATCATCTGATATTAAGACTCCAATTTTTTCCTGTCCTAGAACCTCTCCTAGATCTTTCCCAATAATATCAGGGTTAATATCAATTGCTCCGACAATCTCTATTCCTTCTTTTGTAAGAAGATACTTGGCAAGTCTTCTACCAATAACTCCGATACCGTAAGAGACGACTTTAACGTTCTTCATTATGTTCACGCTTAAACATGTGATTAATGTTTTATATTTTACTACTCGGGTAGAATAAAGCTATTAGATTAAGCGATATTTTAGGTATTTTGTTCTTGAGTCTCGACATTTCTTATTTTAAGACTTAAGGAGTATACTGGATCCCATTCACTTCTTTTTGCATAAAGTGTGGTAAGGAATATTATTGTCCCAGGTAGAAGGAAAAAAAGTATTCTCTGATAAGCTCTATTAAATGCTGGGGTCTCCTCCATAAGAAGCCATGTAATTGGGAGTGTACTTCCCTCTAGTGTCCACCATTGACTTGGAGTTATACCCATTGTCCACCATACGAGATCGCATGCAATTGGTATCATTACAATTACCAAGTGATATAGCCAGATCATAAGACCCATATCGTCGTCGTTAACTGATAATGGGAGAATTAAACATCCAAAATACCAAGCTATTAATGCCATATATTCTATCCCAGCAGCCCTTCCTGGATCCAGGTATAGCTCAACCAGAACCAATACGGAGACTAAAAAAGGTAATATCGATAAGTAGTTAAATCTTCCATCTTTTGAAGTGGAACTCTTTGGTAAAATATAATCATAAAAGAATGATACTATCATATAGAATGCAACCAGAAGAAATCCCTTTAATGTTTTGATAAAAAGAGAAAAATAACCAATTATTGGTATTCTATTTATTACTTTTCCGACAACATTCGAGTGTGGCACCGGGACTGCGTCAGGGTAGGCATTATTATCCCCTTTTGTTGTGAATACCCATCCATTTTCCATCAAATTTTTTTCAATAGCCCTATGAACTATGTATTCGTCTTCGAACCCAGGACGTAGAAACACAAGAATATCACCATCAGGTGGACCTCCTGCCTGGACATTATCGAAATTGTCTATAGCTTGTATAAAAATAAAATCACCTACACCTAATGTTGGTACCATACTCTGGCTTATTACAACCATCATGGGGTTGTCTGTACCCAGGGCTTTCCTAAGAACAAATGTACCTCCATAAAACAGAGCTATTAATACTATAAACGTAGCTCCATACCTAAGGAGTTCCTTTGTTTCCTCATTCATGCCTAATTATTCCTGAGCGAATTTGACATCTATCCTCGGATCAATCCAAGCCGTTAGAGCAGAACAAATAGTAGGATCATTTGTACCTCCTCTGAAGCATTTATCCATCTCAGCACAAATTAAGCACGGACACCCTTTAACCGAATCGAGGGTTACCGGTTCTCGTCTAAAGAATAAACGATATGTCCATCGTCCATCACTCAGCTCTTTCTCCCGAGTTATTTTTTCTTTTTCCTCGAACCTTGTTGCTAGCCTACTTCCTTCCCGGCTGCTTACTTCTAATTCCTTCCAAAGTTCGCTTTGAAGGAGGCCTTCATCTCCCGCTTCGAAAATCAGTCTTAGGGCTTCTTTATCTAGGTCTTCTTTTTTTGGCAAATTATTATCTCCTTTAATCCCAGTATATCAGCGCATAATCTTCTAATGTGTCATATAGTTTCTCTACTGCTTCTTGAACCATTCCCTCATATTTTGCCCCAGTGCAAACAAGTTTTCCAGACGCGAATAGCAACATAACTACTTTGGGTTCTCTCATCCTGTAGATCAGGCCTGGAAACTGTTCAGGTTCGTACATCACATTCTCCATTATATCAGCAGCTGTCTCTAGATCGATCTTGCCATGAAGATTCGCTGAGGCTACTATATTTTGAATAGTTATCTTTGGTTTTCCTAATATAACTATACCATTGTTTTTGAGTTCTTCTACTACCTTATTAACCGCATTATGAGCCATTTTTTCAGATTTAGCTCCTGTACAAACCATTTTACCTGAACCGAAGATCAGGGTTGCGGTCTTAGGTTTTTTAAGTCTGAACACAAGGCCTGGAAACTGCTTGGGACGATACTCAACGTTTCTGAATACTTTCATTATAGCCAATAGATCTATTTGCTGATCAAGGGTAGCTGAAGCTACAACATTTTCTATACTTATATCTAGATCTTTTGGTCTAATGTCCGCCTCGTCCTCAAAGTCCATTCTAGTGTCACACCTTAATCCATTAAAGTTCGCTTACTTTAGCAAGAACGTCTTCTGGGAGTAAATCCTGGTTTTTAATTTCAATAATTGGGAAAGAGTTCATATTTGGATCATTGTTGAAGCTATCGGACACACTTACTTCTCCACTGTAACTGTTATATATAATAAAGGATCCATCTATCTCCTCATCTAGTTTTACAAAGTAAAGAAAAACCTGGCTTAGGGTCCCTCCGACTATAAAATATAGATGTTTCTCATTCCATTTCATATGTTGAATGACATTGGTTGTAGGAGATGAAGCAACGAGCATGACTATATCCCTTATTTCCGCAAGTTGAACAAACTTCATGGCTTTCCTTATTTAAGTTGCATTTGCGATATATAAACTATTTAAATAACTTTTTTTAGAGTTCTTATTTTCACTGTTTGTGCTTAAATAATATATGCTATATTTAAGATGCTGTGATATGATTTGAGTACGATTAAGACCCCCGAGGAGTTTTATGGTTTCAAACCTGGGACTGCAAGGGAGCTATTAAGATGGGATAAGATAGTAGATTATTTCAAATATATTGACTCTGAGTCTGACAAAATTAAGGTTGTTGAAGTTGGGAAATCTACTGAGGAGAACCCTATACTTGTTGCTTATTTATCATCCCCTGAGAATCTCGGGAATTTGGAAGGTATCCGTGAAGATAGTTGGAAGATAAGTCACCCTAAGGAGTTATCTGATAATGAGAAAGAGGAAATAATACAAAACGGTAAAGCGGTCGTAGCTATGACGATGAGTATTCACGCTAGTGAGGTTGGGGGTACTCAGGTTGTTTCTGATCTGGTTCACAGGCTTATTACGAGTGAAAATGAGCTGGAGAGAAAGATAAGACAAAATGTAGTATTAGTTCTATTCCCCTGTGCAAACCCAGATGGACAAATAATGACGGTTGACTGGTACTACAAATGGAAGGGCACTGAGTATGAGGGATGTAGTCTTCCATGGTTGTATCATAAATATACTGGACATGACAACAACAGGGACGCATTGACATTAACCCAGATAGAGACCCAGATAATGAATGGAGTGATACTTAAAGAATGGTATCCTCAGGCTTATGTGGATCATCATCAGATGGGTTTCTATGGATCCCGTTTCTTTATTCCTCCAAATAGTAATCCCTTAAACGAGATAGCAGACCCACTGGTTTGGACTGAGCAGAAGCATTACGGAGCTCAAATGGCAGTAAGAATGGCTTCCCAAGGAATTAGAGGTGTAGAGCAAGCTGCAGTCTTCCCTGCTGATTTTATGCCCGGTTTTAGCCTAGTTTATCCATGGTTGCAGATTTGTGGTATGTTCACTGAGGCTGCGAGCGTTAAATTAGCAACTCCTGTTTATGTTCATCATCACCAACTCCAACCACATCCGAGAGGACGTCCTGAGTACAGGGCATCAGTTAACTTTAATAACCCTTGGAAAGGGGGATGGTGGAACCTGAGCGACATCCTGGAGGGGCAAATGGCTGCAGCGATGGCAACATTAGAAGTTGCGGCAAATAATAGGGAAATGATACTTCGTAATATGTACAATAAGGCTACAAACGCCATCAATGACGGGCAGGTTAAGCCTCCTTATGCCTTTTTAATCCCATTTGATCAGCGTGATCCTAATACCACATACCGTTTCCTTAAAACGTTAAGAGATCTGACTGTTGAGATACATAAAGCAACCAGCTCAGTAAAGGTTGGAAATGTCACTTACCCAGAGGGAACATACGTTGTGTTTACAAGCCAGACATGTAGACCTTTAGTTATTAGTCTCCTCAGCAAAACACTGTACAGAGACTCTCCATGGGTCCGATCTGAGGAAGGAGATCCCTTGATGAATTACGACTTTGCTACCCAAACAATGGGTGAGTTCAAGGGAGTAAAAGTGATAGAAGTCGATGAGATGCCCTTGGGTGACTTTATGCTTTTGGATGATATTCCTAAACCCAAAGCACTCTTTGAACCCTCCAAATTTGGTTATATTATCGATGCACGGATAAATGATAGCTTCAAAGCTGTTAACCTTCTACATAAGAAAGAGATTCCTTTCTTAAGGTCAAAAGAGGAAGTAAAGACAAAAGATGAGATATATCCAGAGGGAATGTTTTACGTCCCTGACGCTGACCATAATATATTGAAGAATATTTCAGAGAACACGATGATCACTTTCCACGCCCTTGACAGTGATCCTGATTTCAGGTTTGTTGAGGTAAATCCTCTAAGAGTGGCAATTTATCAGAGATATTGGGGAGGAAATACTGATGAGGGCTGGACAAGATGGCTTCTAGAACAATTTTACTTTGATTATGAGACAGTTAAAGACGAAGATGTAAAGTCAGGTCTTGAGGAATATGATGTTCTGATAATTCCCAGTGACTCAACTGCCATGATAACAGGAGAGAAAGTTGAAGAATGGTTTAAAGAGAAATTTAAAGGAAGAGTAAGTGTCCCTCTTCTTCCACCCGAATATAAATCAGGCATCGGGGAAGAAGGTGTTGAGAAGATTAAGGAGTTTGTTGAGAATGGTGGTACGGTACTTGCTCTCTATGATAGCTGTGATTTTGCAATTGAAAAGCTAGAGCTACCTGTAATAAACACAGTTAAAGAAAAGAAACCAAAAGAATTCCACTGCCCCGGTAGCACTATATGGACAGAAATTGATAACAAACATCCTCTGGGATATGGTATGCCTTCAGAGGCACTTATTCTGCTAAGAGGAAACCACGCATACGCTGTCAAACAGAACCATTATAATGAGAATTACAAAGTTGTTGTAAGATTCCCGGAAGAGAATATGATGGAGAGCGGCTGGTTAATTGGTGAGGAGCATCTTTCAAGGAAGTCAGCATTAATTGAAGCAAAGAAGGGAAAAGGAAGAGTAGTACTTTACGGCTTTGCCCCTCAGATGAGAGGTATGACTGCCGCTACTTTCAAACTGTTCTTCAACGCCTTAGTTGCTTAATCCTTTTTTTTTCTTATTCTTTATGAAATGGCTTTGTTAGATAACCTTGAGTAGTTATAATTTCCTCAAACATTTCTCGCTTAGCCTGGCAGATAGGACAGATGTATGGAGGCTCTTCCCTGAAGGTTACATATCCACAAACCTTGCAGTATTGTAGTTTCCTGTTAGTCTTTTTTAGAACGCTGTCTGGGATTTCTTTTCTATTTTCCTCATCTTGTTCTAATCCCATTGCCTTCATCTGTAATTCTTCAGGTCTTCTCTCAGGAATACTCTCGACTTTTTTAACTGTGTTATATACTTCTTTGTTAACATAGAGACTGCAATAACAAGCCCCATATTCGAGCACATCCGGGTCTCTATAATCGCAAGGACATATTATGTCACGGTCTAGTTCGAATTTTCCAGATGCGATTCTACAAGGGCAGCTGTAATATCCATATCTTTCCTTATTCTCCTTCAATCCCTGAAATAGGTCATTAAGAAGTTCCTTATCAGGAGTTAGAAAAAACCCCCTAGATTTCGCATCTCTTTCTGCTCTCCTCTTGATCTCTTCGATACTGGTCATAGATTAAGTTCCTTCAATAGCTGTTTTTCCTTGAAGCCAGATATTGTTTTATCATCAATCATAATCACTGGAAATGCGGCTGGTACTTTCTTATCTCTTAACTCTTGAATAATCTCTTTCTGCTCATCTCTTGAGCATTTATCTACATCGATGTATTCATACTCGATCTCGTTTTCTTTAAGAAAATCCTTGGTTTTTTTACACCACCCACAGGTACTCAGGGTGTATAGGAATACTTTCTTATCCTTTTTACTTCCTTCGACTTTTACTTTTTCCATCGCTTACAACCTTTAGATTCAAAGGGATTGGCTAGTGATAAAGTAATAGTATATTTTTATCAAATAACTTGAAAAAGGAATATTTAGAGTTGTTATCCTTGCTTTTTTATTGGCAGGTGTCGATTTTATTTCTTGATAGGAATGGGTGGAAGAAAAAAGTACAATGGATACAGTGCCTTTGATTATCTTGAGCCAGGATTTGATTATAAGAATTTTGAGCTTGTAAGTTATCCCAGACTGGAGCCATACTTTATTCCTCTTAGTAAATCAGAGGAAGAGAGGTATGAAGACCTGGTTAAGAAAAGTATACTCGTTGATCTGCATGAGCATCCTGTTTACTGGCCTAAGGATATGAATAATGTTCCAGAGCTTCATAGATTAGGTAGACAGTTTACTGCCTATGATGCACTTGCAGAGAGTCACCTTGACTGCGTCTTTGATAACATGATGAATGGGATGACATACATTACCAGCTATAGTGGTTGGAAGTGGACAGATGTTATTCATGATATCGGCATAAGGTTATGTGATCTTGCCCATCAAGATCTAGTGATTCACTGTAAGACTGTTGATGATATCAAGTTAGCATTTGAAGAGGGAAAGGTAGCTTTAGTGATTTGTCTGGAATCTGCTACGCCCATTGAGAACGAGTTAGATCGTATAGAGGTTCTCTACGGCTTAGGCGTTAGGAGTTTAGGAATTTGCTATAGTGAGTCAAATATGCTGGGTGGTGGGATGTATGAGAGTGATCAAAGTTTACCACTTACTGACTTTGGTTACGACGCAGTTAAGAGAATGAATAAAGTAGGGATGCTTATAGACATTGGTCACACAACTGATCAGACAGCCCTTGATATAATAGATGCTAGCGATAAGCCAATATATAATAGTCACAGTGGACCAGGCGCTATAGCTCAAGGACATACAAACAGTGACGAGGTTCTGCATGCATTAGCTGAAAACGAAGGAATGCTGGGAGTAGGAGGAGCTGGAAGAGGTCTCAGGACTAGAAAACATCCAGTAGGTAGTATAGATAGCTACATGGAATGTTTAGAGTATTGCATCGAAGTTATGGGAATTGATTATGTTGGGTGTGGACCTGACACACTGTACGGTGCTCATCAAGAGCTATATGACGTATGGTTTCCTCTTCGAAAAGGGCATTATCATAGACCTGGACGTAAAGTTGTTCACGAATACCCTATACCAGAATCTATTGAGGACCCTGGTTATGTAAGAGGACTGGAAAATCCTAATGAATTTGTGAATATCTTAAGATGGATGATAAAAAACGGATATAGTGACAAAGAAATTCAAAAGATCGTAGGTGTTAACGCAATCAAGCTTTTAGAAAAGGTCTGGAAATGATCAACAATTCATTTTAATTCAATTGTGTAATTCGCAGGTCTTATAGACATATTTCTGGTCTTTATTGGTTGGTATTCAATGAACGCTTCGAAGGCTATACTTGAAATGCTGAGGGGGTACGAAACAAAATATGTATTTGGCTTACCAGGTGAGACCACCTTACCCCTTTATGCCGAGTGGAAAGACTATCCTGACATCGAACACGTTATGGTTAGAGACGAACGCAGCTCAGCATTCATGGCAGACGGTTATGCTCGCTTTAGTTTCAAACCAGGCATATGTGAGGCCCCAAGCGTAGGTAGCACCCATGTATTGCCCGGAGTTGCTGAGGCCTATAAAGCCGGGGTTCCCATGATTGTTTTAACATCTGATATTCCACTTCACTTTGAGAAACGAAATATGTTAACTGGGATCGACCAAACCAGCATGTTTAAGGGGTTGACAAAGGAGACTGTTACCCTCACTGATCCTGATGAAGTTCCTCATATTATTAGAAGAGCTTTCAGGCTGTCTACAACAGGTAAACCTGGACCTATTCATATCAGACTACCAATGGATGTTCTTAGTAAAGAGGTATCGAACCCTTTAATGTATATTCAAGAAGATTTCAAGTATTATCCAGGCCACAGGCCAGTTTCAAATGATGAAAAAATAGTTAAGGCGATGAAACTTTTAGGAGAGGCAGAATCTCCATTCATAGTTTGTGGTCAGGGTGTGTTGTTCAGCCAAGCTTGGGATGAGATAATAGAGATATCGGAGTTATACTCCTGTCTTGTTGGGACAACAATTAATGGTAAAGGATCTATGCCAGAAATTCATCCTCTTAGTGTTGGTGTAATCGGTGCGCGTGGAGGTACTAAATTAAGCAATGATTCTTTGATAAATTCTGATCTAGTATTTTTTATTGGTAGCAATACAGATTCAGCTGGAACGAACAAGTGGACAATCCCCCCACAGAACACAGAAGCTAAGATCATACAGCTTGATATCTGCGAGGCCGAAGCGGGTAACAACTATGATGTTGATGTTTTCCTCATCGGAGATGCTAAAGCGACCTTGAGAAGAATGCTTGATTTGGCTCAAGCTAATCCAAGAGAGATGAGTAAACAATCAAGAATACAGTATATTAAGGAAGAGAAGAAAAAATACCTCGAATATGTATATGATATAAACCCTGATGAGGAAGATACAGTTCACCCTATATCATTCATTAAGAGTTTAGAACATTCACTGCCAAAAAAAAGATGCTTGGTAATGGACGTGGGAACCGTAGCTATCTATACATCAACGTTCTATAGGGTTCCTGAAGCGGGAAGAAGTATGGCTTACAATTTCAGTATGGGTAGCCTTGGTTATTCTATACCAACAGGTGTAGGAGCAAGTATTGCCCGCCCAGAGAACTGTACTGTTTCATTGATTGGTGATGGGAGCTTTGGACTCACTTCAGGGGAGTTAGAGACTGTTGCTAGATTGGGCCTTAACAATAATTTAATTCTAGTTAACAATACTAGTTTTGGCTGGATACGTGCTGAGTGGCGTCTAAGTTATGGTCAGGATTACGTCGACTTTGCGACCAATTTTCAAGAGGTCGATTATCTAAAGATTGCTGAGGGTTTTGGACTTAAATCAAGAAGAGTTACTAAATCAGAAGCGCTAACAGAGACCTTGATCGAATCCTTCACTGATCCTGAACCCACTTTTATAGAGGTGGTTATGAAGCCCGAAGATAAACTTGTACCTCCTGTACCAAAATGGATAAGACTTGCTCGTGAGAAGAATATACCATACATTGGGTAAGAATAAATATCATTTTTTTCAATTACTTATTGATTCATTTGGGTAAGTATCCAACCACCCCTGCTACGTTATTTCTAGATGAAAAGGATGTTGAATACACCAAGCATTATTATGATTATAAAAAATCAGGGGCAGCCCTCGCAGCCAAGAGTATGAAACTTGACCCTAGTTCTGTAATAAAGACACTAGTGATGGAAGATGATGAAAACTGCCCTCTTTTAATGCTGATGCATGCTGATAGGGAGGTAAGTCTAAAAGAATTGGCACGTGAATTAGATAAAAGGAATATCTCAACCTGTAATATAAGAGATGCGCAACGATATACTGGTTACAGGGTTGGTGGGATAAGCCCATTTGGTACAAGAAGGGAATTACCTATTTATATGGAACACTCCATCTTGGACCTACCATATATTTACATAAATGGAGGCAGAAGGGGTTTTATTCTAGGAATGTCCCCCAAAACAATAATAAAGACTCTTAAAGTTACAGTCGTTAAAGCATCAAGATAGACTCCATTAAGAGATTTTAAATAGCCATGTGTAAACTTCTCGAACCCAGTGTATACCTTGGATAGCATCTTAATCAAGAACGGGATAGTCCTTACCATGAGGGGTGAGGGTGTTGGAACAATTGAGGACGGGTCTGTATATATAGAGGGGCAAGATATAGTTTCAGTTGGGAAAACTCAAGAGGTTACTAGAAAATATAGAAATGCTGAAAAAGTTATTGATGCGAATGGTAAAGCGATTCTTCCTGGTTTCGTTGACGGTCATATTCATACAAGCCTCACACTACTAAGAGGTGAGGCACAGGATGTTCCTGAGATTGAGTGGATGCTTAAAACTATGGCACCATTTAGCAAGTACATAAAACCTGAACATGTTGTAAAAGGAGCCGCCCTAGGCGTACTGGAAGCTGTGAAATCAGGTACGACTACATTCGGGGAGATAGGGGGAAATATGGGGCCTGTAGCTGAAAAAGTATTTATTCCAAGTGGAGTACGCGCTAATCTGGCAAATACAATAAACGAGATAGGGCCAGGGAGCCGCCCCGATGCTCATAAACCATACATCTTCTTTGAGGAGATTGGTGAGAATAAACTCGATGAAGCCATCGAGTTAATCGAAAACTATGATGGAAAAGGAGAAGGTAGAATAACCTGTATTTTCAGCCCCCATGGAGCAGATATGATGAGCGAAGAGCTTCTTCTGAGAATAAAGAAGAAGGCCTCAGAGTATGGCAAATTAGCACACATACACGTTGCTCAGGGAGGTAGAGAGGAAATTCAAATCAAGCTCCGATACAATACTACCACCATCAAATATCTTGATAGTATAGGATATCTCGATGACAAATTAATCGCGGCCCACTGCCATCAGACCACAGATGATGAGGTTGCCCTCTTAGCTCAGAGGGGTGTAAGATACGCCTCTTGTCCAGCAAGCATCGGAATAATAGATGGAATAACACCTCCCCTTGGGTTATTCGTTCAGAGTGGAGGAAAATGGGCCACGATCGGATCAGATCAAGCTAGTGGAAATAATCATCATAACATGTTAGTTGAGATGAAGGTTGCTGCACTATTGAACAAGACTAGACATAGGGACCCAACAGTATTACCAGCATGGAAGATGCTCAGACTTGCGACTCTTGAAGGCGCAACAGCCCTTGGTATCGGTGATAAAATCGGCAGCATAGAAGTGGGAAAGAAAGCAGATTTGATAATAATTGATCTAAAAGTACCCCACATGACGCCAGTGATCATGAATCCTGTTCGAAATATTGCTCCTAACATTGTTTATAGTGCTAGAGGAGATGAGGTGACGGATGTGATAGTTAACGGTCAGATGATTGTAGAGGATAAACAAGTTCTCACAATGAATGAGGAAAAAATAATAAAGGAGGCCCAAGCAGCAGGAGAAGAGATATGCAGCAACGCCACTGAAGACTATATGAAAGCAGATAGTCTATTAGCTAAGGCAGTTAAAAGAAATCTTCTCTGAAGAAATCAACCTTTATCATCTTTGGATTCTAATTTTATTATTCAATATTGGAGAGTAAAACCACCTGACTATCCATGTTTATAATTTTATACATATTAAGATTAACGTAAAGTTCAGAACTTTGATTTGATAATTGATAATAGAGGGTCCTAAATTTATAGATGGAAACTATGAGGTAACCTCTTTCTCCAGCCGTCTTTCTATGCTTTGATTAAAACTAAAATATAGCGGTTATTATATGTCAAGTCTGGAAAAAGTAGGAAGGTGTTCTATAGTTGAAAATATAAAAACTAATCTTTTTAATCTGTTGAATTATAATCTTTTCGGAAAAAATTGATCTTATTTTTATAATTCGAATAAGGAATAAAACTTCCCATACCAATTTAAAATCGAACAATAATGGCTGGACCAAGAAAATTAGTGATAATAGGTCTAGGTACAGGAGGTCTACATTCTATAAGAGCGGCTCAGAGGCATGATAGGACTGTAGAAATTACTGTTGTTGAAAGACGAAGTTACGACATGTTCAGTCCCTGCGGATTACCCTACGCAGTTGGAAAGCAAGTAGAAAGCTTTGAAGCACTTAAGCATACTATTCCATCTACAAGAAAACTCCATAAGCTGCTAAGTCATGAAGCAATTTCTATCGAAAGAGATGAGAAATCTGTTAATGTTAAAAATTTAGAAGATGGTGAATCTCGAGACATTTTTTATGATAAGTTAATTCTTGCTACGGGAAGCAAACCAAGATATCTCAATATTCCCGGGGCAAAAGAACTACGAGGAAAAGGGGTGCATGTTGTCTCTAATCCAGAGAATGCAAGGAAGTTAAGAGAGCACGCTGAGCAAAGTAAGAATGCTTTGATTATTGGAGGGGGAGCCATTGGCCTTGAGATAGGATCTGCACTTAGAGAACTTGGATTAAAGGTTGGTGTAACAAAAAAGAGTTTGCCTGCTTTTCCACGAAGTCTTGATCCAGATATGAGTGAGATTGTCTCTGATTACATTCAGAATCAAGGTTGTGATATGTATTTTGGGAAGACGATTGAGAGCATAAATGGGGAAGATAAGGTAGAATCGGTTACAATTGATGGTGAGATTATACCCACAGATATTGTAGTAATGGCTGTTGGTGTAGAGCCAGAGATCAGTTTGGCTGAAAAAGCAGGTCTAGTCATAGATCAGGGTGCTGTGGTCACAAATGAATACATGCAGACAAGTGACCCTGATATATTTGCTGTTGGGGAATGTGCTCTAACTTTCAGTGGCATAGATGGTTCACCGGTCAAGATCAATCTAGCGACAACTGCGTATAAGCAAGCGATAGTTGGGGGGGCTAATGCCGCTGGAGCAAGGGATAGGTACTCAGGTGCTTTTGGTACATTTGTATCATATGTTGGTGAACTAGCAGTAGCTAGTACAGGTTTCAATACGGAGACTGCTATAGATCATGGATTTGAGGCAATTTCTGGACGTGCTAATCTGAGAAACAAACCCGAATGGATGCCCGGCGCTGTAGACATAAGTGTAAAAGTAATAGCTGATCTTGATACTGGTAGGATAGTTGGTGGTCAAGCCATCGGAGAAGAGGGTGCTGCTTGGAGAGTTAACATGATAGCCATGGCTGTTAAAGAAAAAATTACTTTAAGTGATTTTAGTGAGATTGAGCTTGCCTACTGTCCTGCTGTGAGTGAACTTTATGATCCTTTACATGCTGCCGTTGATGTTGCTATACGTAGAATGGAGAGAGGACGAAGGTAAGGTTCTCCTAAATCTTGCTCTTTATTACCCTAAATGGATATTATTAAACTTAAGTTTAAATGAATCAGTGAATATTCTTATTTGATCAGTAAATGTTGAGCGTCGTATCCTTGACAATTTTTGGTATTTTCCTTATCGGCGTATTAGGGGCTGCCATAAAGATAAATAATGAATGGGAAGAATCGATTGTACTAAGATTAGGTAAATTTGATAGGTTGCAAAAGGCTGGGTTGTATTTTATAATTCCAGCAATAGAACAGACAACTGTTTTGGATAAGAGAGTCAGAACTATGGATATACCGACCCAGGAAGCAATAACCAAGGATAACATAAGTGTAAGAGTAGATGCTGTGGTATTCTTCCAGATTGAGGACACTGAGAAGGCAATTATTAATGTGGATGATTACAGATATGCTGTCAGACAATTCAGTCAGACAACGCTAAGGAATGTTGTTGGAGAAAAAGACCTAGATGAGATACTTGAGAGAAGAGAGGATGTCGCGATAGCTATTAGAAAATCTGTCGATGAAGCATCAAGAGATTGGGGTATAGACATCAGAAGGGTTGAACTACAAAATATAGAGCTCCCAGAAGACATGAAACGTGTAATGGCTAGACAAGCTGAAGCAGAGAGAGAAAAGAGAGGGGTAATAATAGCATCTGAAGGAGAACTGGAGGCTGCACAGAATCTAGCTGAAGCCTCCAAGGTCTTGGAAGAATCTCGTTTTGGTTATAAATTAAGAAAACTAAAGACTTTGACTGATGTGAGCCAAGACAGGAGCAATACCATAATCTTTGGACCTACAGATTCATTAAACTCACCTATGCTAAGTAGCGGGATAGGTGCACAGGTACCCAAAATAAGAGGAAAAGTTGAGATGCAGTAAGATTTCTGATTTTTCTAAATTCTTTTATCTAATAATTATTTAATAAAAAGGATGCAAGATAGAAAAGAGCCCCTTTTGCTATTCGATATGGACGGTACTCTTATCAATCAAAAGGATACTCCCTCATATTCTGGTACCAAAACTCATCATTCGAGCTATATGTCGATAAAAAGACAAATGAAAGAAATAGTTATTCAGCATGGTGTACCAAAAGAAAAAGTCGTACATCTTGATCGTATGGCATTAATTTGGAATCAAACAAGAAGAATCTTGGAAGAAAGAGGAAAAGAAGAAAATGAAATCATAAGCCTCATAGAAAAGATCAATGTTCCTTTTATGGTAGAGGAAAGAGCAGACCATTCAAAAAGTGTACTGCTTCCTGAGACAATTCCAACACTTAAAGAATTAACTCAAAACGGCTACAATTTAGGATTGGTTACCACAGCATCCCGTGAATCATATGAAAAATTGAGCAAAGACGTAAAGTTTGGAAAATTTGGTTCATATTTCCGAAAATCCATTACACGAGATGACTGTAAATATATAAAACCTGATCCAGAACCAATTGAAAGAATGCTTAGCCTCTATAAGACGAGTAATTTTATTTATATCGGTGATTCTGATCATGATGGACAGGCTGCAAAAACTGCAGGTGGTAAGTTTATTCTCATAAATACAAGGAACTATGATGAAAAGACTATTATTTCCATCGATCCTGACCATGTGATTGATAAACTGAGTGAGTTACCTTATCTTCTAGAGCCTTAACACTTCTCAAATTTCAATAGGTAGCAAAACAATAATTATTTTTTTTCAAGATTAGCTTCTGTTTAAATAAAAAGCTGCGTACGAGTACTCGGTGTAAAAATTGGCATCGGTCGAGGATCTGTGTTTTGATATTGAAGGGCATACGGCAATTGTTACAGGGGGGAGTAGCGGAATTGGAGTTACTTTTGCTGAAGCATTAGCTGAAGCAGGTGTAAATGTAACAATTTGTGCAAGAAGGTTAAATAAATTAGAAAAAGTAGCTGACCAGATTATGAAAAATAATGATGTAACGATCCTACCAATAGAATGTGACGTTACTGAAGAGAATGAGGTCAAAAATATGGTTAAAAAGACCATCAGTGAATTTGGCTCCCTCGAGATCCTTGTAAATAATGCAGGCACGTCGGCCATTGCTCCCAGCACTGAGATGCCAGTTGAGACATGGCGTAAAGTAATTGATGTAAACTTAACGGGAGTATTCCTCTGCGGTAGGACTGCAGCTATAGAGATGATAAAGGAGAACTATGGAAAGATCATCAATATAGCATCAATATATGGTCGTGTAGGTGACGTATTTGCAGCTGCTCCATATTATGCATCAAAGGGTGCAGTCGTAAACCTTACAAGAAGTATGTCAGTAGAATGGGCAGCTGAGGGGATATATGTAAACGCCCTAGCTCCCGGATTCTTCCCAAGTGAAATGACAGAAGATATTTTCCAAGATCAATCAACCTTGAACTATATAGAAAGCAGGACACCCTTGAAGAGAGTAGGATCGCATGAAGATCTTAAGGCTCCACTCGTCTTCCTTTCATCACCTGGTAGCAACTATATCACTGGACAAACAATCTACGTAGATGGGGGTTGGACTGCTCTATAATACCCAATTATTCTTTAAAAAAAATTTAAACTGGTTAATATTAAAGCAAATTCTCTTTTTTCTGCAATCAGATGAGTGTCATAAATTCTTTTAACTCGTTTATCAGGCTCATAATCAAGCCCTTCCGAAAATTATACACTAGTAAGTTTTCTCCATTATTTTTTCAAAACTGGCAAGGCTTTGCCCAGCTAAAGTATTTACTCCTCCTCTATTCTTCTCAAGTTTCCAACCAAACTGTAAGAATTATGACAAACAATTCATCTGCAACAAGAGCACATGCAGGCTTATGCTCATTTCTAGCTGATTGAAACTTGACTGTTTCAATTTTGGGGATCCGAAATAACTGAAACGTAAATCTTTTATTACTAATATAGTTAGACGGCTAATTCTAGCTAGAGCTCAAAGTAGATTTTGATAAAATAAGGAAATTCAGCTATTACCACATTTGTTTAACTGTTTAAATGAGCCTGTATCAAACGTGTCAGGCCTGATTTGCCAACTGCTCCAACTGTTTGTCCTACTGCTTTGCTGTTCTTGAATACTATGAAATTGGGTATGCTCATTATACCGTACTGACTGGCTATTTTGGGGTTCTGATCGACATTTAGTTTTGCAAAATATACTATGTCCATGAACTCTTGTGCCATTTGGGTTATAACGGGGGTCATTGTCTTGCATGGGCCACACCACTCGGCCCAGAAGTCAACTAGTATCGGACGGTCCGTTTCTTGAATTGCTTTGCTGAAGTTTGACTCATTAAGTGTGTGTACCTTTCCCGGTTTCCAGAAACCTGATTTAGGCTCTGGTTTTTTCATCATCCTCTCCAGCATGGCTTTCTTAATTTTTTCTAATTCCTCATCGCTCATGTTAATTAAGAAGAAAAATTGGTCGATTATAAAAGATTAGTATCATAACGAATCAGTGTAATCTGGTCTGGTCGAGTCATATTTGTGTGCTCCCTCAGGATCACCGATGATATTTTCTAGATGATTTTCGTATCCTTTCCAGTCCTCGGCTTTCTCGTGCGCATCGATATAGTTCTGTGGCATCGGATGTGTTCCTACTATTACGGGTAGTCCCACGTAGTTCTCTATGTAATTGATGTGATCTTCAATATAGGGGCAAGGAGGATAACCCGCAAGGTAGCACGATGCAAGGTAAATCTTTTCTGCACCATATTTTTTCATATCCGCTGGTGAAAACTCCAGTCTTTCGCCTGGACATCCTCCGCAAGCTATCCATCCAACGACCTCTATTGGTTCATCGTCTGGCAATTCTTTGAAAACACCATCTCTCTCAGATATTGCTTTAAAGCACTTATTTCCCGTACACGTCCTGTTCCTGTCACAGATCATTATTCCTATCTTAACCATCTTGAATCAAGCTACTATGTTAGTCTAGCTTAAAAATTTGAGGTTGAGGCTTACTAGATTTAGGTACTACCTATGGTTTTTATTTCGGGCTGCATAGATGATGCCGTCAAACTTGTTGAAGGAGAATGCATTTTCACAGCTTTGCCGTCCAGTGCGTAGATTGATAGATGAGAAAGGATTTGAGACCCCTACTGAGCCCCAGCAGCGTCTCATTCCCATAATCCTTGATGGGAAAAACGTCCTGTTAATATCAGCTACAGCAACCGGAAAGACAGAAGCTGCAGTCCTACCGGTTTTACATAATTATCTCTTGAGAGGAGGTAGTCAGCCGGGGATTAGCATTCTCTATATTACACCTCTGAGAGCTCTAAATCGTGATATCCTGAATAGGATGACATATTGGTGTAACAAACTGGATATGCGTCTCGGTGTTCGTCACGGGGATACCAGTCAAAAAGAACGAACTTACCAGAGAAGAAGCCCCCCAGATATGCTGATCACCACCCCTGAAACACTACAGGCGATTCTTCAAGGCAGGACAATTAAGAACCACCTGAAAACGGTAAGATGGATTATTATAGATGAAATCCACGAGCTTGCTGATAATAAGAGGGGTAGTCAACTGAGTCTAGCTCTTGAGAGGGTAAGATCGGTGGCTGATGAGACTCCCCAGTTCATCGGCCTGAGCGCTACTATTGGAAGCCCAGACACCGTATCTCAGTTCTTAGTTGGAGAAGGAAGAAAGGCAGAGATCGTCCAAGTCTCCGCATTAAGGGACACAAAACTTGATATTATCTACCCTGAGCCTGGCACTGAGGATTATGATCTTGCGAGAAAACTCTTCACACATCCTGATGTAGCTGTAAGGCTAAAGGAGATGAGGAACCTTATAAACGAACATGATACTACCCTCATTTTTACAAATACTAGAAGCACAACCGAGGCACTTACTAGCAGATTCAATATCTGGGACAAAGAACTGCCCCTGAGTATACATCATGGCTCACTTGCGAAGACAAGCAGGATAGCCACAGAAAAAGGACTGAGGGCGGGAGATCTTAAAACTGTAATTTGCACCAGCAGCCTTGAACTCGGTATAGACATTGGAAGGATCGACCTCGTAATACAGTACAACAGCCCAAGACAAGTCACTAGGCTCCTTCAGCGGGTGGGAAGAAGCGGGCACAGTATTGAGCAGACCAGCAAGGGGGTTATAATAGCTCTCAACAGTGATGACGCACTCGAATCCATGGTTATATGCAGAAGGGCCCTGCATGAGATGATGGAGCCTCTGGTGGTTCCAGAGAAACCCTACGATGTACTTGTGAACCAGCTTATTGCCGAGTTGATGCAGCGAAACAGAATGTATTTCTTACAGGCACAGACCCTGTTTGAGAATGCTTACCCGTACAGAAATTTAATTGAAGAAGAGATCGTTGATGCAGCACGCTACATGCATAACCGCTTTCCAAGGTTAGCATGGGTTAGCGAGGAGGATGAGGTGATGATCAAGCCTCGCGGAAGTCGCAAGACGATGTATCGCTATTTTTTCAACAATCTCTCAATGATCCCTGACGAAAAAGACTATCTTATTGTAGACGTTGATGAGGACTCTCCTGTGGGTATATTGCAGGAAGCTTTTGTCGCCGAGTATGCAAAACCAGGGGTGAAGTTCACCCTAAGGGGCAGGGCATGGAAGATACTCAATATTCACAATGATAAGATCTACGTTAGGCTAGAGGATGATCCTACTGGAGCTATTCCAAGCTGGGTAGGTGAACAGATCCCGGTACCACTGGATGTAGCATTAGAAGTTGGAGAGATCAAAGGTTTCGTAGAAGAAGGACTCATGAAAGGCTTGTCAACAGACGAGATAAGCTCCGAGTTACATTTCAGGTATCCAGCAAATATAGACACTATTAAGAGAGCCATAAGCGAGTTAGTTGACCACTATAATCTTGGTCTCTCTATACCTACCGATAGGAGGGTGGTTGTCGAGGACTGGGATGAGAATGTTATTCTACACTGTAACTTTGGTACACTTGTTAACAGGACCTTAGCCAGGATCCTTGGACATGTTATCAGTGAGAGGATAGGTTACCCTGTTGGCGTTCAACAGGATACATATATGATTATTATCCAGACTGTGGGGGAGGTAGACGCTAGATACATTGAAACACTCCTTCTTAACCTTGCTAAAGGTGATCTCAATAAGTACATTGAAGAGGCTGTAACAAAAACCGGATTATTCAAAAAAAGACTAATAAATGTAGCAAGGAAATCTGGAGCTTTAAGTAAGTTCGCGAATTTTAGCAATGTTACACTTGGAAGGCTTATGAAGACCTTTGAAGGAACAATTATCTATGAAGAGGCAATGAAAGATGCCCTTCGACAGGATATGGATATTGATTCAACTTTCAACTTGCTGAAGAAAATGTCCGAAGGAGATATGGAAATAATTGTTTTGGATAAAATTCGTGATATTAGCCCTCTAGGAGAGCTAGCCATCAACAGCATGAGCATGACCACTGACATTGTCCCACCTGAGAACATTACAAGGATAATCCTTGAGTCTGCTAAGGCACGACTGTATAATGAGACGAGGATTCTTGGATGTATGGATAAACTAGACTGGTTAGATGAGACCACCGTAAAGGAATTTCCAGAGCAGATAGAGTGCCCAATATGTGGTTCTAAAGAGATAGGTGTATTTGATAGAAGCTTCCAGGAAGTGGCCCAACAACAGGCGGTATATCGAGGAGGTTCAAAAAAGGAACCGGAGTGGTGGTGGGAAAGAGCTCAAGATGCGGCAAAGTTGATATCTATCTACGGTAGAAGAGCCGCGATCATAGCAGCAGCAAAAAGAGTGAACTTCACCGAGGCTTGGGATATTCTCGCAGAGACTGAAGGGGAGTCTGATGAATTTTTCACACGGATAATTGAGGCTGAGCGGAAAGCATTGAAAGAGCGCTTTATGTAGCAAATTGAAAACAATCATATATCAACTCTAATTATGTATTCATCATGAAAAAATTGGGATTATTAACCATCGGTCAGAGTCCGAGGGATGATCTAATTCCTTCTCTTTTAGAAATCCTTGGTGAGGAATATGAGATTATTCAAGCTGGTGCTCTTGATGACATGACTTATGAGGATGTCCAGAAAATTCCACTCAGGGAAGAGGACTATATCCTCGTAAGCAGAATGAGAGATGGCAGAGAAGTTAAGATTACAAAAAAGTCTATCCTACCAAAGCTACAAGAGAAAATTCACGAGATAGAGAATAAAGGTGCTAGAGTTACTGTAGTAATGTGCACTGGAAAATTTCCACAATTCGAATCTAATGGACTTGTTGTAACCCCTCAGGAGGTACTTAGAGGTGTAATAGAGGGGTCATTGAAAGCTGGTAAGCTCGGTGTAGTTTATCCAACAGAAGAACAGGAATTCATGGCTAAAAAGGAATTCGGCAGGGAAGGAGTCGAAGTCTATGCCGACTCTGTTTCACCTTATGAACCGGAGGATATAGATGGCTTGATTAGGAGATTAAGAAGAGAAAACCTTGACCTAATTTTCTTGAATTGCTTTGGATTCCCTAGAGAGCTGTACACCCAGGTAAAAAAGGAAACTGGTAAACCGACAATTCTTAGTAATGCGGTAATTGCAAGAGTATTGAAAGAACTACTCTAGATCTTCCTCATCAAATAATAACTGATCTCCTGGGATATATTCATCCTCTTCTTCTTTGTAATCTCTCTCCAAGGTGAGTTTAGGTTTAGAAGCGTTTGTCTTAAGTCCATGAGCTACAACGTATCTCTCTGCGCTACCTTTTCTTGAAGCCCTTGGTTTATAATTCTTCACATAGGAAAAGACATGCTTTACTTGTCGGATAAACCTTGTATGTTCTCCACCTTGAAAGATCTTCACAACAAACCAACCGTCAGATTTTAACATCTTCCAGGCAATTTGAAGTGCGATTCTAGCTAGGTATATCTGTCGGAATTGATCGAGGTCCCATTGACCGGTTACATCTGGTGCCATGTCGGATAATATAACGTCAACCTTTTCATCGAAAATATTCATTAATTCTTCTTGTAATTCGGCGTCTCTTATGTCTCCAATTACTGTTAGAACGTTCTCAGCCCATATTGGTTCAATTTCCTCCAGATCAATACCCACAATTAATCCTTCTGGGTCAATCTTCTCACTTGCAACTTGCAACCACCCACCGGGTGCTGCACCTAGATCAATGGCATATTTTGCGTTTTTGAAAATCCCGAATTTGTTATTAATCTGTTTTAGTTTATAGGCAGACCTGCTTCGATATCCCTCTTCTTTTGCACGTTGGTGAAAGTGATCGTGTTTACGTTCATGAATCCATCTCGACAATATATTATCACATATAGACTTTTATGGTGTTTATTGAAGATTAGGAAAAACATACATTATTTAAAATGTTTTTGACGGGATCTATTATCTTCGGGGAGTCAGTATTTCACTAAGCTCGAATATATTCGCATCTGTTTTTATGCTTCTATTGCCAAAATGTGTAACAGTTACTTTATATCCTTCATGCTTTATCCGCTCAATGGCTTCACTGGTTGAAATTGATTTTGACCCGATTAAGCTACATATCTTATCTATATCATAGAATCCAACGGGGTATCCAATCTCGTTATTAACCATTCTTAGTAAACTCGCACTTTTCGTGTTTTCCAAGTATTTTTTATTTGACAGAGCCTCTAGCATCAACTTCATAAAACTCCTATCAGCTAGCTCCCCGAGCCATAATGGTCCTGCTATAACGTAGTATTCATCGCATTTTGGGCATTTTTCCTTCTTATTGTGATATGAGGACTCCCTGTATAGGCACTTTTTGCAGTATTTAATAAATCCCATTTCACTGATTTTTTGATCTGCTAATTTTGCTCCTTTGTCAAGTCTTGCATATAATCTTATGTAGTGATCAGAATAGAAACTGAAGAGCGGTTCCGCGGAGGTTTCATGAACTGCTGCATTTTTAATTAATGCGCCTGCAAGCAATCTCAATGCGACCTCATGACAGAATTCAGATTGTATTGAATCCCCCCCATACTTCCTTATGCAAGCTCTTTTATTCACACCACATAGAGGAGCCATATCAGTGGCTGTTAGAGCAATATACCCATGGTTTCTTACAGAAAGTACTCCATTATTTAGAAAAGGGGTTGGTGATCCATAAGGATCTATGTCGACATAATCAAACCTGCCACCGGGATAGGCATGCAAACTTAGTAGCAGATTCGCATCAAGAAGTCTGAGACTGCTTCTATCCGCTACATTGTTTAACGTTGCATTCTCTGTAGCCAGTTTGATTGCTGTTGGGTTTAAATCACCCATTACGACCTTCCGGGTATTACCTAGTTCAACAAGGAAACGAACCCCCCTTACACCGCTACCACACATCGGTTCACATAATTCGAGTCCTCTATCCTTCCCCGATTCAATAACTGATAAAAATAATACCGCTGTATCACGGTTTGTCTTCATTACTGGATTGTAAAAAACTGGAGCCTCACTACGTAGATGCTGAATAGGCTCCCCACTTTTGATATCTAACTTGGGTACAAGTAATCTTGCTTTTCCTTCGGCTATCTCTTTCGTAGGGAATCCTAAACTCATTCTAGGGGTTATATAATTGATTTAGTTAAAGGAGTTATCTTTGGTATATTAGCTGTTTATAAAGAAAGTATCAAGGAACTATTTTACTCAGAGGTTATAGAACTATTTTACATCAACATTTAGTTTTTTACATAACTCCAATATTTGATTCCAAGTCTGCTCAGGAATAGGAATGCCTTTATCTAACCTTTCAGACTTGGACTCCTTCTCAGGTTCTCCTGGAACTAGAACTCTCTTACCCGCTTCTGGGGGGATTTTTTTCACGTTAGCTAATAGCTTGCTTGTATTTTCCTTGAATTCGTTTAGCCCCAAAAAAGCCTCAGGGTTTATTCCAATCATGAATATTCCATTTGGTGAAGGCGGTTCTTGTATACCTTCGAAGCCAGTTCTTGATCCTGTGAGTACAGCTCCTAAAATTTCACAAATCATTTGTAACCCATACCCTTTATAGTCTCCAAATGGAAGCAGCCATCCTCCCTCACTCAAATCAAATGGGTTGTTCGTAATACGACCGTATCTATCTCGAATCCAATGATCTGGAATCTTAGCTTTCTTGGATTTCGCCACGCTTACTTTTCCAGCAGCAACAACACTGGTTGCATAATCCACTAGAAAAGGCGATTCACCATCGGTAGGAACTGATACGCTGTATGGATTAGTTCCAAAGGTCTTACCTAATCCATTGAAAACACTTACGCTGGGATGCCCCACGTTTACATAAAAAGTTGTTATAATGTCATTCTTAGCAGCCCATTCTGTATAGTAACCAATTCTTCCTATATGATTACAGTTGTATGCACCAGCAGCAGCAACCATGTTTTCTCCTGCCTTTTCTACAACTATCTCCGTTAGCTTCATTGCTGTCTTCTGCCCAAAAGCCCAGTTACCGTCGATATGTACTGTATTAGCTGTTTCTTTGATTATAATTGGCTCATTTTCAACTTTTATGAAACCTTTCTGAATGCGCTCACTATATGTTGGGTAATACTGGACACCATGACTATCATGACCTGTCAGATTTGCCTCCACTAGCGTCTCCACCAGAAATTCTGCGTCCTCGTCTCTGGCACCTTGAGCTTTAAAAATATCTACGCCAATCTTTCTCAACTTGGCTACAGGAATGGAAATCATGAAAATAGAAGGGTATATGGGATTTATAAGATTGTTAGATAAGCTTCTCTAATCCATTAAGAAATTCTCTGATATCTTCTTCCTCTATACCATAGTGAGTTACCAGTCTTGTTCGCGCGCTCGCGCGGCTCTTCCAACCCAGTTCATGACAGGCTTTAAGCCAGTCCTCGGGGCTCCATCCAATGACTGAGAAATCTATGTATACCATATTTGTCTGGACATCGTTCAGAATCTTTATACCCAAATCTTGTAAACCTTTAGCAAGTATCTTCGCGTTTTTATGATCCTCTTCTAACCTATCAACCATTTCAGTTACTGCGATTATACCAGGAGCAGCTATTATGCCTGCCTGCCTCATGCCCCCTCCCAGCATCTTACGATATTTCCTAGCTTTGTCGACCAGTTCCTGCGATCCAACTACAAGACTGCCAATTGGTGCAGATAGACCCTTACTAAGACAAAACTGTATAGTATCCGCATAACTTGCTATCTCTTTTACGTCAACATCAAGAGCAACAGATGCATTGAACACTCTTGCACCATCAAGGTGAACCCCAATTCCGTGGTCTTTGGCAACTTCCCAGTTTGATTTCATTTGATCAAGGGTTAGTGCTATTCCTCCAGCGGAATTATGGGTATTCTCTATACATAGTAGTCCTGTATTGGGATAATGAATATTATCAGCTCTGATCGCTGACTCGATGAGTTCGGGCCTCATCCAACCCTTTTCCCCTGGGATAGTTCTAGCCATTAGTTGTCCCATAACTGCAAGTCCCCCTACCTCGTTAACGTAAATGTGACTCCTTTCTTCAAGAATTATCTCATCCCCTCTCTGTGTATGGGCTAAGATTGAGACCGCGTTCCCTTGAGTTCCGCTTGTTACAAACAAACCTGCCTCTTTTCCTAAAATATCTGCGGAGATTTCCTCAAGTCTATTAACTGTGGGATCATCTCCATATACATCGTCACCTACCTCTGCGTTCTTTGCAGCCTCCCTCATCTCAGGAGTGGGTTTAGTTACGGTATCGCTTCTGAAGTCCAAGTTTTTTTCTACCAAAGTTATCTCAGATAAGTTGTTGGATCTTACTTAAGGAATTTACCCAACTACCCCCAGTTTGATGCGTTCCTATATGCTCTATCTATGTGCTCGTTTGCTCCTCCTACAATAGGGTTACCATGTCCAGCTAGAAGGATTTCAACATCGAGTCCTTTTAATTTCTTAAGGCTATCTAGGATCTTGTGATAGTTTCCACTCTCACCATCAAACCTACCGAAATTCCCCCCTGGAAATACAGTATCACCGCTAAAGAGAATCTTGTTTTCAAGATTGTATAGACACATTCCACCCTCTGTGTGTCCGGGAGTCCAGTAGACCTCCAGAGGCCACTTCTCCGTCTCGATTATATCCCCCTCATTTACTTTGACCAGGTTTTCACCAATTTGGCTGGCAATATATTTTGTATCCTTCTCGTGAACATATACTTTAGGTTCTGCTTTTTGTAAGATAATGAAGGTGCCCATAGCGTGATCATGATGAGCGTGAGTTAGTGCGATCTTATCAACATTTGCGGGACCAACGCCTAATTCATTTAGCTGGGGCCATACGGGATTGCTTCTATTGCCTACCCCCGTGTCAATAATTGTTGATTTATTTTTACCGATAACATAGATATTACTGCATAGACCTTCCCCTATTATTACATACACATTCTCAAGGGCTTGATCTCTTTTTCCTAAATCTATAATACGTGGCATACCTTTTTCAATGGAAGGGTAAATAAAACTCTTAATAATCCTTCCTAAGTTGGATTTTCAGGACAAGAAAGTTTCCTTCATAATCTGATTCAACGGAATCTACTATGTAACCCTCAGGTAAATTGTACACCTTAACAAAGTTATTATCCTTATTGCTTAGAAGCAAAACTCTATCGATCTCATCCTCGATAAATATAGTCTTACGTAGTTTTTGAGGTATCTCAGTGGTTATCATATACTCAACTGTATCTTTGGAACCTCTAATCGTGGTATCATGCAAACTGTAAATCTCTTCCCCCCATTCATGAAAACCTGTCCTTCTCAAAGACAAATATAATGGAAGCAAGGATGAAACCGTGAATATCCCGTAGAATAGTATTGTCAATAGAAAAGCGGTAGTCGGGTTAATCTTTGTAAATATAAAGGGAAAGAATATGAGATTCGACTCGCCCTCTGGAACAAGCGAATAAGCGATTGTCATAATACCAATTAATATCAGAGAAAATCCGGAGACCAGAAACAGAGGAGCTTTGATCCATCCCCCGTAATTATGACTTTTTCTTAGGCATCTAATGCATGAATTTTCCTCACCATCATAGCAAAAGTCACATACAAATTTTCCGCAGTTATTACAAAGAATATCAGCGGACTCACGTCCACATATGCTACACTTACGAGGCAAGATTACCACCCAATTAGATCCGGTCTTATATTCTTAGCAACCAAGAAAAACATTATTATGGATGCTATCCCAAGCGCGGTTACTATCCATTTCCGTCTACCGCCAATAATTAATGGTATGGGTCCCAAGAAAAATATCCCAAAGCCTCTAGCACTGACTTCCTCAGGTTTAGCGCGTAAGCTCAAATATACCATAAAAATACCGATTAGAGTCATAAAAACTCCTAAAAATAAGTAACTACCTGATACTGCCATTACCATCTCACCTTTTTGCCAATTTCTCCGACTTAAACCTTTCTAGAAGGCCCAGAGAGCTGTTCTACCTATATACTCATTAACTTCGATTTCAGTAACTTTCACATTATCCACATCGACGATGAAAATGCTATGAAGGCGAGAGTTTCTTATCTCTTCGAGGCTTACGGGAGGGTTGCTGTAGTATAGGTCACATAAAGATTTCATATATGCAATTTCTTCGTCCGTTCTAAAACGTGGTGGCTTTGTTAAACTTGAAGGTATCTGCATTATGTAATATGGAGTCGAGGCCAACACGAACTTATTGGCGAATGCGCTGTATCTGGTGATCTTACTTGTTATTCGAGCCTTCAGATATGTAATAGGATCAAGAGCATGATCAGGTGGGACAAAACCGGTCTCTACCTCGACTATTAAGCTACCAAATCCTTTCTTAGCGTAGATGTCACAACTAATACCATTAAGAACGTACTCAAGATTCACATCAAATCCATTTTGTATCAGGTATTTGGCAATTATTATCTCCATTACACTGTGATTAATTTTAACAACATTTCTCTTCTGCATTTCAAGTAGATCGTTACGTAGTTTTTGGACCTTTTCGAGTTCCTCTTCAGTGACTTGGTGAGTGAGTTTCTGAACTACTACATCGATATCCTCTATGAACTCGTTATTTCCCATTTTGTTACACTATACCCTAAACTTAGGTGACCCACAGTACCTTTCAGGATGATGAGTGACCTACTTTACATTAGCAATGATCATCCATCTTAAAATAAATTACTAGAAAAATTTGTAACAATTAAAATTATCTCAAATATTTCGGACAAAAATATATCTGATTAATAGCTGTAAGCTATAGTGCTGATAAAAATGAGCGGACAGAACGTTTGGGAAATTTTCAGCAACGAGACACCGGGTGTAGCAGAAGCTTGGATTGAACTAAGTAATGCGATTAATATTGATGGGGTACTTGATGATAAGACCATTTGCCTCATCAAAATTGGAGTTTATTCTACAATTAGAGATCCTATAGCTTTGCGACACTTTGTACATCAGGCCTTGAACGCAGGAGCTTCCAAAAAGGAAATTCAAGCTGCGGCTCTTATGGGTTGGGGTACTGGTGTTACTGTAGCTGAATTGTCGATACCATTAATCAAAGAGATCATCGATAACACC
>WJIV01000053.1 GCA_014730055.1 Candidatus Bathyarchaeota archaeon
ACTGGTGGATATGGAGACGGTAACATTGGAACCAGGGCTGCCACAAATCTCAGAAAATGTGGTATAGATGCTGTTGTTATTACTGGAAAGGCTAAGAAACCAGTATATCTATACGTCGAGGATGAAAAGGCAGAGATTCTCGATGCCAGTCACCTCTGGGGAAAATCAAGCTACGAGGCTGAGGACTGGTTACTTGATAAACATGGCAAGTCAGCTGGTACACTCTTAACAGGACAGAGTGGTGAAAACCTCTGCTTGCTTTCCACTGTAGTCAGTCAGAGAGGAAGGGCAGGCGGTAGGCCTGGTATGGGGGCCATTATGGGAAGCAAGAACCTGAAGGCTGCAATATTCAAAGGGTCTAAGGAATTGCCTGCATACGAACCTGAGAAACTCAAAGAACTTGGTAGAAAAGGGTTCAGAAAGATACCGAAATATGATGCATATAACTACTGGAAAAAAGTAGGGACTATGATGGCTGCGGATATGATGCAGACGGCTAGCGCCCTACCCACTAGAAACTTTAGCGAGGGAATATTCGAAGAGATTAACAAAGTAAATGGAGATGCAGTGCATCAAGCTACAGTAACCCAGAGAGGCTGTCCAAACTGTAATATGATTTGTGGTAACACAATCCTGGACGCAGAAGGCGAACAATCTGAGCTTGACTACGAGAACGTAACAATGCTAGGACCCAATATAGGACTAGGTAACCTAGAACAAGTGGGAGTATTAAACAGACTATGTGACGAATTCGGACTTGATACCATAGGAGCAGGTAACGCTATAGGCTTTGCAATGGAATGCGCAGAGAGGGGTCTATACGATATCGACATTACCTGGGGTGACTATGAGGGGGCGAAGAAGCTGATTAACGAGATGGCTATGATGGAAGGGGACGGAGCACTATTTGGTCTTGGGACTAAGAAAGCTGCTGAGAAGATAGGTGGTGAAGCCCCAAGCATTGCTGTACAGGTGAAGGGATTAGAGGTAAGTGCATATGACTGTCACTACTGTCCGGGAATGGCTCTAAGTTTCGGTACAAGCCCGATAGGAGCCCATCACAAGGATGCCTGGGTTATTAGTTGGGAGATTAGCAGTGGTATCCGTGGAGAGTATGGACCTGAGAAGGCAGACAAGGTAATCGAATTCCAGCGAATTAGAGGCGGCCTCTTTGAGACTCTGGTTGGCTGTAGGTTCCCATGGATCGAGCTAGGATACGAGCTGGAGGATTATCCCGAGTACCTGGAGGCTGCAACAGGAATAAAGATGACTCTAGACGACCTATGGAAAATGGGTGACCGTGTATACGCACTGATAAGGGCCTTCTGGGCCAGAGAATATGGTGACGACTGGGATAGACATATGGATTATCCACCTGAGAAATGGTTCAAGTATCCACTTACTGAGGGTGATCTAGCCGGCAAGAAGCTTGATAAAGAGAAGTACGATAAGCTTCTTAGCTTCTACTATGATAAAAGAGGCTGGGACGAGAGAGGAATACCCAAAATGGATACCATGAGGGAACTCAGTCTCTCAGAAGAGTCTGCGGATCTATCCAATTACATAAATCTTGAATAATTTTTCTCCCTTTTTTATCTTAGCTTAGTTTGTCTAGGCCTTGGCTTATATTCCGGTATCTCTATACTAAAGTGTACGATTCTCTCCAAATAACCACTGAATTCATTAAGGAAGCTTGGTAAGGCATGAACTGAAACACTAGGTACTCTACGATATATCTTCATCCTTGTTGGACTTAGCGTAAGAGCCATAGGAATTACTATACCAGACTTCCATCGATGAACTTTGATCCTCTTTACAAATTCATCAATGTGGTCACTTAAGACTTTGACCTTCTCAAGATGCGTCTCAATAATACTACGTGCTGCACTATTTCCCATTCCACTGGTCCAATGTTTACACTCAGCACAAATTATATAGGGATAAGAGCTAGCAAGGACATCAATTTCCCATCTTCTACCCTCGGCTTGGAATCTGAATCTCTTCATAACGTTGAATCCGTTTTCTTGGAAAACTCTGGCGGAAAATTCCTCGAATTCCAACCAGTCAAGGTTATCACTTATATCTCTAAGGTCTCCACCTACTTCAACAAGTTTTATTGCCAGTTTGAGCCTCTGGTCTTGATCGAGTGTTATAATATTTCCATTAAGTGAGATTAATCCCGTTGAGTTGAGACTTGATATCGTATTTTGAATTGACTCATTAGTGATCTTACTCTCCTCCCTGAGGTTCTCTAGGGTTATCGTATCCTTTTCCGATGTCAGTGATAATAGTTTTTTGTAGATTTTTTTTTGAGGAGAGTTGTTCAAGGCTCTTATAATTGATAATTATTAACTAAAATGTTTATCCAAAGTACCATAACTCGTCTATTTAAGGCAATTAAGTGAAATACAGAAAATCTATAATTCTCATGAGGTTATCACAAAATAGAGAGAGAATGTTAGCTGTAAAAGGCAAAGAGATAATCACCATTACGAACGGCGTCATTGAAGATGGTGTTATTCTCATAGAAGATGAGAAGATAAAGGACCTTGGACCTGATGTCAAAATACCCGATAATGTAAAAGTACTAGAATCAGAAGTGGTTATGCCCGGTTTAGTTGAGGCTCACTGCCATATTGGAATATGGGAAGAGAAGATAGGATGGGCTGGAAGCGACGGAAATGAGATGACAGAGCCAGCCACCCCTCATATGCGGGCCATCGATGCAATTAAGGCCAATGCAGAGGAGGGAGGGCTAGAAGCAGCTCTATATGAGGGGATTACCACAGCGCAAGTTCTCCCTGGTAGTGCGAATGTCATAGGTGGAACTGGCCTTGTCTTAAAAACCGCTCACAAGCCAACAATCGATCAGATGGTTATAAAAAATCCTAGCGGCATGAAAATAGCCTTCGGTGAAAACCCCATGCGCGTTTATGGGAAGGATAAGAATGTCATGCCAAGTACACGTATGGGTGTTGCTGGAGTGCTCAGGGATTGGCTTCTTAAGACAAGAAATTACATGGATAAAAAAGAGAAGTTCAAGGATGAACCTGATAAGCTTCCTGAAAAAGATATTAAATTAGAGTCGATGGAGCCTGTCCTAAGAAAGGAGATACCATTCAGGGCTCATGCTCATAGGGCGGATGACGTAGCTACTGCAATCCGGATATGCGATGAGTTTGATGTTAATATGAGTTGGGAGCATGCGACTGAAGGTCATCGTATCGCTGGATATATAGCTGATAAGAAGATTCCTGCTGTCTGGGGGCCAAGCTTAACCGCAAGGGGAAAGTGGGAGATGAGAGAATTACGATTCGAGACGCCTCTAGCTCTATATGAGGCAGGAGTAAAATTTGCGATCCAGACGGATGCAGTTGGAAGCACGATAAGATTCCTTCCAATATGTGCTGCCCTAGCTGTAAAAGCGGGACTACCCTATGAATATGCCCTGAAAGCGATTACAATAATACCAGCGGAGATAATGGGGGTCGATGATCGAGTGGGAAGTATAGAGAAGGGAAAAGATGCCGACTTACGATTACTGACTGGAGACCCCTTAGAGTACATAACAAAATGTGAAAAGGTGATAATAGACGGAAAGCTTGTTAGTAGTAACTATCCAGGGTAACCTTTTTATCTTTTTTTAATAAAGTTAGTCAATCTTTATTGATTAGTTTCCTTTTAGATAAGCCTCTGTTATTACAATGTTCTCTATTGGCCAATCTGGTATGGTTCCATAAGGGCTATTTTTATCTCCAGTAGTCGCACTCTCTATCTCTTCAACAATATCCATACCTTCTATCACTTTTCCGAACACCGCATACCCATGCCCATCTGGGTTTGGGTAATCTAGGCCTGGGTTATCTACGGTATTAATGAAGAATTGAGTTGTTGCTGAGTCTGGATCACTAGTGCGAGCCATAGCGACTGTCCCTCTTTCGTTCTTCAAGCCATTATTGGCTTCATTCTCAATTGGTTCACCAGTGGGTTCCTTGTAAGTTCCATCCGGATAAAATCCTCCGGTTTGAATCATGAATCCTTCTATAACTCTGTGAAAGACTAGACCATCATAGAATCCTTCCTCTAAATATTTTTTAAAGTTCTCAACAGTTATCGGTGCTTTTTCAGGGTAGAGTTCTATCTCTATCTTCCCTTTATTCGTCTCAAAGACCGCAATATTCGACATTTCATTGTCCTCTTTTTGAAATAGGGTTCTCGCAGCTTGTAAAATAATTGATCCAGAGAAAAGGAAGAGAACAAATATTGTTAAAATCGTCTTTCTATTGAGTTTCATTGACAAAGACCTTTGAGAAGGATGAAATATAAAAATTATTGAATTCCATTAACCTAAAGTTCCTAAAAGGTCCGCTTTTGTTATTATACCAACTATCTCTCCTTTATTTTGAACCAAGATCGCTGGATAATACTTCAATAGATTAGAGATCAAGGTTAGTGGGGCGTCCTCTGCAACCTGAGGAAAGGACTCTTCCATGATTTCTCGTACTCTAACACTACTGGGGTTGACATCCTCGGAGGGATTTAATATCTGTTCAAGTACGGTCCTTTCTGACAATCCCCCAATAGGTTTTCCTCCTTCCATTACAGGGAGTTGGCTGTAACCATGTTCTCGCATTCTGTCCACTGCTTCATTTATCGTTGAGGAGGAGTTTATTCCTACGATATCTCTGTTCATAATCTCAGATGCCTGAACTTCCTTTTTTCTCTCTAATTTATCTAATGATTCAAAGATCGCTTTTACTTTGAGATAACTGGGCTCTATTTTCCCAGCTTCAAGTTTTGCTATGTAGCTCTGGCTCACTCCCGCCATGTTTGCCAATTGACTCTGGGTCAATCCTAGTTTTCTTCTGCGATTGGGTATAATCTCTAGAGATGGTAGCATGGCACATGTGAAAAGTCACTAAAATATATTCTTTTCGTAATTAATACGTTGAGTGGATATTTCTTAGAGCATATAATCTTACATAAAACTCTATTTTAATTAATGAGTTCCGATTAAGGCGTTTGTCTACTAAATTGCATCTCGAGTATTAGAAATTTAATACTAGATTTGGTTACATAATACTATGAGTGAACCTGTTGACTTTTGTAAAAGAAGAATGAACCATTTAAAGGATAAGATGGATGAGGAAGATCTGGATCTCGTTTATCTTGTTAACGATTCTAGAGGTGGGTTAAGATTTAAACGTATAATTGACACACCCAGCGGAAGTGCCCTCATTGTCCCTCGTGATGGGGTGCCTAAACTTTTCGTATTTTCAGTAGATTATATTAGCTCAAAGGAGGAGTCGTGGATTCAAGTTGAAGAAATCAAGGAGAGGAAAAAAGCTAAAGAACAGATAGTTGGATATGCTAATATTCATCTAAGTGATAGTTCTCGTACTGGAGCATCTCTTTCAAGTTTTAATAATGAATCTTATACTTATAATCAGAAAAACATCAAAGGACAAATTATTGATATATCTAATAGCCTGATTCCCGAGGTATTCTATGGTCTCTATCCCGAGGAGATAAAATATCAGAGAGACGTGAGTAAGCTTGCCGATATTGGATGTAGTGTTGTTAGGGAATCACTGCAGGAGGGGATAACTGAATACGAACTTGCAGCAGCGGCCGAGTACGAAATGAGAAGACATGGTGCTGAGGTTACAAGTTTTGATACTATAATCTCCACAGGTTATCGCTCAGCCTATAGTCATGGTTGGCCTACTGAAAGAAGACTTAAGAAAAATGAGTTCGTACTGGTTGATCTTGGTCCACAGGTCAAAGGGTACGCTTCTGACGAGACTAGGACGTTTCTTCTGGGAAGTGATTCGAAGAAGGAGAGAATGTTGAACGCCATGGACAAGGCTGTAGAAGAAGTTGTATCAAATATTAAGCCTGGTGTTAGTTGTAAGGAGTTGGACTCAATTAGCAGGAAAGTGCTTAAAGAACACGGTTTTCCAGACTATCCACACAGTCTCGGGCATCCAATTAGTGGCTTTATCGTTCCTAATCTATCTAGTACGAGTGAGCACGTGTTGAAGCCCGGTATGTTATTTACTGTTGAGCCAGGAATATATCTCCCTGGCTACGGTGGAGTAAGAATGGAAGAAAACATTGTTGTAACTGAGAAAGGGTTTGAACAGCTTACTAAAAGCCCCAGAATCTTTTAGCAATATCGCCAAATTTTTATAGAGAAAAGTCTCAACAAGTTTCTATTTTTATTATTACACTACAATTATCAAAGATAGAATTTGTGCAAACAACATGCCAAGCAACAGCCCTGTAGAGATTACGTGTTTTTGCGGTAGATTGCAGTACTGGTGAGCCACTGGAATCAATTCATCTATTGTAACATAAGTCATTACCCCTGCTGCGAAGGCTAGCCCCCATCCAATTATAGTATTTCCACCTCCTAATGCTTGAATAACAACAATTCCAATTATTGCGCCAATAGGTTCTACTATCCCTGATAGAACGGCCAGCCCTAAGGCCCGCCACTTGTTGGCTCCTGCTCTCAGTAACGGTGTTACCGTAGCTATCCCTTCGGGAATATTGTGCAAGCATATCATAATGGCAACAAGAACTCCCAGTTCAGGAACATGGGTATAACCCGTACTGATCACGATACCCTCTGGCAGATTGTGAAGGCTCATCCCCAGGGCAATTATTACTCCCCTGTTAAATAGATCCTTATCAATTACCCCTTCCTCCCAGAAACCTAACTCTATATGTGGTAGGGTAAGGTCCATAGCCATCATAACGAAAGTACCCACTGCGAAGGCAATGACTGTGCTGAGAGTTGAGATGATATTTAGAGCTTCATTATACAGGTGAAGGAAACTAACGATCAACATTACCCCGCCAGCAAATCCCATGAAGAATCCCACAACCCTGTCATTTACATCACCTAGAATTAAAACAAGCAATCCACCTATACCTGTAGCTGAACCGGCTATGAAACTCAAAATTATTGGCAGTAGATAATTCATTGGCTAACTACACGACCTTGAGAATAAAAAACCCAAATATTTTAGGTTTTCCTAATAATCGAGTAATTATAATCCTTTTTACGTTACGCGCTCTGATAAATCTCGATGAACGAAGATACAGGTAGATTTCATTGTAGAAACTGTGGAAGATGTTGTCACAATTTGTTATCAGAAGACCTCGGGATAACAAGGGGACTTACTTTGCTTCCTAATGAAGTACTGAAATTTGAAAAAGGTCTCGTAAAGCCAGCAATAGGACACGGTACAAGTCCTGATGACCTGAATTTTCATATTATCGCGTATCAGCTAATAAAAGATGATTGCCCACACTTTGAGGGAAACTTATGCAAGATTTACGAGAGTCGACCTGTCAGCTGTCATCAATTTCCTTTTAGTTTAGAGCCCGGAAAACACGGGACGGTTCTTGGCGTAGATATGAATTGTCCATCAGCCAAGGCCCTAGTAGAATCAAATCAAACGTTCAAGTTTATGGAGCGTGAATGGGCTGAGAAGCTACTCCTCGTTAAAATGATGGTTAGTATGAAACCAGATTTGTACTGGTTTTATGATCTGAGCTCATGTAAATGGATAAAATATTCTGTTCTAGTAGATGTTTAAAAATAATAGTATAGTGCATAAATAGAAAGTTATTTGACCTTTTCTAGGAACTGTTTTCTCCTATATAATACTCCCATTACGTCTGCAGCTCTCTCAGGTGTAGTGTATACTGGGATCTGTTCATTTTCTAGGATCTTTGCCGAGGCCCCTGCTACATCCGCTGCTGGATCAATTACAATTACTGGTTTCTCATATTTTTTGTATGTCTTTAGAAGTGTACCATTTATCCACTCATACATCCCTTGGAGGTCTTCATCTGGAACATCCGGAAACATTGTTTTGATTATGCTTGTACCTAGACTTATGGTTATCATTCCATGAATTTCTGGCTGTTTAAGGACGACATCTGGTACGTTCAGGAAGCTATTCATGTCTAGGGTTGCAGTTAAGTCCACTGGGTTCTTTGGATTCCCAAAGTCCGGAATGAGTTGTTTAATCTCCTCTTGTGCCTCATCGTTAAGAGTTGGTACATTCAAATCATTTTGTATTAGCCTGTCAGCTGTCTCGACAGCTACTCCGCCGCTGTTTGATACAATTCCTATGTTTTTCCCTTCTGGAAGCGGGCAGTAGAGCAAACCTTTGACGTAGTCAAACATCTCTCCAGCATCATATGCTCTGATTACACCTGCTTGTTTAAACGCTGCGTCATATACTTTGTCGCTCCCGGCGATGCTTCCTGTGTGGCTGGCGGCTGCCTTACTGCCTGCCTCTGTTACTCCTACTTTGATGGCGACTATTGGCTTCTTTGGGGTCACTGTTTTAGCTGTCTCAAACCATTTTCGCCCCTCTTTCAGGCCCTCTATGTACATTGCTATTATCTTTGTATTTTCATCCTGGCCAAAGTATTCTAGGTAGTTCCAGCCTTTGAGATCTGACTCGTTTCCGCTGCTTACGAATTTATTTACTCCTACACCCATAGCATCTGCTCTTAGGTAAAGTTGAAGACCGTAACCTCCACTCTGACTCACGAAGGCCACTTTACCACTATCATGCAGGAATGGGATCATCAAGGCGCTTAGCTTGGCGTCGCTGCTTGTTACTCCCATGCAGTTTGGCCCTATGAACCTCGTATTTCCTTCTGCGACATCTTTGATTTGCTTTATCAGATCGGCCCCCTCTTCACCTGCCTCGCTGAAACCGCTTGTTATAACTACAGCTCCCTTGATGTTCTTCTCTTTCATATCCTGGAAAACGCTTGGCACAATTCTAGCAGGAACCACAACCAAGCCCATATCGATTTCACCAGGAACCTCTTTCACATTTGCATAACATTTTAGATCCAGGATCTCTTCGGCTTTTGGGTTAATAGGATATATCTCGCCCTCAAAACCACTCGTCTTTACGGCGTTTAAAAGCATATAACCCCATTTGAATGGGTCAGTGCTTGCCCCAATTACCGCTACGCTCTTTGGATTCAAAATTTTATCTAGCGCTTCATTAGCATCCATGTTAATCTACTCTGAACTTTTCATGAAAAGGTGCCAACAATAGTATATAAAACTGTATGAATGAGAAACTCTGTTACAATTATTCTACTTATCTATTTCACACACCTCTCGGATTCAACAAAGTAGGTCGAGTTTAAAGGACTGAAAAGCTTATGATTCCTTGTTATGTTCAAGGTAGTTGAGTATGGGCCTTTTGGCTGTCAGTTAGATAGAGGAATTGTAAAATCCATGAAGGATATACCTGAAGGGTATAGGATTGTAAAAGTTGAATCTGGTGAAGATGTTACTATATACATTGATCCAAGGATGGAAAAGATTGTTGAATGAGCTAGTTAGCGCCTCTAGCTCTCTCTAATGCAATTGAGGCACCATGCCTTAGGAAATCATCAGCAGCTGATACCGTATTATAGATAAAGCCTCTTTCTATAGCCCAGGAAATATTGTCAATATTACAGAACATTCCCGCAGGTTTACCATGTTCATCACTGACCTCTAGTACACGATCGAATGTATTGATATAGTCGGGCTCATCCCACCTCGGGGGAACACTATATCCTAGGTTATTAGACAGGTCCCATGGACCAATATAACATGCATCTACACCTTCAACCCCAAGTATCTCATCGAGTTTATCTAGGGATGACTGCGTCTCGATCTGCACCGATACAAGGATCTCCTCATTCGCGGTCTCTCTATAGTCAGGATCCCAGCGAGCTGCTCTCCTTGGCCCCCACCCTCTTATTCCTTCAGGTGGGTATTTACATGCCTTTACAGCTCTTTCAGCTTCTTCCTTACTATTTACCCATGGTACTAAGACTCCATGAGCTCCGATATCCAATGCTCTCTTTATCAGAACTGGGTCGTTCCAAGCTGGACGGATAATTGGAGTGCACTTTGTTCCGTTCATTGACTGAAGCAGTCGTTCCATGGTCTCAAAGTTCATAGGGCTATGCTCTCCATCGATTAATAGCCAATCAAATCCTAATCTACTAAGAATCTCAGTTACATCTGGATGGCCAAGTTCCACGAAGGTCCCATGTACCGGTAATTTTTCATTAAGTTTCTCTTTCAGTAGGTTCTTCAATTTAGCTCTTATAGGCATATGTAGCTGCATATTAAAAATTGAGGATGCGTATCTTTGATAATTTAATATATCGTTTTTATATAGTATATAAGGACTGATCAGTAACCTATTTAAACTGAATATACAGTTCTTTGACAATCAGGTGTATAACATGGTTCAGTACTTAGGCATGGACTACTGGAAGAAAGTCAAGGAAGTCGCCAACGAGGACGAGGAATTCGGTATTAAGACAAGAACCTTTAATGCTACATTCACATTCCGTGTGACCGATAAAGAGGATCTTCCTGAGGTTTTTATGAAATTCGAAGATGGAAAAATCACTGAGGTAAGGGAACTTGAGGAAGATGAGAAGACGGACTTCACCTTAGAGGGCCCTTATAGCATATGGACCCAGGTAAACAAGGGAGAACTTGAGGGAAGCAATGCGATAATGACCAGGCAGCTACAATTTAAGGGCAACATGAGTGCAATTATCAGGTATAGTAAAGCTTTCCTAAGACTCTTTGAGTTAATGCAAACAATACCAGTAGATTACTAACTTAACTCAATTTGAGGAATCTCAAATAGATTCCCAACTTTTTTTAAACAATTGACTAAAAATATATTAAGCCATTCTACATATGTAAATAGATCTAGTTGTTAGATGAGACAGCGCTTAGGGTTCTTGAAGAATATGTTAGAGACTCAAGACAGAGTTATCGAGAGATAGCACGCAGGTTAGGGATAAGCAGTGGCACGGTTGCATCTCGCGCTAAGGAACTTGAGGAGAAAGGTATTATTGAGAAATATACGGTGCAGCTGAATCACGAAAAGCTGGGTTATGAGCTAACAGCGATAACTGAGATAATCATATCTGAGGGTATGATGCTTGAGGTGGGAGATGAGATATCAAAGATATCCGGTGCTTTAAGGGTGTACAATATAACAGGTGATGCAGACATCTTGGTAGTGGCTAGATTTAAGACAAGAAGCCAGCTAAGCGATTTTACAAAAAAGATCACAAAAATGAGATATGTTGTACGCACTAAAACACATGTTGTTCTAAATACAATCAAAGATGAGGTGAGTCTTCTTCCATAACCGCTTTAGCTAGCTCAACCCCTTTCTCTATGGCTAGAAGATTGATATCCTTGTACTTTGGAAACCTATCAATTACTGATAATCTCAGAGACTCAAGACTTACCTTATCAGTTATCTCCTGGAGAGCTCCCAGCATAATCATATTGGCGGTCAATACGTTTCCGATCTCTCTTGCTGCCTCGACAGCAGGGATTGCATAATATTCTACATCGTCTCTCTGTTGCTCCAAAGGGATCTCCACCAAATCCTCCTCATGAATTATCAGCCCATTTGATTTGACAGATCTATAGAAAGTACTGTATGCATCAATGGATAAAGCTACGAGACAATCAATTCTACCTGTTTTTGGATAATCAATAGGCTCATTGGATACTATGACGTCAGATTTACATGAACCGCCTCTTGCTTCTGGCCCATAACTCTGAGACATTAAAGCATAATTTGCATCATGTATACTTGTGGCATTTGCTAGAACATAGCCTGCAGTTATTACCCCCTGCCCCCCAAATCCAGCTATTCTAATCTCGTATCTCATCATTGGTCACCTGCTATTTTTTCCAGTTCTTCTATTGTCTCATTGAAAGTTGGTTTCCGAACATCTATGAAGTCTCCGATGATTATCTCTTTCTCAATGTCTATTGTAGCTTCAGTTGGATGGACCTTCCTTACCCTAGATCTCTCTCTGAGAGCCCTCATCATCTCGAGTGGTGATTGCCTGTTAAGTCGTCCAAAACCAGTAGTACAGGGACTAATAACCTCTATAAAACTAAACCCCTTTTTCTTCAACCCCTTCTTAATTGCGCTCTTAAGAGGATGAACATGGTAAACTGACCATCGTGATACCATAGTAGCACCCGCCGCTCCAACTAGTCCAACAAGATTGAACGGGTTCTCAATATTCCCGTAGGGGCTTGTAGGAGTTCTAGCTTGTAACGGTGTCGTGGGACCATATTGAGCTCCGGTCATGCCATAATTGAAGTTATTACTGCAAATTACAAGCATATTGACGTTTCTTCTGGCTGCGTGAATAAGGTGATTTCCCCCGATAGCAAAGAGATCTCCATCACCACTAATGATTACTGGCTTCAAGTTAGAATCTGATATGCTCACTCCAGTGGCGAATGGTATGGCTCTGCCATGTGTAGTATGGAAAGCGTCTGTGTTAACATATCCGGATGCTCTGCCTGCACAGCCTATCCCTGATATGGTGACTATTTTATCAAGGTCCATTTCGGTTTCTTTTAAAGCTTCTACATAAGATCGAAGGATTATCCCCAGTCCACATCCCTGGCACCATATGTGAGGTAACCGATCCAATCTGAGTAAATCATCTAAATTCTGATCAATCTCCTGACTCATCTATTTGCCCTCCTTATGTACTGGATAATCTCTTCAGGTGTTGGTGGGTTTTCCCCTAGCTTTGGTATGAATGATACTTTTGTCGATCCAGATGCTCTCTCTACTTCACGGACAAGCTGTCCATAATTCATCTCTGATACGATGATCTCTTTAACATTAGACGAGACCTCTGAAATAATGTTATCCGGGAAAGGCCAGAGAGTGATTAATCTCAACAGGCCCGCCTTAATCCCATCTTTTCTAGCTTCCTTTATTGCTGTGGCGGCCGACCTTGATGTTATACCATATGCGATGACTAGAATGTCGCAGTCCGCTACCTCAATTTTCTCGTACTTGTTTATGGCGTCCTTGTTCTTCCTTATCTTATCGTTTAATCTTCTAACAAGTTTATCCTGTGTCTCCACGGACATGTCCGGATACCCTTTCTCGTTGTGAGTTAAACCAGTCGAGTAGAACCTGTAGCCCTCTCCGAAGTTAGCCATGGGCGGAATCAATTCGTCATCAGCTCTATAAGGTTGGTAATCCTTCGGATCAACTGTTGGTTTCTTCCTGTTTATTATCTCGAGTTTTTCCTCCTCAGGGATAACCAGTTTTTCGTACATGTGACCAATATTTGCGTCACTTAGGAGAAAGACTGGGACCCTATACTTTTCCGAGAGGTTGAAGGCATCGACTGTTAGGTCATAGCATTCCTGGACCGAAGATGGAGCTAATGCAATTATCTCAACATCACCATGCATACCCCATTTGCATTGCATTACATCACCCTGAGCTCCCATGGTTGGCTGACCAGTACTGGGACCTCCTCTCATAACATTGATAACCACACAAGGGGCCTCCGTCATAACGGCGAGCCCTAGGTTCTCCAGCATCAGGCTCACGCCTGGACCGCTTGTGGCTGTTAGAACTTTCTTGCCGGTAAATGATGCTCCAATTAAGGAAGCTATAGCACCTATCTCGTCTTCAAACTGTATGAACTTACCACCAAGTCGGGGGAACCTCTCTGCTATCCTCTCAGCGATTTCCGTCGCGGGTGTAATTGGATAAGCTGCGTAATAATCACATCCAGCGGATATTGCTCCTTCAGCACATGCCCAGTCCCCATGGACGAAGTGTTCTCCTGTAAGTACTCTATTCTTCATCCTCTTCACTCTTTTCTTTCATTACAAGGGCAAAGTCTGGGCAGATCATTGTACAGAACTCGCACCCAGTGCATTTTTCCGGGTATTTAATCTCGGGTACCTCTGCTCCTTTCTCGCTTATCTTTCCTGATCTAACAAATACTTTGTTGGGACAGAATTCAATACAGTATCCACATCCCTTACAGCGAGATTCAATAAGAGTAAGTTTTTTCTCTGTCATGAAGATACCTGCGTATGTACTTAAGTTAATTTTAACAACATATAATGGTTTTCATGTGTGCAAAATGATAGTATTGTGTTGTAAAAAACTCATAGAATGAGCACATTTTTCAATATTTTTAATCAAATGAATGAAATTTTATGTTCATCGGCTTGTATTTAGTCAATCGATTCTACTATTTCTTTCTTCTCAATGGTTATATTCCCATATACTATGCCAATTATGCCTGAGAACAGTAGCTTTCTTTTTATACTGTTAAAATCTTCAGGTTCAATCCCCTCTTCTTCTAGATCTTGCTGTAGGGTTGACTGGCTTACATGCCCGTGCCCATACTTTGAGAGTTTTTTAAGGAAGAGTATCTCTTTCTCCGAATATTCCATCTTATACCTCTGATTAGAAGCTAATCTAACTAAATCAATGGAGTAATATAGATTTTATCCATTTTTAAAAATAAATAATTCTAACAAAACAAAACTAGAAGGCAAAGAAATATACTAATTTTCTATGCTTACAAGTTTCTCGATCTGATGGCAGAACTTAAGAACACTCAATCCTGAGGACGTAATATAGTATAGCTTGCTACTGCCAGTCCCCTTAGCCTCTTCAATGTAATTTTTCCTCAATAGAAGGTCCAGTGTGCTTTGTAGAGTAGTCCAAGACAAGTTAGCTGCGTACATGATCCTTGTTGGTTTTGCTTCTCCATTATGTATCGCGTTCAGGACATCTACTGTAATCTGGAAGCTAGATCTACGTGAACTCAAATCAGAAATAAGATATGTTATAGTATTAAAAGCATTATAGGATTATAAAACCGAAGAAAGATCGATATCAAAAAAGAAAATTGATTATATTTTCTCTTTCAGCAGACCACCGAGAATTTGAGTTCCCTCGACTATGTCCTCAATGCTCGGATGGCTATAGTTGAGTCGCATGTGGTTTACCGTGTTTGTTGTGTAGAAGTTGTTACCTGGTATGTAAGCTACTCCTCTCTGAATACACTCCATTAAGATCTCTGAAGTGTTAATGTGTTTAGGAAGGGTGACCCAGAGGAACAAACCTCCCTCTGGCTCGTTCCACTCTGCCTCCTTAGGGAAAGAAGCGTCCATAGTTTCCAGCATTACGTCGCGTTTTTTCCTATAAACCTTGATCATCTTCGAAATCTGCTTCTCAACTACGCCGTTTTTAAATAGTTTTGCTGCGGCAAACTGGCTAATGAGTGTATTACTTATGCTTGTCGAGCTCTTTGCCTCAACCATTTTTGATATGAATTCGGGATGGGCTACGAGCCATCCGATCCTCATACCCGGAGAAACTATCTTGCTAAACGTGCTAGTGTACATGACCCTTCCTTCGTCATCGTATGCTTTGATAGGTTTAGGCATTGGTCCTTCGAAGCTGATGTAACCATATGGATTGTCCTCAAGAATTAGGAAATCATGCTCCTTAGCTAAGCTTATAATTTCCTCCCTTCTCTTCGGTGGCATAAGGCTGCTGGTTGGATTCTGGAAGCTGGGTATAATGTATAGTAACTTTACCTGCTTTCCCTCTGACTCAACTTCTTCTAATACCTGTCTGAGTGCGTCTGGCTTCATGCCATATTCATCCAATTCTGCTTCCCTTATGTCGGGTTTAGCTGTCTTGAAAGCGGATAGTGCGGATAGATAGGTGGGTGAACCGACTATTATAACATCTCCCTCATCGAGGAATACTCGGGTAACTAAGTCTAATGCTTCCTGACTTCCGGTAGTAACAATGATTTCTTTGTAAGGATCGGCTTCTATCCCATGTCCTTTCATGAAATTTGATAGCTCCTCTCTTAAATCTTGAAGACCAGAAGTACTTCCATACTGAAGCATGATCCTCCAGTCATCTTCTGTGGCATTTTTAAAGACCTCTTTTACCTCCTTCCACGGGAAACTATCCTCGTCATACATTCCACCAGTGAGACCGATTATCTTCTTTCCTTGACGTTTTAACTCCTCGGCCGCGAGTACAACTGTGGTTAAAACTCCTGGTTCGAATGATGCCCCAAGTTCTGAATAGAATTTGTCAGTATTCATATTATTACAATGATTATCGGAACGAACGTATATCTCTTAGGCTAAATACAATTTTTAATATTTTTTATTTATCTTGGTTCTAAACTAATTAGGTGAAGAATTTTAGATCCCCAATCTGGAAATCTCTAATTAGGGGCTTAATATATAGGCGTTTTCGATAATATTTACTATATTTATCATAATATAATAGGATCCGAATAAGTTATTACTTACGATTTAAGAATTTATCAGAGTCGAGATGGAACAGAAACTAAACGTTCCAGTCCTAATAGATAATCTGGCTATACGGGACAAGGCAGAAATTTTGAAAAATATCCGCAAGCTGCATTTTAAATTCGAGCCGAATCTAGAACCTCCTCAGTTTTTTGGGATCCTTAGCTCAGGTCTGTGTATGTCTTATTCTAGATTGAATCATACTAGCTGTATTTCATCTAGAAAATTCATGCTCAATATACTCGTAGGTATGTAATGGAAATGACAGAAACAAAAGTGATAGGAATGGCCATAAACGACTGCACTAAGAAAGGAGGAAAATATGTCGAAAACTGGCGTGTTGAAAGACCGGTGATAGATATAGAGAATTGTGTAGCCTGTGGTTTATGCATATCATACTGCCCAGAAGCTGCAATAGAAAGAGGAGAGGACAACAAACCGATGATAGATTACCGTTTCTGCAAAGGTTGTGGTATCTGTGCGAATGAATGCCCGAGACATGTTATTGTGATGAAGGAGGAGAATAATTAATGGGTAAAGAATTCGATGTCATGCCGGGAAACAAGGCAGTTGCATACGGGGTTAAGCTAGCTAGAACCGAGGTCGTACCAGCCTATCCCATCACGCCTCAGACCACTATAATAGAGTACATAGCGGATTTTGTTGCTAATGGAGAGCTTGACGCTGAGTACATTCACACCGATGGAGAGCACAGCTGTATGGGTGCCGCAATCGGGGCTTCACTTACCGGTGCAAGAACCTTTACGGCTACCTGCAGTGAAGGTCTAGCCTACATGCATGAGGTTGTCGCACAGGCAACAAATTACCGAACACCGATTGTTATGGCCATAGCGAATAGGACCCTTGGGTGGTATTGGGCTCTTGGTCCGGACTACAGTGATATACAGCCTGAACTTAACCTTGGCTGGATCATAAATTTCGCCGAGTCCAATCAGGAGTGCCTTGACATGGTCTTGCAGCTATATAAAATAGCAGAGGATAGGAGGGTCCTGCTGCCATCAATGATGAACTTGGACGGGTTCTATCTAAGCTATAGCCATGAAAGGGTGTATATACCAGAGCAAGAGCTTGTGGATGAGTGGCTTCCAAAATACGATGCTCCATATCCGATAGATCCCACAATTAGTGAGAAGTATCCTACTGGTCTGATACCGAGTGAGCTGCATACAACCTATAGAAAGTTGCACGAAGAGGTTCTCGAGAACACAAAAAATGTGATAGCTGAGATCGATGAAAGTTATGGTGAAACTTTTGGTCGTAGGTACGGAGGTCTAATTGAGAAGTACCGGTGTGAGGACGCCGATAGCCTTATGGTCACAACGGGAAGCATGACGACTGCAACCCGTCGAGCTGTAGACAGGCTGAGGAATGAGGGTGAAAAAATCGGCCTCGTAAAAATTCGATTTATGAGACCTTTTCCCACAGGAGAGTTAAGAGAAATAGCCCCCAATGTCAAAGCTATCGGGGTAGTGGATCGGATGATTCAACATGGTACTGGGGGCGGGATGATATTCAATGATATCAGAGCGGCACTCTGTAATACTCCGGAGAAAGGCCCAGTTGTAAATTTCATTACTGGTCTCGGAGGAGAAGATATCCCAATCGATGATTTATACTCCATGGGTAAGAAGGTCGTCAGGGTGGCAAGAACGGGTGCGTTTGATAAAGAAGTTCAATTCGTAGAGCACACGGCTAAACCGCCCGAGGAACCTGTTATACTGGAGGAGCAGACGGTCTATCCTGGTAGCGCAGGATGCGCTGGATGTGGGAGCAGTATTATCATACGAAATGTAATGGATGTCTTGGGAGAGAACACGATCGTGGTTAACCCTCCCAGTTGCAGTGTGATTAACTATCCCTCGGTTTCCAAAAATCCTTGGATCTTGGCTAATTTCGCTGCTGGAGGCGCCTATGCATCTGGCATATATCGAGCACTTAAGAGAAAAGGGAAAGCAGACCAGGTTTACGTTACAGGTTATGCGGGGGACGGTGGGACTGTAGATATAGGATTACAGAGCCTCAGTGGAGCTGCCGAAAGAGGAGAGTCTATCATATGGATCTGTTACGATAATGAGGCTTACATGAACACCGGGATACAGAGAAGCGGGAGCACGCCCCTATATAGTAGTACAACCAGCACCCCTGTAGGGTCAGAGTGGTCAGGGAAACCAACGCGCAGGAAAAATATGGCGATGATAATGGCAGCCCACAGGATCCCTTACATAGCTACAGCGTCCTTGGCATACATCCCGGATCTAAAAAGAAAAATAAAAAAAGCGGCTGAAGTAACCCGGAGGGGTGAGGGGATGGCATTTGTTCACGTACATCAGCCATGTTGTACTGGCTGGTATTTCCCACCTGAAAAGACGGTTGAAGTGGGGAGGTTAGCGGTGCAGACAGGGGCATGGCCTGTAATGGAAATAGATCAGGGGGAGCTTAGGTTAAACATAAAGCCAAAGGAACTCAAGCCGCTCAAAGAATATCTGGAACCTCAGAGGAGATTCAAGCACCTAACAGAGGGACAAATCGACAGATATGAAGCAATAATCAGACAGGACTGGGAGGGTCTGTTATCTCTTGAGGCGCTTGGTAAGCTCCCCTGGTTCTAAAATCTATATATTCTATTTATAAAAACGCACTTCTTTTCGAAGGTGTTATTACTGGAATAAAATTATTCCTATAGAATCGATATGAAGAGGGTAAAACTCACCCCTGCCCCTTTCACACGACATCGCGTTATTGAGGATTATAGAAATGGTAGATGAGATTAGACTGCATGGAATGGGCGGACAAGGAGTAGTTGCATGCGGCGAGCTTATAGCTATCGCTGCGAGCTACGAGGACAAGTTTTGTCGCGCGTTTCCAATGTATGGAAGTGCCCGAAGGGGAGCTCCTGTTCTCGCTTTCGCGCAAATAGGTTCTGAGGATGAAGCCACTAGGTCAATGATATATCATCCTGAATACTTGCTAGTACTGGATCCGCCTATGCCGGAGACTATGGATATAACAAATGGTCTCAAAGAGGACGGAGTTATTGTTTATAACACGAAGAAAACCTTGGATGAGGCATATGAGATATTCAACAAGCCCTTAAGGAGTCTTGGTATAGTGGACGCGACTGGGATAGCAGTCGATATAATAAACAGGCCCATACCCAACACTACAATGTTGGGAGCTTTTGTTAAGACAACCGGGCTGCTAGAGATGGGGAGCGTATTCAAGGCCATTGATAAGCGATTCCCCCCCAGACTCGCCGACCCGAACAAAAAGGCCGCCCAGGAGGGTTTCGAAAACGCCCAGGTGAAGGAATTCTAGGAGGTATTTGAATGACTCAGAATAAAGAATCGATTAAAGGGCTTGCGTTAAACGATATCGAAGCAAAGGGAGGAAAATACGTGGGAAATTGGCGTGTTTACAGGCCTGTTATTGCATACGATAAGTGCGTAGCCTGTGGGTTGTGTGAGACTTACTGCCCAGAAGCAGCCATAAGCCGTAGAGAGGATCGAAAGCCTCAGATAGATTACCGTTTTTGTAAGGGATGCGGTATCTGCGCCAATGAGTGTCCTCAGAAGGCAGTTAGTATGGAGAAGGAGGAGGAAGAGTAATGCCCCAGGACTTTGATGTGATGCCCGGGAACAAGGCTGTAGCTCACGGTGTGCGCTTAGCAAAGGTTGAGGTCGTCCCTGCGTTTCCAATTACGCCCCAGACTACGATTATTGAGTATATCAGCGAGTTTGTAGCGAACGGAGAGCTAGATGCTGAGTATATCCATAGCGAAGGTGAACATAGCTGCATGGCAATGGCTGTCGGTGCATCCCTTGCCGGTGCAAGAACCTTTACGGCTACCTGCAGTGAAGGTCTAGCCTACATGCACGAGGTTGTCGCACAGGCAACAAATTATAGGACCCCCATTGTAATGGCAGTGGCGAATAGGACCCTTGGCTGGTATTGGAGCCTCGGACCTGACTACAGTGATATTATGCCGGAGATGAACCTAGGCTGGTTGGTGAATTTTGTGGAGAGCAACCAGGAATGCCTCGATCAAATATTAATGAATTATAAGATAGCTGAAAACTATAGAGTGTTACTTCCTACCATGATGAGCTTGGATGGATTCTATTTAAGCTACAGCCAGGAAAGGGTCTATCTTCCAGATCAGGATTCCGTAGATGATTGGCTCCCTTCATATAAAGCACCATACCCCGTTGACCCCACTGAGAGCAAGGCGTGGCCAAGTGCGAGTATTCCTCCTGCATTACACACCACCTATAGGAAACTCCATGAGGAAATAATGGAGGACACAAAGAAAGTTATCACAGAGGTAGACAAGAGCTATGGTGAGACCTTTGGTCGTAGCTACGGGGGCCTGGTTGAGAAGTACAGGTGTGACGACGCTGACACGCTCATGGTGACCATGGGTAGCATGACAACCGCAGCTAGGAGAGCAGTAGATAGGCTGAGGGATGAAGGAGATAATATTGGGCTTCTAAAATTACGTTTTATGCGGCCTTTCCCGAGTGAAGAAGTTCTCGAACTAGCAGAGCAGGTCAACGCTATAGGTGTGGTGGATAGGGCAGTACTACACGGCACTGGAGGAGGAATGGCATTCCAGGACTTAAAGTCAGCCCTATACAACACTGATGTCAGGGTGCCGGTGAAGAACTTCGTCACAGGCCTAGGCGGAGAGGACATCCCAATAGATGATCTTTACATGATGGGAAAAAAGGTCCTCAAAGTCTCTAGAGATGGAAAATTAGACAAGGAGGTTGAGTTCATAGAGCACGAGTTCCCAGGAGCATCCCCGCCTGTGGATTACGAGTTCACGGATGAGACCTGTATGCACCCTGGAAGCGATGGCTGCGCGGGATGCGGAGCAAGCATAATCGTAAGGACCCTTGTTAACACACTGGGAGAGAAAACGGTCGTAATAAATCCACCAAACTGCAGCGGGGTAAACTATGGTGGAGTGGTAAAAGTTCCCTGGGTACTGGCAAATTTCGCCGCGGGGCCAGCATACGAGACAGGTGTCTACAGGGCTTTACGTAAGAAAGGGAAAGCAGACAAAGTCTACATAACCAGCTATGCTGGAGATGGAGGTACGGTAGATATTGGTCTACAGAGCCTAAGTGGTGCGGCTGAACGAGGCGAGTCCATTATTTGGCTTTGCTACGATAACGAGGCTTACATGAACACCGGGATACAGAGGAGTGGCAGCACGCCACTCTTCAGTGCTACATCAACGACCCCGGTGGGAACAGAATGGAAAGGAAAGCCCCAGCGCCGCAAGAACATGTTAATGATTATGGCGGCCCATAGGATACCATACATAGCAACAGCGTCCCTCGGATACATACCCGATCTCAAGCGAAAGATCAAGAAAGCAGCCGAGGTTACCCGTAACGGTGAAGGACTAGCGTACATACACGTGCATCAGCCCTGTACAACGGGCTGGTACTTCGATGCTTCCAAGACAGTTGAGATAGCTAAACTTGCTGTTCAGTCAGGAGCATTCCCAATAGTGGAGATAGATCACGGCGAGTTCAAGATCAATATAAAGCCCAGAGAACTAAAACCTATTAACGAGTATCTGGAACCTCAGAGAAGATTCAGGCATGTAACGGAGGAGCAGATGGAGGTCCTCCAGAAGCACATCAGGGAAGATTGGGAATCGCTGCTGTGGATTGAGAAAGAGAAAAGACTCCCCTGGTTTTAACCAACTTTTTTTAATCGTTATAATCTCCAAATGTATTCTATTCTATGATGGATACATGCCTAGAATTATTAATGCAAAAGATGTCGATGCCCTTGCAATAGGAGGAACGATCCTTGGCGGTGGTGGAGGAGGATGGCCCGAAATTGGTCTAAGAGACGGTAGACTGGCATTAGAGATTGGGAAAATCGAGCTAAACAGCCCTGATGAAGCTGATCCTGACTGGAAGGTTATCACTAGCGCTGCCCTAGGAGCCCCCACACAACCCGGCAACACAAAGCCGATGCATTTCATAAGAGCAGCTCAACTTCTGGAGAAGGTGGGAGTAGAATTTGATGGAGTGATAGCAGCTGAGAATGGAGGACAAAATAGTTTCGGAGGATGGATTATTGCTGCAAGCTTGGGTCTCCCCGTTGTGGACACTCCCGGTGACGGTAGGGCTCATCCTACGGCAATGATGGGAAGTATGGGGTTGCATCGTCACAATTACAATAGCATTAAATCTGGGGTTACGGAGGGAAGCGAGGTTATAGCATGGGGTAGCCTCCAGACTACCAGTAACGTGATTAGGGCCCAAGCTCGGGATATGAAAGCTCTGATCGCTATGGCCAGGGACCCAGTTCCAGTTAGTTATACGATTGAGCATGGTGCCCCCGGTGCAATAGCTATGGCGATTGAGCTAGGAAAGGATTACATTTCCAATAAGAATGTTGGCCCTTATGAGAGGGTTCAATTTGCCATGGATTATCTTGAAGGAGAGTTGATCTGCAAGGCTGAGATAGTCTCGGTGAAGATAGAGGCAAAGGGAGGCTTTGATATAGGCTACCTGACACTCAAGGATGGATCCGATGAATGGGATTTAACCTACGTGAACGAGTATATGACACTAGAGAGGGACAGAAATAGATTAGCAACATTCCCCGACCTCATGACAACGTTCAATGAAAAAGGAGAACCTATAACAAGTGCGGCCCTGAAGAAAGGTGATATAGTGTACCTAGCTAATGTAAGCAAGGATAAGTTACCCGTGGGGGATGGGAACAAGTATTCGGAGAACTATGAGGCAATAGAGGAAGCCTTAGGAAAGCCCATGATTAGGTATCTAAAAGACTACTTTATTGAATAAACAATACTTTTTACCCATTACCGGTTATAGTAGTAAGGTGCGTTGATTGTCTGAAAATACTGATTTGACCCATGTCCAGGAGAGGGTCTACGAGATGATAGGTGAGAGAGAGGTAATGTGCAAACAGATACCCCAAAAACTAAGCGGTGCGATACCTGCCCTTGTTGAGAAAGGACTTGTTGAGATCGTGAAGAAAAGAACCTCTCCTTTTACGGAGAAAACAGCCAAGTATGTCCGTAGAAAGTGAGTTCATTTTCCCGGAGAGGTAATATTGAATTCATTTATTTTTCCTTTTTAAACGACTGAGATTTTAGTCGAGGGCGTCGGATTTAAACATTTAAAGTGTATGTTTATTCGGTGATGTTTATTGGGATATGATTTACTGATTAAAAATGGCAGGATAATTGATGGATCAGGGAATCCTTGGTATAAAGCTGATGTCGGAGTAATCGGTGACAAAATTGAAAACATAGGTGATCTCGATGGGGATTCTGATCTAGTTATTGATGCTAAAGGATTAATCCTCTCTCCTGGCTTCATAGATATTCACAGTCACAGTGATATACCAATATTGGTGGATTATCACGCTCACAGTAAGATAAGACAGGGAGTGACTACAGAGATCATAGGTAATTGTGGTAACAGCGCTGCCCCCATGAATAACCGGGTCAAGGAATATAGGGACAGGTACGCCAGGAGCCGGGTGCCTGATGACTTCAAGTACGACTGGATCACCATGGAGGATTATATTAATAGACTGGAAAGTCAGGGAACTAGCCTGAACATAGTCCCACTCTTGGGTCACGGGACCATACGTATGAATGTTATTGGGCACGAAAACCGGGCACCCACAGACTACGAGCTTCACGAAATGAAGAATCTAGTCAGTCAGGGTATGGATGACGGAGCATGGGGTATGAGCACCGGACTCATTTATCCTCCTAGTGTTTATGCAAAGATTGAGGAGATCATCGAGCTAACAAAAATAGTAGCCGACAAGGGGGGCGTGTATTTTAGCCACATAAGGGGAGAGGGTGAGACCCTTCTAGATGCGGTATCTGAAGCATGCGAGATAGGTCTACAAGGAACTGCGCCAGTACAGATAGCACACTTCAAATCAAGCGGAAAACCGAACTGGGGAAAAGTGAAACTCGCTCATGAGTTACTTGAGAAGTATCGTGATAAAAGTGTTGATGTTACCTTTGACCAGTATCCCTACATTGCCTCAAGCACAAATGTTACTGCAATCCTGCCTCACTGGACACAAGAAGGTGGGGCTGAGAAACTCTTAGAGCACCTAAAAGACCCTCAAACTCGGTATAGGATTAGAAATGAGCTAAGACTAAACTATGAGTGGGATGAGATCCTGGTAACTAGCGCCAAGAACCATCCAGAGTACGACGGCAAGAACCTGAAGGAAGTGGGTGAGATGATGGGTAAAGATCCCTTCAACGCCGTATGTGACCTGTTGATCATGGAGGATGCTCAGGTACCAAGCGTCATGTTCGGAATGAACGAGGAGGACGTTGAGTGGGTCATGAAGAGCCCA